>DASXNR010000235.1:0-36411 GCA_036494925.1 Acetobacteraceae bacterium
GGGGCGCACTATGCTCGCTCGCATCACTCTGGTTCTGGTTGTGCTTTCGGCCGCCCCGCCGGCGCTCGCGCTGGATACCTGCTTCACCGCAAGCATTGGACCGTGGCGCGGCCCGGTCTGGAACGGAATGGGCCTGCAGACGATGGAAACCGAATTCCAGGCCGGACCTGACGGAACGCTGGTCGGGCGCTATCGCATCCATGATGCCGTACCGTTCGACGGCACTCTGAGCGGGTTCCATCAGACCGGGACCTGTGAGGCCGACTTCACCTGGACCGACCGGGACGGCACCGGCACGGTACACATCCGGTTCGAGCCGCAGATTGGCCGCTTTGTTGGCGATTGGGGTGGCGCGGACCCGGATCCCGATCTGGTGTTCAACGGCTACCGGTTCGGGCCGGACGTGGTCAGCTAGAGGCGCCAATGATCCTGATCGGGCAATATGATTCGCCGTTCGTCCGGCGCGTGGCCATCGCACTCCGTCTCTATGGCATGGCGTATGAGCACCGGCCCTGGTCGACGTTCGGCGACGCCGAACGGATCGCGCCGTTCAATCCGCTGCGCCGCGTCCCCACGCTGGTGCTGGACAACGGCGAAGCACTGATCGAAAGCGGCGCGATCCTCGATCATCTGGATGAGCTTGCCGGGCCGGCACGCGCCATGATCGCCGACAGCGGCGAACGCCGCCGCCAGGCGCTGAAGATATGCGCCCTGGCCACCGGTCTGGCCGACAAGGCGGTAAGCCTGATCTACGAGCGCGTGCTGCACCAAACGACATCCGACCAATGGATCGCACGCTGCCGGACCCAGATCGCGGACGTGCTCTCCGCACTCGAGGTCGATCGGACCAGCAGATCGGATCGCTTCTGGTTTGGCAATGCGATCGGCCACGCTGACGTTGCGGTCGCGTGTGCACTGCGTTTCACGCGGGAAGCGCATCCGGGCTTGTTCGACGAACTGCGCTGGCGGGCGCTGGCAGCCCACGCGACGACGTGCGAGGCACTGACGCCGTTCCGGGAGGTCGTGCAGGTATTTCTGCCGCCGTCATAATGCCGGCCGGCCGATCGGACCTACCCGCCCGCGGCCACCGTCAAATCCGGGCGCAGCGCAGCGATCAGCGCATCCGGTGTGTCCTCCCCGAACACGGTCACCAGATCGACGCTGGCAAGGCTCGCCAGCATAGCGGCGCGCGCCGGCTCCGGCTGGACTGCATCGGCGAGCGGCGACTTCAGCCCGACGACCAGCCGGTCGCAGGCCTCGCGCGCCTCCTCCAGCCAGTGCAGGTCGGCGGGAAGCAGCGGGTCGAAGCGGCCGTGCGTGAAGCCGACGCGCCAGCCCTTGTGGTGCCAGCGCTGCACGTGCTCCACCGCCGCGTCGCGCGAGACGATCTTACGCAGCGCGCCGCCCTGCGGTGACAGTGCCGCCAGCAGGTCCGCCTCACGCGCCACCGCGGTGCCGACCTTTCCCACCACGACACCGGCCGCGATGTTGGCGAGCCGCACCGCCACCGGCAGTTCCAGCCGCGCCGCGACCGCGGCGGCCAGCGTCGCCGCCGCTGTGTCGCCGGCGCCGGCGATGTCGTACACCTCGGCCGCCTCGGCCGGGAAATGCCGCGCCCCACCGGCGTCGAGCAGCGTCATGCCGTCGTTGCCGCGCGTCACCACCACCGCGCCGAAGCCGTGGCGCTGGCGCAACGCGGTGGCCGCCGAGACTATGGCCGCCTCGCCATCCACCCGCATCCCGGTGGCTTCGGCCAGGTCGGTGCGGTTCGGCATGATGATGTCGGCGCCGGCATAACGCGAATAGTCCGGTCCCTTGGGATCGACGATCACTGCCCGCCCCGCCTCCCGCGCCGCGGCGATGAGCTGCGCGGGCAGCTCGCCGGCCAGCAGCCCTTTGCGGTAGTCCGACAGCACGGTGACCGAGGTCGCCGCCATCGCATCGCGCGCGATCCGCACCAGACGCTCGGCCAGCCGCGGCTGGATCGCCGAGGTTTCCTCCCGGTCGGCACGCAGCAGATGCTGGCCGGCGGCGAGCAGGCGGGTCTTCAGCGTGGTGGTGCGTCCGCCCTGCACCAACAGCCACGGTTCCACATTGGGCTGACCGCCGATCAGCCCGGTCAGATCCGAACCGGCCTGGTCGTCGCCCACCACCGAGATGAATGCCACCGCGGCGCCCAGTGCCGTCAAGTTGCGCACCACGTTGCCGGCGCCGCCCGGCATTGCCAGGTCACGCTCGACCGCCAGGATGGGCACCGGGGCTTCCGGGCTGATGCGCTCCACCGTGCCGTAGATGTAGCGGTCGAGCATCACGTCGCCCACCACCAGCACGCTGGTATGGCCGAGCAAGCGGATGGCCGCGGCAAGATCGGCGTCGGGTGTGCTCGATGCGGGCCGGCTGCGGGTCATGGCATAGGCCGTAGCGTGAGGCTCGGGTCGGTGCAAGCAAATGAATTGAGGGCGGAGAAGGTCAGGGCTCTACCCTGAAACCCGCCAAGGGGCTTTGCCCCCTGGACCCCCAGCAAAGGCGGAGCCTTTGCAATCCATCCGTTTTGGTTCGGGGCAAGGCCCCGGCCTTCTCAATGCATCCCGCCGCGCGCGGCGACCGGCCACAGGCACTCGACCCGCCCGTTCCGCACCCCCACATACCAGTCGTAGCGGTCCACCGTCGGATCGCAGTGCCCCGGCACCAGCCGCAGCTTCTCGCCCAGCTTCGGTGCCTCCGTCTCCGACCCCACCTCCATCTTCCCATGCTCGTCCGAGGCGCCGACATAGCGGATGTCCGGCCGCTGCCAGATCGTGGGCATGCCGCTGTCCACCGCCACCGCCTTGTGCCCCGCATCCACCACCGCGATGCTCTTGCTCGGCACGCTCATCACCGTCGCCAGCACGAACAGCGAATGCCGGAACGTGCCGATCGGCGTGCCCGCCTCGTCCAGGTTGCGCGCGTAGTCCGCGTCCATGAACACATAGCTGCCGGCCTGGATCTCATTATACACCCCGGACGCCGACTCGATCTGGAACGTGCCGGTCCCCGCGCCGCCGACGATCGCGCAGTCCAGTCCCTGCTGCCGCAACTGCTCCACCGTCCGCCGTGATGCATCCACGGCGTTGCCGATCAGCGTGCGGCGCTCCGTCACCGTCCGCTTGTGCTGCGCGCTGCCGTGATACGCCTGCAGCCCGCCGAAGATCAGGTGCTTCGACGCGGCGATCCGCTTCGCCAACGCCACCGCATCCGGACCAGGTGCGACGCCGCAACGGCCGGCGCCGACGTCGATCTCGACCAGCACCGGCAGCCGCACCCCGGCATCCGCCGCGGCGGTCTCGATCGCCGCCACCTGCGCCGCATCGTCGGCGCACAACGCGACCTTGGCGATGCGCGCCAGCGCCGCCAGCCGCGCCAGCTTCGATGCCCCCACCACCTCGTTGCTGACCAGGATGTCGGGAATGCCGCCCCAGGCCAGCGCCTCGGCTTCCGCCACCTTCTGCACGCACTGGCCCACCGCGCCGCGCACCATCTGCAGTTTCGCGATCACCGGCGATTTGTGGGTCTTGGCATGCGCTCGCAGCTTCGCCTTGGTCGGCGCCAGCAACTCCGCCATGTGGTCGAGGTTCGCTTCGAACGCGTCGAGATCGATCAGCAGTGCGGGCGTATCGACCTCGTCCTCGCGCATGCCGGGGCGGGCGGGCGGTGGCTGCAGCATCGGTCACTCCCCATCTACGGGCTACAGTGTTGCCGTTCGCTGTCTGCACGACAACCCGCGTGAGGCGATAGCCTCAGCGTTCGTACGCAACAAGCATTCAGGCCCTGTAGAGCGCGAACGCGCTGTCGCGGAACACCTGCTGCCGTCGCGTAACATCGATCTGCGGCAGCGCCTGCGACGATTTGAAACCACGGATGCACCTAGCGCAGCCGTCTGCCGCAACCAAACCAGAGCACGGCATCGAGGCAATAGCGTGAACGTCCCAGTCCCCCTGCGCGGTGGTTTTGGCAGGTTGCGCCAGCTTTGACTGTACCTCGGTGACTGTGCCAGCGGACGATCTGGACGCCCGCGTGCGAGCATAGCGGTGCCGCAGGACAAGAAAAGGTTTTCACGCAGATAAGAGCGGATTCACGCAAAACACGCCGACCGTCCTGCGCGGCTCGTAGGCTTTGGTCCATGGTAGGTAAACGGTCAACTCGCTGCCGATCGCATACCGCGGTAGATCATTCACCTCGTCACCATCAGCGTGCATCGGCGTAAATCCGCTGCTTATCTGCGTGAAAACTCTTGCTTTCGAAATTACCCGCCCGCCGCGTGGAAGCTCGTCGGGCACGATGCGCTCGCCAAGCAATCGCCGCCGAGCCAGGAAACACGGCAGCCCGACGCAAATCGGTCAGCCCGATGAACTGCGACACGGCAGCTTCGTCTACCGGAACGTATACACACTCAGCGCATTGTCGCGGAACAGCATCCGCTTCTCGTCCTCGGTCATCTGGAAGCGGAACGCGAGGTGCGGATCGTCGAAGTCCCAGTGCGGATAGTCGGACGAGTACACCATCCGGTCCCAGCCGATCCACTCGAATACCTGACGCAGGTCATCGGGGTTCTCCGGCTCCTCCACCGGCTGCGTCGCGTACCACAGATTGGTCCGCATGTACTCGGAAGGCGGCCGTTTCACCTGCGGCACCTCGTCACGCATCTTGGCCCAGTGAGCGTCGAGCCGCCAGCCAAGCGACGGCACCCATGCAAAGCCGCCCTCGATCATGCAGACCTTCAGCTTGGGAAAAGCCTCGAACACACCTTCAAGAATCAGGCTCGCCACCTGGTTCTGCATCGAGTGCACCAGCATGTGGTGATCTTCGATGTAGAATTGCGGCCAGCCGCTGGCGGAAGGCGCGCTGTTCTGCGTGCCGCCGACATGCAGCCCGATCGACAGTCCATTCGCTTCCGCGCAGGCGAAGATCGGCCAATACCGCCGCCGCCCCAACGGCTCCGAGGTCTTCGATCCCAGCTGGATCTGCGCGAACCGCCAGTCGCCGGCGCGCCTCTCGATCTCCTTCACCGACGCCTCGGGGTCGTCCTGCGGGACCAGGATCGACGCACGCAGCCGCGGCTCCAAATCGACGAAGTCGTGCGCCTGCCAGTCATTCGCCGCCGAGCAGAGCGCCGCGGCTTCGTCCAGGTTGCGCGAGGTGTTGACGCCGATCAGCGGCTCCAGCACGCCATAGGCTATGTTGTAGGCGTCCAGCAGTTGCTCGCGCAGGAACGCGACGTCGGAGCCAGGCAACCCGCCGCCCGGCGGCCAGGCGTCGCGCCGCGACGTTGCGGGTGAAAAGCGTGGATAGGTGCCACGGTCGGCGTAGATGCCGCAGTTCAACTTGCCGTACTCTGCCAGATGCTTGCGCCAGCGTTCCGACAGGTACTGGTTCAGCGCGCCAGGCTTCAGCGAGGGATGGATGTCGCAATCTATGATGCCGAGGCGGGTATCGGCCTCGGGGCGCCGTTCCATGACATCGACGGGCGCGTTCATTGCACGGTCTCCTTCAGGCGAGGATAGGTCTCCAGCGGATTGTCGACGCGGATGCGTCGCAGCAGGTCAGGCGACAGGCCCGACGGCAGCACGGCGTCGCCCTCGAACTGCCAGTGCGGATAGTCGGAGGCGAACAGCAGCATCCGGTCACTGTCGATCTGTTCGATGATGCGCTCCACAACATCGGTATCGCGCGGCGCGTCGATCGGTTGCACGGTGAGGCGGATGTTCTCGCGGATCGTCTCGGCCGGCGAGCGCTTCACCCACGGCACCTCGGCGCGCACGCCGCGCCAGGTCTTGATCGCGCGCCAGATGAAGCCCGGCAGCCAGGTCACGCCGGACTCGATCAGCACGAACCGCAGATCGGGATAGCGGTTGAACACGCCGTTCGAGATCAGGCTGAGCAACTGATCCTCGAACAACTGCGAGTTCGCCACATAGTCGTGCAGATAGTGCGACGGCCAGCCGCCGGAGGTCGGCGCGTAGCGGTACATGCTGCCGGCGTGCAGCCCGATCGGCAGATGGTATTTGGCCGCGACCTCGTAGATCGGCCAGTAATAGCTGCGGCCGAGCATCATCTCGCACGCCGCCGGCATCAGGATCTGCACGAAGCGATGGTCGCCGGCGCGGCGCTCGATCTCCTCCACCGCCAGCAGCGGCGCCTGTGCGGGCACCACGATCGAGGCGCGCAGCCGCGGCTCCTGGTTCAGCCAGTGCTCGACGATCCAGTCGTTGACGGCGGAGCAGATCGCGGCACCCATTGTTTCGCTGACCGCCACCTGGCCGCCGGTGAGCGGGTTGCAGATCGCCAGGCCGATGCCGAACGCATCGAGCGCGTCGCGCCGCATATTCGGCAGGCTGGATCCCGGCCGTTCGCCCTTCACCCGCCAGTCGGGCCGGCAGGTGATCGGCGCGCCGAGCGGGTAGCTCATCATGTCGAAGCCGTCGATGCCGCGCGCGACGAAGGATTCCTGCCAGAATTCGTCCATGTAGGGCAGCAGCGCCTTGATGTTCGGCACGCCGGGGTGGATGTCGCAGTCGATCGCGCCATCAATGGTCATGGTGTTCTCCGTCGACGTAGTTGTACGGGTGGGGTTTGTTCGGTGTCAAACACGGCCCGCCCTTCCGCGCCGGCGTTTCTGCGCGTTGCAAGCCAGAGGAATCAGCCTGCCCGCAATCCATGGGCCGGATGACCCGATTTTACTTCGGCAAGCCGGGCAGGCGCGAGGTTGTGAGGTCTCCGCCCATGAGTCCGGCTCATGCCGTGGAGTACCCGACCAATCGATTCGATTGCGGTAAGCTGCCCGCCGTCCGAGCGGGGTCAATAGGCTTTGCTGCCTTTCCCATGGGTCACCTCCGTGATTACGCAGCGGCCAGCGTACTCGCAGGCCTGTAATTCCTGTTCATAAGCCTCTATGCGAGGATGTTCATTGAGGAGCAAGACAGCTTCCGGCTCGTTCCGTGCTCGCTTCTGGAGGCAGTAGGCGTGACCCTCTTTTGGCCCTGGTGTGCTGAACGTAACAATCGAGCTGAGAGATTTTAGGGATTACTTTGAGGACCGTCTACGCGGCGTTGCGATTGGAAGGGCTTATTTGCGTACTATAGATGGCGATGCTCATATCTCATTACAAAGCTATACATTCAAGGTACGGTTAAAGGCGAAACCATCGATCGGGAGGGATGATTTATCCGCTACTTTTACCAAAATCTCCACCGCTATATTGGAGGTCCTTGTCGGGAGAACGTAAGCGCCGAGGTTACCCGCTTCGAGCACAGCGATGTTGAGTGGCGGATTGTTGACAGCACCTACGGGTGGCGAGTCAAAGAGCATTACCCACTGCTCCGGCACTTGATCATCCGCAGCGGCGTATAGGTCAGCGCCACGGTGCCGTCGTGCTTCATTACCTTATTCCGCGTCCGCACCAGCCCCCTGCCCGGCCGGTTGCGCGACAGCCGCGCCTCGATCACCTCGCATTCCACATGGATCGTGTCGCCGGCGAACACCGGTTGTACCACGTTGAACTCCATGTGCAGGAACGCGAACCCGGTATGCTGCATGGTCGCCTGCACCAGCAGCCCTTCGGCGAAGCAATAGCTCAGCGCCGCCGGCGCGAGGCGCTGCTTGATGTCGGATTCCTCGCGCAGGAACTCGGTGTTGGTGAACAGCACCTCCACCATGCCGGTGCAGTTGACGAAGTTCGTGATGTCCGCCTCGGTTACCGTGCGGCCGATGGTACGGAAGCGCCGCCCGACCGACAGGTCCTCGAAGTAAAAGCCAAGCCCGACGGTTTCCATGCTGGTTCCTACAATGCCCGGTATACGTCCCACGTTTCACGGGCTGCGGCGATCAGCCGGTCGGCATCCTCGGCCAGCAGCAGCCGATCGGCCACCAGACGTTGCGTGGCCTCGGCCAGCTTTGTGGCCCACGCGTCGCGTGAGGCATAGCGCGCTTCGATCGAGGGCCGCGGATCGTCACTGCGCTGCCGGTCGGCTTCGGTCGCGGGGAACGCGATGATCGAGCCCTGGACAGTGAACAGATCGCCTTCGCCGAATCCAGCCGCGCGCAACGACCAGCCGACATGCGAAGCCAGCGGTGCGTCGAGCAACGGATGGCGGATGCCGCCGCGTGCATTGCCGTCGCTATCTGTCGATTGCACGAATACCGGATACGCCGTGCTCTCGATCGGCGGCTCCACGGAATGGTCGCGCAGCCGCAGCTCGTTCAGCACGGTCGGAAAATTCACCTTCGGCAGCCTGGGGAATGTCGCACGCGCCTCGGTCAACGGCATCAGCGTGCCCGCCGCTCGCGACGGGAACCGGCTGTCGGGCGGTGCTGTGCCGTGCGCCACCCACTCGGTCAGCGCGACCAGCAGTGCCCGCATGAACGCGCCGTAGCCGAGCGGATTGCCGGGCAACTGCATGACGGGTTTGCTCAGCGGCCGGAACGGCGCGTGCGGAACGCCGGTCACCGTATAGATGCGCACCTCATCCGGCATTGCGATGTCGATACCGGTCGTGTCGGTGCCCACCAGCGAGGCGCGCGCCTGCCAGATATCGCTCTCGGTATCCAGGTGCAGCACTTTCGGACACACCCCGGCATCGCGGGCGCGTTGCAGGATGCCGTCGGTGCGGCCGCTGACCGGATCGCTCAGCGTCGGATAGCTGAACGGGAACTGATCATCGCCGTAGCAGTGGTCCTCGTGCTGGCGCGAATAGCGTCCGGCCTGCGCGAATTGCCAGTTGATGCAGGTGCGGCGGGAACCGGCAACCACCGGCATGATGCCGTCGAACACCTGCTGTCCCGCGAGGTCCTGGTTGAAGCCATGGTACACCAGATCACGCAGCACCCGGCCGCTCTGCGAAATACCGAAACCCAGCGTGTGCCGGATGCCTGGCGTCGTGTGGCGCAGGTGCGACACGATGTCGCGGATCGCGGCAAAGCCGATGCCCATCACGATCGGCTCGCGCGCGCGATAGATGAATTCGAAGATGGCGCCGCGATCGAAGCCAGGCGCGGCCGGCCGGGTGATCTCGACATGGCGGTCGTCGATCAGCCGCCATGCAAGACCGGACGGCGTGGCGCGCGGATCGGTCTCGCGTTCGCGCACGGTCAGCGTGGCGTTGGCGGGATCGGCGACCGGATAGACCAACGTGCCGATGAAGCGATCCTCGGATACTTCCTCGATGTTGCCGTCGCCGAGCAGTCCGGTCGCTTCGGCGATGAACTCCTCGCGCACCATGCCGGTCACGCCTTCGATCACCGGGAAGCGAGCGACCAGACGGTCGTTGCCCGGCGGCACATCTCCCTGCCAGGCGCTCCACACCAGCGTGAAGCCATGCCGCATCAGGAAGCCGTTGCCGGCGTGCTGTGGATGGCCGCCCTCGGGCGCACCGTTCAGCCGCGGCATGATCGGCTGGTTGCCGCGGTTGGGCACGTCGTACACCAGACAGCCATTGCCGCGTGCAGGATCGAGTGGCTTCAGGATGCGGAATTCGCACTGATACTCGACGGCGCCGTGTGCATTGCGTGGCGCCCTGTCGAGATTGACGACGCCGGCGTTCAGCGGATGCGCGGGATCAAGCTCGCAGAACGCCGTGCCGTGCAGCCGCTCATAGGCACCGACCGTGCCGAATTCGGCGCCGTCGAATACCGGCGATTCCCGTTCCGTGATCTCGACACGTCGTACGCCGCCGCCATCGCTCATGGTGTCCTCCCGCGGCTCCTAGCCTGGCGGGGAACCTAACGATGCGGCCAATTCGATGGAAGTGCGCGTCGGGCCGGTATCAAACCGACGCCCCCGCGTGCCGATCAGCGGTGCGCCAGGCGGGTCGGCATGGGTGCCGGTTCGGCGAACGCGCCGTACACCTGATCGGCCGGCTGGAACGCGCCATAGACCTGGGCCTTCGGGGTGAAGTCGCGATACGCCGTCTGCGTCAAGGGCGCACCGAATACCGGACCTCGATGCTGCCACCGCGCCATCACGCGCTGCTCATAGTCGGCCCCGATCGCGGGCGTCTGCGAATGGTAGGCCGCGGTCGCCTGCACCCAGCTTCCGCTCATGCCATACAGCGTGTTGAGGAAGCGGGCGGCATAGAGTGCGTTCGCGGCCGGATTGAACGCCTCGTCCAGCGACGCGAAGGCGTTCGGGTGGAACATCAGGTTGACCTGCATGCAACCGACGTCGATCGAACGGACGCCCTGCGCCTGCAACGCACGCACGGCATCGATCGCGTCCTGCTTGCTGGCGAAGAACTGGCCGCGTCCCTCGGCATTGATGGTCCAGGGCCAGGGGCGGACGTTGCCGGCGTCATCCAGTCGGCCACTTTCCACTTCGGCAATGGCGCCGAGCAGGCGGAGCGGCAGATGCGCCGACCTTTCCGCGCCGACGATGGCAGCGTCACACAGCAAGCCGGGTGACGGTGGCGGGCTGGCAACGGCAGCGGTCGGGACAAGCAGAATGAGAACCCGGAGCAGGCGGCGCATCAGGTTGTTTTGTGCAGGTTTCCACTAGGATAGCCAGAAAATAGTGCCAGCTGCCGGCTGAATCCCGCCCCCGGCGACAGCCGCGTCGCAAGCCGCGTGCCCGGCGATGTCAGTCCGATGGCGCGAACCGGTCGCGCCAGGAAGGTTGCGCACTCGGCACGGGCAATGCGGTCGCCTCATACACGCCACGCGCGATCGCCCGCGCCATCACCTGGGTCGCAAGATGGCCAAGCTCGGTGAGCTCCCTCGCCGGGTCCGTCATCGGTCGCATCCCCGTGGCGGCGGCGAACATCGTGTCGCCGTCGAGCGGTGCATGCGCCGGCAGAACCGCGCGTGCCAGACCGTCGTGTGCCATGATCGCCAGCCGCAGCGCCTGCGCCTTGCTCAGCACCGCGTCGGTGGCGACCAGCCCTATCGTCGTGCCGGTGCCGCGGCCGCCCTTTGTGCGCAGCGCCGTGTCGAACGATGCCGGCAGACCACGGCCGCCGAATTCGCTGTTCCGCTCGAACGCTGCCGCCCAGAAGTGTGGGCCAGTACCGACCGTCGGTGCGCCAACCGCGTTCACCGCCACGATGGCCGCGACAGTGTGGCCGCCTGACGTGACGGCACTCGCCGACCCGAGCCCGCCCTTCACCGTCGCCGTCGTGGCTCCTGCCCCGGCACCGACACTGCCCAGCGCGAAGTCCCCACCAACCGTGTTCGTCGCCGCATAGCCCATGTCGCGATACGGCGAGAAGCGGCCCCAGTCCTTGTCGCCGCCGTTGAGCAGATCGAACAGGATCGCCTGACACACGATCGGCACGCGTACATCGCCGATCGCGATCCCGCGACCCTGCTCACGCAGCGCGGCCTGCACCCCGCCCGCTGCGTCGAGTCCGAATGCCGATCCGCCGGACAGTACGATCGCATCCACCGCCTCGACCGTATTGTGCGGCGCGAGCAGATCCGTGTCGCGTCCGCCTGGCGCGCCACCCAGGACGCTCACCGACGCCACCGCCGGCCGATCGAACACAATCACCGTGACGCCGGAACCCAGGCGCAGATCCTCGACGTTCCCGACCGTGAGACCAGGAACGTCTGTCAGCAGATTGCGTGGGAGCTGCGAGTTCACGAATGTGAGAATGCCGCAGCGTGCTCGCGCGATCAAACGGTCGTGCTGCGCACCTCAAGCTCGTGTCATTCGTCTTGCAAGCCCGTCCCGTCCGCCTCAGGTGCGGCAACACACACTTTTCGCACCGGGAGTATCAATCATGGCGCAGGAGTTTCAGGACCAGTTGATCAGGTTCCTGCCGAAGATGCGCATCTGGGCATTGGCGCTGACACGAAACCGCGCGGCGGCGGAGGACCTGATGCAGGATGTCGCCACCAAGGCGCTGGGAGCGCAGGATTGCTTCACGCCCGGCACCAATTTCTCTGCCTGGGTGCATCGCATTATGGTGAACCACTTCATCAGTGGCGTGCGCAGCCGGCGCGAATATACCGACGTGGATACGGTGCCCGAGGTCCCTGTACCCGCGGCGCACGAGGATCGCACAGCGCTGCGCGAACTCGGCTGGGCACTGGATCGGCTGCCGCGCGATCAGCGCGAGGCACTGCAGATGATCGTGCTGCAGGAGCAGTCGTATGAGGATGCGGCCGAAGTCACAGGATGCGCGATCGGCACACTGAAGAGCCGCGTGCATCGGGCCCGGCTGCAGTTGCGCGCCTTTCTCATGGGCGAGCGGGCGGTGGACGCGGCGTAGCTGTCGCTGCGACCTGGATTTGGGTTTCGCTCCGCTCAACCCATCCTACGACAGAGTGCTCCTGCGTAGGATGGGTAGCGCGGAGCGAAACCCATCGCCGCGGCTCAGAGACTAAGGTCCGCGCCGCGGCTCGAGCAGATGCAACGAGAACAGCCGCGCCGGATCGGTCCAAAGTTCCGCGCTGTGCCATCCCGACTCCTCGGCCAATGCGGCGAAGCGCTCGGGTGCGTATTTGTAGCTGTTCTCGGTATGAATCGTTTCCGCTCGCTCGAAGTGGATCGTCTGGCCGGCGACCCGCACCACCTGATCGCGCAGACTGACCAGGTGCATCTCGATCCGGCTCGCCTCGTCGTTCCACTCGGCGCGATGCGCGAAGGCGGCCAGATCGAAGTCGGCGCCGGCCTCGCGATTCAACCGCACCAGCAGATTGCGATTGAACGCCGCCGTGACACCCTGCGCATCGTCATACGCCGGCAGCAAAATCGCCGGATCTTTGCGCAGATCGACACCGACCAGGAACCAGGACGTATCGCCAAGCGCGTCACGCGCGCGTTGCAGGAAGTGTCGCGCCTCCAACGGATCCAGATTGCCGATCGTCGATCCGGGGAAAAAACCAAACCGTGGCAGCGGCGGTACCTGCGTCGGCAGCGCGACGACATCCATGAAGTCGGCAGGCACCAGGCACACGGGCAGATCCGGCCGCCGCTGGCGCAGCCGCGCGCGCATCTGCTCGAGTTGTGGCGCAGCAACGTCGATCGGCACATAGGCCTGGAACACCGAGGTGCGCAGCAGGAACTCCGCCTTCGTCTCGTCGCTCGCGCCGTATTCCACCAGCACCGCGGGTTCCCGCACCATGTCGGCCACGCGCGGCGCGACCTCCGCCAGCAAGGCAAGCTCCGTTCGCGTCAGATAGTACTCCGGCAACTCGGTGATGCGCCCGAACAGGCGGCAGCCTTCCTCGTCGTAGAACAGTTTCGCGGGCAGTGTTTTCTGCGGCTGCAACAGGCCGGACAGCGCCGCATCCGCAACACTGCCGGCCGCCAGCATCGAGACGGAGTCATCAGGCATCTGTGGATTTTCCCCTGTCAGACGTCGCGGGCCAGACGAACGCCACTGAACTGCCAGCGCTTGTCGGGGTGGAAGAAGTTCCGGTAGCTGCGCCGCGTATGATAAGCCGGCGTGGCCAGCGATCCGCCACGCAGCACCATCTGGTTGATCATGAACTTGCCGTTATATTCGCCGACCGCACCCGCGACCGGCCGATATCCCGGATATGGGCTGTAGGAGCTGCATGTCCATTGCCAGACATGCGATTCCAGTTCGGCGATGCCGTCGCGTTCGCTGGCCGCCTCCCACTCTGCCTCGGTCGGCAGCCGCGCGCCGGCCCACCGCGCAAACGCATCGGCTTCGTACCAGCTGATATGACGCACCGGCGCATCCGCATCGAGCGGCGACAGGCCGGACAGTCCCATATGCCGCCAGCCGTCGTCGGCTTCGCGCCAATACAGCGGTGTGGACCAGCCATTCGCCTGCGCACAGGCCCAGCCGTCCGACATCCACAGTGTCGGCGTGCGATAGCCGCCGTCGGCGATGAACTGGGCCCACTCGCCATTGCGCACCAGCCGCGATGCCAGCCGATACGGCCGCAGATACACCGCATGCGCCGGCGTCTCGTTGTCGAAGCAGAAACCCGCGTCCGAGTGGCCGACCCGCACCATCCCGCCGGCGCACTCTACGAAACGGGTAGGGCCGGCTGCACCCTCCGGTTCTGCCCAGTCGGGCAGCACTGCCGGCGCCAGCGGGTGTTGCGCGAACGCGTGCAGCATGTCGGTGAGCAGCAGCTCCTGATGCTGTTGCTCGTGGTGCAGCCCGAGCTCGACCAATCCCACGGCTTCGTCCGGCAGCCGCGCCAGCAGACGCCGCATCGCGGCATCGACGTGGCGGCGGAACGCACCGACGCGTTCGGTGGACGGTCGGGTCAGCAGCCCGCGAGTGGGACGCGGATGGCGCGGACCGACCGTCTCATAGTAGGAGTTGAACAGATAGGCGAAGTCGCGATCGAACACCTGATAGTCCGCCGAGAACGCGGTGAGCAGGAACTGTTCGAAGAACCACGTCGTGTGCGCGCGATGCCACTTCGCCGGGCTGGCATCGGGCATAGACTGGACACACTGATCCTCGGCGCTCAGCGATGCGGCGAGATGCTCGGTCCAGGCGCGGACCGCCGCATAGCGCCGCGGCAGTGTCGCTTCGTCGACAGCGTGCGCTGCCCCAGCCAGATCGTTCATGGCGTTCTCCCGCCGGCGTCGCCAGGGAATTATGGCAGCACAGGCCGCCGTACAAAAGATGGGCGGCTCATCGCCGCCCATCCCGCGTTATCCGCAACCTATGTGGCGATTCCGGAGCGGATCACGCATTGGTGTAGTGGTACTCCGGCATGCCTTCCAGCGAGGCCTTCGTGGCACCCGGCATGACGATCTTGTCGTTCTGGATCTTGAGCTGGTCGAACGGCACCGACACGAGCTTGCTGCCCATGCCGAGGAAGCCGCCCACCGAGAGCACCGCGGTAGCCGCCTTGTGATCGTTGTCGCCCATCAGCAGATCGTCGACCGAGCCGACCGACTGGTTCTGGTCATTGTAGACGCTGGCGCCCACCACCTTGCTCACGCGCACCTGACCGTCGGCGGTGACGTATTTCGACGAGCTGGCCATCGAGGAAGTCTCAGTGGTGGTGGCCGGGTGGGTCGTCGTCGTCGTGGTGGTGCGGCTCGATGTCATGCCGGCTGGCGGCGTCACGCCGGCAGGCGGTGCGGCAGGACTGGTGCTGGTCGTCGTCTGGGCCAGGACCGGCAGCGAAATCAGTGCCGTGGCCGCGAGCATCGTACCGATAGAAGCGTATTTTGCCATGATTGCATGTCTCCCTTTGGGACACGTCCCGAACGGTCCCGTCCCCTGGCGGTTGCGCAAGGCTCGACCACAAAAGAACGTGCGGCCGGGACCAGGCTGGCGAAGTGAATGAGGCGGTCCCAGATTGCAACTTTTCGGAGGCAACGATGGCGGAGCGACCGATCTGGCGGGGACATCTGCGGCTCGCCTTGGTGAGCTGCCCGGTGTCGCTGCACAGCGTGCTGCGCGCGAGCGGCGACCTGCATTTTCACTTCATCAACCCGAAGACCGGCCACCGCGTGCGCACGGTCACATTGGACGCCGAGACGGACAAGGAGGTGCCACGGTCGGAGCTGGTACGGGGCTACGAATTCGAGAAGGATCGCTATGTTCTGCTCGAGGATGCTGATTTTGCCAGCGCCCGCATCGAGACCTCTTCCACCATGACCGTCAGCAAGTTCGTCGCGCGCGACGCGATCCAGCCGATCTACTTCGACTCGAGTTATTATATGGTGCCGGACGGCGAGGCGGGGCAGGACGTGTATGTGGTCCTGCGCGACGCCATTGCCGCGTCGGGCATGGCCGCGCTGACACGCCTGGTGATCGCACGGCGCGAGCGCGCGGTGGCAATCCTGCCGCTCGAGCAGGGCATGGTCCTGCACACGCTGCACGAGCCGCGCGATCTTTACGCCTATGACACGCTGTTCGACCGCATACCGGACGCACGCCCGGATGCCGAGATGGTGAAGCTTGCCCGGCAACTGATCGATCGGCAGAAGGGCAAGTTCGAACCGGCCGACACCGAGGATCGCTACGAGACACGGCTGCGCGAGGTGATCGACGCGAAGCTGAAGGGCGAGGGCATCGAGCCGGAAGCACCCGAGGAACCCCGTGGCGACAACGTGATCGACCTGATGGCGGCGTTGAAGCGAAGTCTGGGGCAGGGGACGCGGACAGCAGCCGGCAGGCCGGCACGCAAGAAGTCGTCGCCCGCGAAGCAGGCGAAGCGCGCCGCCAAGCGGAAGCGAGCATAGCCTCGTATTCCTCGTCCGCCGTGATAGCGTGTGCCTCACTAATCGGTGGAGGGAGCATGGGCAGCTGCGTCAACTGTCGAGGAGCGAAGCGACGAAGCAATCCAGCGCTGGGTTGCTTGTAACTGCCCGCGTTGTCGATTTACACCGTTGGGCCCTATGACGCGGCGGCGTCCTCGCTCATTGCTCTTACGATGAGTCAGCGATGCGCCGTCTCATGATCCGAAGACTCAACAGCCCGGTTCCCAGAACCAAGAACGAGGAGGGCTCGGGAACCGAGGCGGTGACGGCGGGCGGCGCCTCGAGGAAGCCGTCGAAACTGAAGGGCGTTCCCGCCGGCACCGAAAACGAGAAACTTGCTGGATCGAGGAAGTCCACCGTGGTCTCGACGCCGGGAACGGCGGGAGTCTATGGCGCATGCAGGAAGGCGCTGATGATTACGCCGCCACTGGATCCGGTGTTCATCACGCTCGTTTCGGTAAGCGTGATGCCGATAGCGCCCCGCGCGAGCGACGTGTCGGTTTCCGTGACGGTGGCGTTGGCGAAGGAGCCGACTCCGGACTGTCCGTTAGCCAAGGTCTTGACGTTGGTCGCGCCGTCGACACCGGTCACCCCGAAATTCAGGAATCCGTTATTCACCGCCGCCTGAAAAGCAAAGGAATTGCCGGTGGGTCCACTTGCCTGGCCGCCGGTGATGGCGCCGGTGAACTCCATGCTGGTGGTGATGGCTATATTCTGATGCGGGAGGCGTCGGTATGAGGAAGAAGGGATCGAGGGCCTTGCGAGCTTCGGCTATGAAAGCCTGCCTCGGACCTGATCCGGGGGAAGTGCCTGCCTGCCGCCTGAGCGAGGCGCAGCCTGCTACCCGCCGGCGCGCTGTGGGCGATCCGGGCTATTTCAGCTCCGACAGTCGCTTCTCCGCCATGGGACGCCACGGTGCATCCGCCGGCGACTGGGCCAGGGCCTGGCGGAACAGCATCGCCGCTTCCTCGGTGACGTGCCCCTGTGCTTCGGTGATCGCCTCGGCTGCTTCCGCGGCAATCGTCGGATCGAACCGCATGGTCAGGGCGGTTCGCCAGGCATCGGCCGCTTCCTGGAGCCGGCCTCGGCTCGCTTCCGCATTGCCGAGCAGTACATAGCCCTGATGCGCCTGCTCGCCATGCGGATCGAGTTCGCCCAGTCGGTGGCGAAGCTGTGCGATCAGCGCGGCCTCCTGCGCTTCGCGCGCGCGGGCGGCTGCAATGCGATCGACGAGCGGCACGGCAGGCAGTTCCGGCGACCCGCCCAGCAGATACAGCACGATCGCGCCGAGCGGCACCACCAGCAGCGCGAGCAGTACCGGCGCTCGCGAACTGGCGTGTGATTCCGCCTCGGCGCCGGCGGCGGCGGCGAGCAGACGGCGCTGCACCTCCAGTACCGCGTTGGCGTGTTCCGCCGTGGCGATGCGGCTGTCGGCGAGGTCGCGATCCAGTTCAGCGAGCTGCGCACGATGCAGCGCGACCGCCGCCTCCTGCCGGCCTCGTGCGGCAGCCGTGCGTCGCAGCGTCAAAGCCAGCGGCGTCAGCGCGATCGCCGCCAGCAGGACAATGCCGAGCCAGATCATGCATGGTCCCGGGCGTCACACCGGACGTCTTCCGCCATGGCCGGACTTGTTCCGGCCATCACGATTTGAGCAGGTCAGCCAGCCGCTGGCGTTCCGCGTCGGTCAGCGGTGCCGGCGGGGCAGGGCGTCGCCGTCGCGCCACCAGTGCAATGCCGATTCCGGCCAGCAGCGCGATGGCCGGCGCTCCCCACAAGCCGAGGGTGATCGCATTGAACGGCGGGCGCAGGCGGACGAAGTTGCCATAGCGGGCCACCATCCAGTCGATCACCTGCTGGTCGCTGTCACCTGCCACGACACGCTGGCGGATGATACGCCGGAGGTCCCGGGCGAGATCGGCGTTGGATTCCTCGACGCTCTCGTTCTGGCAGACCAGGCAGCGCAGCTGGTGGCCAAGCGCTTCGGCGCGTTGTTCCTGGGTACGGTCAGGCAGCAGTTCGGCCGGATCGCTCACCGCGTAGGCGGGGGCGGCGAGCAGGATGCCGAGCAGGACGACGGCAGTCCGCCTCACGCCAGGCTCTGCAGCAGCGGCACGAGCGACTGGTGCAGGATGTCCTCGCTGAGGCCGCCCGCCCAGCGCCAGCGCACGATGCCGGCCTTGTCGATCACATAGGACTCGGGGACGCCGTAGAGGCCAAAGTCAATCGCCGTGTTGCCCGGCTCGTCGCGGGCGATGCGGGTATACGGGTCGCCGTTCCGGTGCAGGAACTCGGTAGTGGCGGCGGGCCTGTCCTTGTAGGCGATGCCCCAGATCGGCGTGCCCTGCTGCTTCAGCAGCATCAACGCCGGCGCCTCCTGCACGCAGGGGATGCACCACGAGGCGAAGAAGTTGACCAGCGTGGGGCGGCCCGTGGCGACGACGTCGGCGCGGGAGAAGCCGTCGCTTGGCGGCAGCCCGGGCAGCGAGAAGCCGGGCAACGGTTTCCCGATCAGCATGCTGGGCACGCCGTGCGGATCGTAGCTGCCTTCGCTCATGCGGTTGAGCAGCAGCCAGAAACCCGTGCCGCCGATCGCGGCGACACCGAGCGGCGCGAGCAAGAGGGCGCGGCGTGGGAGCAGGGTCATTGGCCGCTGCTCACGGCACGACCCCCGCCCGTATCGCCGCGGCCCGCCGTGCCGGCGCGCCGATGCGCTGGCGCCGATCCGCCAGCGACAAGGCGCCGCCAACCGCCATCACCAGCGCACCGAACCAGATCCACGGCGCCAGCGGATTGACGTGCAGCCGCAGCACCGCCGCACCGTCGCGCTCCTCACCGAGCACGGCGTAGAGATCGCGCAGTCCGTTGGTCTGGATCGCGGTGTCGGTCACCGAGGTCTTCTCCACGGTGAACATCCGGCGCGACGGATGGAACATCGCGATCTCGTCGCCGCCACGACTGACGCGAATATCCGCGACGCGCGCGGTGTAATTCGGCCCCGGCTCGTCGCGCAGCGCCAGCAGCGTCCAGTCGTAGCCGCCAAGCACCACATCCTGTCCCGGATGCAGCGCCACGATGGTGCTCGACGCGAGCGACATACCGGCGATGCCGGCGACGGTGACGCCCATGCCGGCATGTGCCACGGCCGAACCCCACACCGACAACGGCTGGGCACCGAACCGCGCGCGGACCGTTGCGAACGGCGCGCGGAACAGTCGCGTGCGTTCCACCAGTTCGGCCAGCGCGCCGGCGATCAGCCAGGCCGATGCGGCAAAGCCCAGCGCGGCCATGCCGGCATGCAGCCCCAGCGCGGCGGCGATGCCGATGAACGTCGCGATGAGCGCGGCCCACCACAGCTTCAGCAGTGCCGGCCAGAGCTCAGCCCGCTTCCACGGCAGCACCGGACCGAGCGACATTGCGGCGAACAGCGGGATCGCCAGTGGGAACACCGTCGCCTGGAAATATGGCGGGCCGACGCTGAGCTTGGCGCCGAACACCAGCTCGGCGAACAGCGGATAGGTGGTGCCGGTCAGCACCACGGCGCAGATCGAGCACAGCAGGATGTTGTTCAGCACCAGCGCGCCCTCGCGTGAGATCGGCGCGAAGATGCCGGTCGCCGTCATCGCCGGCGCGCGCAACGCGAACAGCAGCAGCGAGCCGCCGATCACGATCGCCAGCAGCGCCAGGATGAACACGCCGCGCGTCGGGTCGTTGGCGAAGCTGTGCACCGAGTTGAGGATGCCGGAGCGCACCATGAAGGTGCCGCACAGCGACAGCGAAAAGGTGCCGATCGCGAGCAGGATGGTCCAGATCTTCAGCGCCTCGCGCTTCTCCACCACGATAGCGGAGTGCAGCAGCGCGGTGCCGGCGAGCCACGGCAGCAGCGACGCGTTCTCCACCGGGTCCCAGAACCAGAAGCCGCCCCAGCCGAGTTCGTAGTACGCCCACCAGGATCCGAGTGCGATGCCGCCGGTCAGCAGGCACCATGCGGCCAGCGTCCAGGGCCGCACCCAGCGGCCCCAGGCGGCATCGACGCGGCCCTCCAGCAGTGCGGCTACCGCGAAGGCAAACGGGATGGAGAAGCCGACATAGCCGGAGTAGAGCACCGGCGGGTGGAAGGCCAGGCCGGGATCCTGCAGCAACGGGTTCATGTCGCGGCCGTCGAGCGGTGGCGGCCAGACGCGTTCCAACGGGTTGGAGGTGGTCAGGGTGAACAGCAGGAACCCCGCCGAGGTGAAGCCAAGCACGCCGATCACGCGGGCGCGCAGCGACGACGGCAGGGCGCGGCCAAACGCTGCGACGGCGCCGCCGCACAGTGCCAGGATGAGGCACCACAGCAGGACAGAGCCCTCGTGATTCCCCCAGGTGCCGGTGATCTTGTAGACCAGCGGCATCAGGCTGTTGGAATTCTCCGCCACGTTGGCGACTGAGAAGTCATCCACCACCGCGCTCCACACCAGGCAGCCATAGGCGGTGGCGAGGGCGACAAGCTGCCCGATCGCCAGCGCCGGCGCGGTCTGCATCAGGCGTACATCGCGTCTGTGGGCGCCCAGCAGGGGCAGCACCGCCTGCGCGCCGGCGATCACCACGGCGAGCGCGAGGGCGAAGTGGCCGAGCTCCGGGATCATCGGCTTGACCTGCCCGTTCTCCCGTCATTGCGAGGAGCGCAGCGACCACGCAATCCAGCGGTTGATTGCTGCCCCCCATTGTCATCCCCGCGAAAGCGGAGACCCAGGGCAACGGCGCGGACCTTGCCCTGGGTTCCCGCTTGCGCGGGAATGACGATCGGAGCCGTCGTCGTGCTCATCCTCCCGTCTTCCTCACCTGCATGGTGTTCCAGGTCGCCGCCGGCGGCGGCGGACCGGCGGATGGGTTCCAGTGGCCTGACTTCTTTAGCGCGTCTGCCACGTCCCTGGGCATGTAGGTTTCGTCATGCTTCGCCAGTACCTCGGATGCACGGAACGTCCCGTCCGGCTGTAGCGCGCCAAGTGTCACCACGCCCTGGCCTTCGCGGAACAGGTCGGGGAGGATGCCGACATAGGTCACCTCGACGCTGGCACCGCCGTCCGTCACCCGGAATTTGGCTGCGGGACGGCCATCGTCGGTGGAGCGCTGCAGGCTGCCCTGCTCGACCAGGCCGCCGAGCCGGAACATGCGGCCGGATGTCGGCGCCTTGCTGGCAAGGTCGGACGGCGCCAGGAAGAACACCAGGTTGTCGCGGAACGCGGCCAGCGCCAGAGCCGTCGCAGAGCCAAGCCCCAGCCCGCAGGCGAGCAATATCCACAGGCGGCGGCGCTTGCGGGTCATCGGGTGCGGCGGCGCCAATCGATTGCGGCCAGCCGCAATCGCGCCGTGCGCATGCGGATGAACGCCGCCGCGGCGAAGGTTCCCGGGATCAGCACACCCAACAGATAGGCGGCAACGACATAGGGCAGGTGCGTCACGCCGCGGCCTCGTCCGCGCGGGCCATCAGCAGGGCGCGGATGCGCCGCTCCATCACCGCCGCGCGGGTGCGCGCCACCACGATCGCGGCGAACACCAGGGTGTAGCCGACAGCGGCGAACAGCAGCGGCCACAGCATGCCGACATACATGGTCGGCGCGCCGGTGAAGCTGATGGTTGCCGGCTGGTGCAGCGTGTTCCACCAATCGACGCTGAACTTGATGATCGGCAGGTTGACCACGCCCACCAGCGCGAGGATCGCACCGGCGCGGTAACCTCGCACCGGGTCGTCGAACGCCCGCACCAGTGCGATGTGGCCGAGATACAGGAAGAACAGCACCAGCACCGAGGTCAGCCGCGCGTCCCATACCCACCAGGCGCCCCACATCGGCTTGCCCCAGATGCTGCCGGTGAGCAGGCACAGTGCGGTGAAGCCGGCGCCGACCGGGCCGATCTCGACCGCCGCGAGGTCCGCCAACGGATGGCGCCAGACCAGCGACAGCACGGAACAGAGCGCCAGCGCGAAATAGCCGGCCGATGCGAGCCAGGCGGCCGGGACGTGCACATACATGATGCGCACGGCGTCACCCTGTTGCCAGTCGGCCGGCGCGAACCACAGGCCCCAGATCAGGCCGATGGCCGTCAGCACCATGCCGGCGGCGGCGAGCCACGGCAGTACCGCGCCGGAAAGGCGCAGGAAGCGCCCCGGGTTGGCGAATCGGTGCAGCGAGCGACCCGGTTTCGGTGCGCTCTGACGTGATGCGTCGGCAGCGGTGGCGTCCACGATCACCACCCTATCCCATCGGATACCCGGATTGAAGGCGACCATCGGCGTAGCGCGGTATACGACGCCATGACCGGACGCGGCGCATGGTGGGCGGTTCTGGCGTCGGTGTCGGCGGCCCTGCTGGCCCCGTTGCTGATCGTCGACGTCCCGCCGGTGCTGGACTATCCGAATCACCTGGCCCGCTTCGTGCTGCTCGCCGCCGGTCCGGACGACCCGGTGCTGGGACACCTGTTTACGCCCCACTGGGCGATCATTCCGGACCTGGTGGCCGACCTGATCGGGCCGCCGCTGCTGCGCCTGCTGCCGGTCCACGTCGCCGGGCGCTGCGTGCTGGGCGGCATCCTGTTGCTGAACCTGGCTGGGGTGGTGGCGCTGCACCGGGCGTGGTTCGGAAGGCGGTCGTTCTGGCCGCTGGCGTCGGGTCTCGTCGCCTACAACAGCGGCTTTCTGCTCGGCTTCCTGAACTGGCAGATCGGCAGCGGGCTGGCGATGCTGTTTGCCGCCGCCTGGCTGACCTGGCGCGAGCGCCGGCCGGTCGCGACCATCGCGGGAGCCGCGGCGGCCTCGGTCGTGCTGTTCTTCTGCCACCTGATGGGGCTGATGTTCTTCCTGGTGCTGATCGGCAGCGCGGAAGCGCACGCGCTGTGGCGCGGCCGGGCCGTGCTGTCGCGGGCGTCAGCGCTGCTGCCGGTGCTGGCCGGACCGCTGCTGCTGTGGCCGCTGACACCGCTCCACCGGGCGTCCGCCGCGATGCACTGGATGAGCCCGCACGAAAAGCTGGTGCAGATGGCCAGCCCGTTCGTCAATTATATCTTCCCGCTCGATATCGTCAGCGCCGTGCTGGTCTACGGCGGCGTGGCGCTGGGTGTCGCGGCCGGCTGGCTCGCGCTTGCGCCGCGTGCGATGGCGGCGGTCGCGGTGCTCGCGGTCCTCTACGTGGCACTGCCGTTCGACCTGATGAGCGGCGCTTTCCTCGACACGCGCGTCGCGGTCATGCTCGGTTTTCTGGTGTTCGCAGCCGTCGATCCGGTGCGCGTGCCGAAGCAGACCAGCCGAGCGGTCGCCGCCGGCCTGGCCGTGCTGTTCGCGGTACGGATGGCGGTGGTGGCGGAGGTCTGGGCAGAGCATCGCCGCGACCTGGCCGATCTGCGCGCCGTCATCGCCGCGGTGCCGCCCGGGGCGCTGGTATACATGACCAGCGTGCCCCAGCAGGAATCGCCCGAATACTGGGATGCGGGGCCACGCAGCCGGCGGTTGTCGAACGGCCTGCGCGCTGATTTTCACCTGCCCGCGCTGCTGTTGATCGAGCGTGGCGCGTTCTGGCCGATCCTGTTCGCCAACCCGGCACAACAGCCGATCCGTCTGCGACCGGAGTACGCCAGGTTGGCCCGGGAAGCGCATGACATTCCCTCCCACGCTGCACTCGTGCTTGACCCGGCCCACGGTTCGGCGGCGCTGCGCGACTTCGATTTCGTCCTGATGCTGGAGGCCGGAGCGGATGCCGATCTGGCGGGCTTCGTCCCGCAGTGCCTCGACCTGGTTTCGAGCACGGACTTCGCCGCCCTGTTCCGGGTGCGGCGCGAAGCACTCGCTTGCCGATCATGAAGCGGAAGCTTCAATCAACGGCTGATCCTTCCTATCGCTGGATCAGAAGCGGAGGTCACATCAGCCATGTTGAACAACGAGAGGCGACCATGGCGCAACCGGAACACTATGAAATGCTCGTTCTCGGCAGCGGAGAGGGCGGCAAATTCCTCGCCTGGCACATGGCGCGCTCCGGCCATCGCACCGCCGTCATCGAGCGCAAACTGATCGGCGGTTCCTGTCCGAACACCAACTGCCTGCCGAGCAAGAACGAGATCTGGAGCGCGAAGGTCGCTGATCTGGTTCGTCACGCCGACCGCTTCGGGATGGCAACCGGACCCACCGCGGTCGACATGCCAAAGGTACTGGCGCGTAAGCGCGCGATGGTCGACGGCCTGATCGCCATGCACCTCGATCAGTTCAAGGCCAGCGGTGCGGAGCTGATCATGGGTGCGGGCCGGCTCGTTGCCCCCAGGACCATCGAGGTCAGCCTGAACGCTGGCGGCACGCGCGTCCTCACGGGCGATCGCATGGTCCTCAACCTCGGGACGCATGCGACCGTGCCCGACATCCCCGGCCTCGCCGCCGCGGCACCCCTGACGAACATCGAGGCGCTGGAACTGGACCGCGTGCCCGATCACCTGATCGTGCTCGGAGGCAGCTACGTCGGTCTGGAATTGGCACAGGCCTATCGACGGTTCGGCAGCGCGGTGACCATCATCGAGTCGGGAGCGCAACTCGCCGGCAGGGAAGACAACGACATCGGCGCCGAGATTCTCGAGATCATGCGCGACGAAGGCGTCGCGGTGCGTCTCGGCGCCGAGGTGCTCGGTGTCCAGGGCCGGTCCGGCGAAGGCATCGCGGTTCGGCTGCGCTTGCCGACGGGCGATCAGACCATCGCGGGCAGCGACATCCTGGTCGCGACCGGCCGCACCCCAAACACCCGAGGGATCGGACTCGAACTGGCCGATGTTGCACTGGATGCGCGCGGCGTCATCGCGGTCAACGACCGTTTGGAAACCAGCGCGCCTGGTGTCTGGGCAATCGGCGAGTGCGCCGGCAGCCCACAATTCACCCATGTGTCGTTCGACGATTTCCGTGTCATCCGGGGCAATCTGGCCGGCGGCGATTTCAGCACGCGCAACCGCCTGGTGCCCTATTGCATGTTCACGGACCCACCGCTCGCGCGGGTCGGCCTGAGCGAACGCGAGGCGCAGCGCCAGGGCGTCGCCGTCCGCATCGCGAAGCTGCCGATCGTCGCCGTACTGCGGTCGCGAACGATTTCAGAAACACGCGGCTTCATGAAGGCGTTGGTCGACGCAGCCAGCGACCGCATCCTCGGCTTCACGATGATCGGCGCGGAGGCCGGAGAGGTCATGGCCGTGGTTCAGACCGCGATGCTGGCCGGCATGCCCTACACCGGCCTGCGCGACGCAATCATCGCCCATCCGACGATGGCGGAGGGGGTCGGTCCGCTGTTTTCGAATGTGCCCGCGCTGAATTAGCCGGCGCTTAACCCGACCCTGAGAAAGATACCGGCCGTCACGTCCCCCGGCCGCAAAGTGGCAGCGCGATGCGTGTCGTTGTCCGCTCTCGGCCGCACAGCACAGGAGTTCACCGATAAGATATCTGCATCTCGTCGCCGCCGTCGCATGGCTCTGCGCCGCCATGCCGTGGAGGAGTTGCGGCACTCGGTGATCAAGGTGGTGCGGACCTCGGCCGCCGAGGTGGATCGGCGTCAGACCAGGCGTCAGGGGATCGACCTGCCGGCCCACCTCTCGGTTGCCGGTTATGGCGAGCACGCGGCCAGAGTGGTCGACCTGTCCGAAGGCGGTGCCCGTGTACGCGGCGCACCGGAACTGTCGCCGGGAACGCGCGGCACGTTGCGCCTCGACGGCGTCGCGGTGCCGCTTCCGTGCGTCGTCCGCGGGGCCGAGGGTGATGTGTTGCATCTGGCTTTCGAGCTGGACGAAGCGGCGGCCGCGGCGCTCCGTGCGACCATCGAGCGCCTGACGTTGCGGCAGGCAGCCTGAACCCCGCGTCCGCGTTGGTAGCCAGCCGGCGTTCGCCTAATGTAGCGGCGAACCGGCATTGGGGAACCGCGGCGATGCACTATTGGCTGGTGAAGTCGGAACCCGACGCGTTTTCCTGGGATCAGCAGGTGGCGCACGGCGTCGAACCGTGGACCGGGGTGCGCAACCACACGGCCAAGCAGAACCTGAAGGCGATGCAGCGGGGGGATCGGGCGTTCTTCTACCATTCCAATCAGGGCAAGGACGTCGTCGGTGTGGTGGAGGTGGTGCGCGACGCCTATCCGGATCCGACCGCGAAGTCCGGCGACTGGGTGTGCGTCGATATGAAGGCGGTGGCGCCGATGCCGAAGCCGGTGACGCTGGTGGCGATCAAGGCGGACCCGACGTTCGCCGATTTCGCGCTGGTGCGGCAGTCACGGCTGTCGGTGGTGCCGGTGTCGAAGCCGCACTGGGACCGGATCTGCCGGATGGGGGGATGGCAGGAATGAGCGAAGACCGAGACGCCCCCTCTCAGATTTCGCTCCCCCTCCCCTTGTGGGAGGGGCTTGGGGCGACAGGGCTGCGCGCGCTGTGCCGCGTCGACGACATCGCCGACGGCGCCTCCAAGGGTTTCCCGCCTGCGCCCGGGGGCTTCACCGGCCTGTTCGCCGTCCGCCAGGGTGAGGCGGTCCACGTCTACGCGAACGCCTGCCCCCATATCGGCACGCCGCTCGACTGGACGCCCGACCGCTTCCTCTCCCACGACGGCAGCCGTATCGTCTGCGCTACGCACGGCGCCGAGTTCCGGATCACCGACGGCGAATGCCTGCGCGGCCCGTGCTTCGGTGACCGGCTGGAGCCTGTCATGATCCAGATCAAGGACGGCACCATATACGTGCCGGAAAATGCCGGTCTGTAGGTCAAAAAAGGGAAGGAACACGCTCATGCCAGATGTGCACCCCGCCGACGGCCAGGTGTTTCCCGTCAAGCCCGAGATCGCCGCGAAAGCGCGCATCACCGCCGCACGCTATCAGGACATGTTCGAGCACGCGGCACGCGACCCGAACGGATTCTGGGCCGAGCAGTCGCGCCGCGTCGCCTGGATGAAGGCGCCGACCAAGATCAAGAATGCAAGCTTCGCCGGCGATGTGTCGATCAAGTGGTTCGAGGATGGCACGCTGAACGCATCCGCCTCGTGCCTCGACCGGCACCTGGCGGCACGCGGCGATCAGACCGCGATCATCTGGGAAAGCGACGACCCGTCGGTATCGAAGCATGTCACCTACCGCGAGCTGCACGAGCAGGTATGCCGCCTCGCCAACGCGATGAAGGACCTCGGCGTGCAGCAGGGCGACCGTGTCACGATCTACCTGCCGATGGTGCCGGAGGCCGCGGTGGCGATGCTGGCCTGCGCGCGGATCGGCGCGATTCACTCCGTGGTGTTCGGCGGGTTCTCACCCGACAGCCTGGCGAACCGCATCCAGGACTGCGCGTCCGAACTGCTGATCACCGCCGATGAAGGCCGCCGCGGCGGCCGCAAGGTGCCGCTGAAGGCGAACGCGGACGAGGCGCTGAAGTCGTGCCCGGGGGTGAAGAACGTCATCGTGGTGAAGGTGACCGGCGGCAACGTGGCGATGCAGTCCGGCCGCGACCACGACTACGCGACGCTGTGCGCCGCGGCATCGCCCGACTGCCCGCCGCGTGAAATGAACGCCGAGGACCCGCTGTTCATCCTGTACACCTCCGGCAGCACGGGAAAGCCGAAGGGCGTGCTGCACACCACCGGCGGCTATCTGGTGTGGGCGAGCTACACGCATGAGAACGTGTTCGACTACCACGCGGGCGAGGTCTACTGGTGCACCGCCGACGTCGGCTGGGTCACCGGCCACACCTACATCGTCTATGGCCCGCTGGCGAACGGCGCCACCACGGTGATGTTCGAGGGCATCCCGAACTATCCGGACAGCTCGCGCTTCTGGCAGGTGGTGGACAAGCACAAGGTCAACATCTTCTACACCGCGCCCACCGCGATCCGCGCATTGATGCGAGACGGCGAGGGCCCGGTGCGCAAGACCTCGCGCAAGTCGCTGCGCATCCTCGGCAGCGTCGGCGAGCCGATCAACCCGGAAGCCTGGCTGTGGTACGACCGCGTCGTCGGCGAGCATCGCTGCCCGATCGTCGATACCTGGTGGCAGACCGAGACGGGCGGCATCCTGATCTCGCCACTGCCCGGTGCGACGCCGACCAAGCCCGGCTCCGCGACCCGGCCGCTGCCCGGCGTGCGGCCGATCATCGTCGACGGCGAAGGCCACGAGCTGCACGGCGCATGCGAGGGCAACCTGTGCCTGGCAGATTCCTGGCCCGGCATGATGCGCACCGTGTACGGCGATCATGCGCGCTTCGTGCAGACGTATTTTTCGACCTTCAAGGGTCTCTACTTCACCGGCGACGGCGCGCGGCGCGACGCCGACGGCTACTACTGGATCACCGGCCGCGTCGATGACGTGATCAATGTCTCCGGCCACCGCATGGGCACCGCGGAAGTGGAAAGCGCGCTGGTGGCGCATCCGAAGGTGGCCGAGGCGGCGGTGGTGGGCTTCCCGCACGAGCTGAAGGGCCAGGGCATCTACGCCTATGTGACGCTGAAGCTGGGCGAGGAACCGACCGAGGACCTGCGCAAGGAACTGGTCGCCTGGGTGCGCAAGGAGATCGGTCCGATCGCGTCGCCGGATGCGATCCAATGGGCGCCCGCGTTGCCGAAGACCCGCAGCGGCAAGATCATGCGGCGGATCCTGCGCAAGATAGCGGCCAACGAGACCGACAGTTTGGGGGATACCTCCACGCTCGCTGATCCGGCGGTGGTGAACGAGCTGGTGGAGAGCCGCGTGCAATGACCGGCAACGGCGTCGACATCGCAGCGGTCAGTCAGCTGCTGCGCGAAGTGGCGGACCGGGTGATTGCCCATGACGACCGGTTTGCCGCGATCGATCGGCGCTTTGCGGCGATGCAATTACAGATGGATCATCAGTTCGCCGAGGTTCGCTCCGACGTCGCCGAACTACGCCACACGTTAACCCCGTGCCACGCTTCCGTACTCGGCCATGGCATTCTGATCAGTGAACTGGAGCGACGCGTACTCCGGATCGAGGATCACCTGCACCTGCCGCCGGTCGCCGACATCTGACCGGCGGTCGGGTTGCGGCCGCAACGTCGCCGCCCCACACCTGACGGCTCCCGTGTCAGGAAGCCAATCGTTGACCCTGCCCCAGATCGAAGCGCTGGCAATCGTCGCCGGGATGCTCATCCTGTTCGTGTCCGACCGGCTGCGTTACGACCTGGTCGCCGCACTCGCGCTGTCGGCGGCGGTTCTCACCGGCGTCGTCCCGGCACACAAGGCGTTCCAGGGCTTCGCCAATCCGGTCATCATCATCATCGCCTCGGTGCTGGTGATCAGCCGTGCGGTCGCCGTCTCCGGCGTGATCGACAACGCCATGCGTCGCGTGCTGCGGGCGCTGGATTCCACCACGCTGCAGGTGGCCGCGCTGACCGGCGCGGTGAGCTTGCTGTCCGCCTTCGTGAAGAACGTCGGCGCGCTCGGCCTGTTCATGCCGATCGCGATCCAGGCCGCGGAACGCCGCAACCGTCCGCCGTCGCGCTACCTGATGCCGCTCGCCTTCGGTTCCCTGATCGGCGGCACCATCACGCAGATCGGCACCTCGCCCAACGTGCTGATCTCCGCGGTGCGGCAGGAGGTGCTGGGCCAACCCTACCACCTGTTCGACTTCACCCCGGTCGGGTTGCCGCTGACCTGCATCGCCGTCGCCTTTCTCAGCTTCGGCTGGCGGCTGCTGCCGGCGAACCGCCGTGGCCAACCGACGCCGGAGCAGCGCTTCTCGATCGAGGACTACACCAGCGAGGCCCTGCTGCCGGAAGGATCCCCATTACTCGGCAAGACGGTCGCGGACCTCGAGGCGCTGGGCGAAGGCGAGGTCACCGTCACCGGCGTCATCCGCGAGCAGACGCATCGCTATGTGCCGCGGCCCAACTGGACGCTGTATGCAGGCGACGTCCTGGTGCTGCAGGGCGATCCCACCGCGCTGCAGCCGATCGTGGACCAGGCAAAGCTCAAGCTGCTCGGCGCCGATGAAATCGCCGCGCTGAAGCCTGAGGACAAGGACGATGTGCTGGAGACGGTCGAGGCGGTGGTGGCGCCGGACTCGCTGCTGATCGGCAACACGCCCCAGGACCTGCATCTGCGACAGAATTACGAGGTCAACCTGCTGGCGCTCAGCCGCGCCGAGGAGCGGACCACCACCAGGCTCCGTTCCAGCCGTTTCGCGCCGAACGATATCCTCGTGCTGCAGGGCCGGCAGCGCCAGCTTGCCCGCGCCCTCACGGAACTTGGGCTGTTGCCGCTGGCCGAGCGCAACCTGGCGATCGGCAGGCCGCGCTGGCGCTGGCTGCCGCTGTTGATTCTGCTCGCCGCGATGCTGGCGATCGCGGTCGGCGCGGTCGAGGTGGAGGTCGGCTTCTTCGTTGCCGCCACGCTGATCGTGCTGCTGCGGCTCACCACGCCGCGCGAGGCGTATGACGCGGTGGAATGGCCGATCATTGTGATGCTGGGCTGCCTGATCCCGGTGGGCGAGGCGCTGAAGGACACCGGTGCAGCGAACCTGATGGCTGACGGATTGACGGTGGTGGCGGCGCAGTTGCCGGCCTATTTCGCGGTGGGGCTGATCATGGTGGTGTCGATGCTGGTGACGCCGCTGCTGCACCACGCCGCGGCAGTGCTGCTGATGGGTCCGGTCGCGGCGGCGGTCGCCAAGAACCTCGGCCTCGGTCCCGACGCGTTCCTGATGGCAGTGGCGTTCGGCGCGGCGTCCGACTTCCTGACCCCGATCGGGCACCAGAACAGCACCCTGGTGATGGGCCCCGGCGGCTACCGGTTCAGCGACTACTGGCGGCTGGGGCTGCCGCTGACGATTATCGTGGCGGTATGCGGGACGGCGCTGATCCTGTGGCAATGGCCGTTGCGATAAGACAATTCAGCACGACGACCCCAACTCGCCATCCCCGCAAAAAGCGGGGATGGCGACGAAAATGGCACGTGCAGCTACAGTTCAGAACGACCCCAGGAAGTCGCGCTTGCCCAATTCCACATCGCGGTGACGCAGGATGTTGTACGCTGTCGTTGCGTGGAAGAAGAAGTTCGGGAAGCCGAAATGCAGCAGATAGGCGCGGCCCTTGAACGACATCTGCCGCTGTCCCTGCGTCCAGCTGATATCCTTGTCCTCGCAGCCGTCGATCTGCGCCGGCGTGAAACCCTTGACGTATTCCAGCGACTTGTCGATCCGGGCCTTGGCCTCCGCGAACGACGTGGCGTCGGTCGCCGGGAAGTCAGGCAGCGCGGCGCCGGCCAGCCGGCCCGGAATGTTGCGCCCGAAATCGCTGACCTGACGGAACTGCCGCGCCAGCGTGAACATGTCGGGGGCCAGCCGATCGTTCAGCATCCACGCCTCGTCGTACTTCTTTTCCGCGCAATGCGCCGCAGCCTTGTCGATGACCGCCGACATGCTGCCAAGGATCTGCGTGCACACCGGCACGCTGGCCTGAAACATCGAGAACGCCATGTCCTGAATCCCTCCTGGATTACGTTGAATTGCAAAGCGCACCCTAGGCGATCCGGGCAACTGGCGCCATCCGGTTGATCTGAATCAATGCCTGAGGCATCCGTCCGGCGGATGCTGCGTACGATCTGAAGCAGCGGACGTACGCCGGCATCATGAACTACGTGTTCCAGTTCGGCGACGTCTGGGCCGCGCGATGGGACTTGCTCTGGGGCAGCTGGCTCACCATCCAGCTCTCGGCCAGCGCGATGGTGCTTGGCCTGCTGGTCGCGGTGCTGTGCGCCCTCGGCAAGACGATGGGGCCGAAGCCGGTTCGCTGGGCGGTGGACTGCTACATCGAAGCGATCCGCAACACGCCGTTCCTGGTGCAGATTTTCCTGATCTTCTTCGGCCTGCCGCGCGCCGGCATCTACATGAGCTCGAACCAGGCCGCGCTGCTGGCGATGGTGGTCAACGTCGGCGCCTACGCCACCGAGATCGTCCGCGCCGGCATCGAGAGCATCGGCCGCGGCCAGATCGAGGCCGGCCTCGCCCTCGGCATGCGCCCGTTGCAGGTGTTCCGCTACGTCGTGCTGTTCCCGGCTCTGTCCACCGTCTACCCCGCGCTGAGCAGCCAGTTCATCCTGCTGATGCTGAGCTCCAGCGTCGTCTCGACGATTTCGGCACAGGAACTCACCGCCACCGCCAACGATCTTCAGGCGCGCACGTTCCGCAGCTTCGAGATCTACATCGTGGTCACCGGAATCTACCTGGTGCTGTCCTTGCTGTTCACCGGCGCGTTCGGCGCCATCTATCGCGGGGTGTTCGCGCGCCCGGGTGCGCGCGCATGATCCGCCAGTTCGGCCCCAGCGAAGCTGTATTCATCATCGCGGCGGTGCGCTGGACGCTGCTGCTGTCCGCGATCGCGTTCATCGGCGGCGGCATCGCCGGACTGGGCGTGGCGCTCGCTCGCACCGCGCCGCCGGCCTGGCTGCGTCGGGCCGCTGCAGGCTATATCCAGTTGTTCCAGGGCACGCCGCTGCTGATGCAGCTGTTCCTGGTGTTCTTCGGTTCCACCATGCTGGGCACCGGCATCGATCCGCTGGTCGCCGCGGCGATCGCGTTGACGCTGAACGCTGCGGCGTTTCTCGGTGAGATCTGGCGTGGCTGCATCCAGGCGATCCCGACCGGACAATGGGAGGCCGCAACCGCGCTGGGCCTGCGCCATCTGCCGCGCATGCGCTACGTGGTTCTGCCGCAGGCCGGCAAGATCGCCATCGCCCCGACGGTGGGCTTCCTGGTGCTGCTGGTGAAGAGCACGTCGCTGGCCTCGATCATCGGCTTCGTGGAACTGACCCGCGCTGGCCAGATCATCAACAACGTGACGTTCCGGCCGTTCCTCGTGTTCGGTCTCGTCGCAGTCGTCTACTTCGTACTGTGCTGGCCGTTGTCCCGCCTGAGCCAGATGCTCGAGCGAAGGTTCGGTACCGTGCGCCGCTGACACCCTCAAACAAGGAGACGTCGAATGTCCACGCCGAGCTTTTCCCGCCGACCGCTTGCCGCTCTTGGCCTCACCGGCCTGGCCGCCGCGGCATTCATACCATCTGCCGAGGCACAGAGCATCGATGACGTGCTGAGCAAGAAGAAGGTGCAGGTCGGCATCCTGGTCGATCTGCCGCCGTTCGGCGTGGTCAACGCCAAGAACGAATACGAGGGCTACGACGTCGATGTGGCCAAGCTGATGGCAAAGTATCTCGGCGTCGAATGCGAACTGGTGCCGGTCACCGGACCGAACCGCATCCCTTATTTGCTCACCGGCAAGGTGGACGTGCTGGTGGCGACCTTCGGCATCACGCCGGAGCGCGCCCGACAGGTGCAGTTCTGCATCCCCTACAGCAGCATCGACATCGTGCTGATGGCACCGGCGGATCGCAAGATTGCCACTGCGGCGGACCTGGCATCGCTGCGTGTGGGCGTGGCGCGTGCCAGCACCCAGGACACCGCGATCAGCGCGGTCGCCCCGCAGGGTACGCGGATCATGCGATTCGACGATGACGCCACCACGGCGCAGGCGCTGCTGTCGAACCAGATCGACGCCATCGGCGTCAACATGATCACGGCGCGGCAGATCCAGGGGATGAACCCGTCGGCGAACTACGAGCCCAAGATCGTGCTGCGGCATCAGCCCAACGGCATCACGGTGCGCCGCGGCCAGAGCGATCTGCACCAATGGATCAACACGTTCATCTACTTCATCAAGAACAACGGCGAACTCGACGCGATCCACCGCAGGTGGTTCAACGCGCCGCTGCCCGAACTGCCGGTGTTCTGATCGCGCCATGGACGCCGATCTCATCATCAGGATGGAGGGTGTCGACAAGTACTTCGGCAGCTTCCGCGCCCTGCACGACATCAACCTGCAAGTATCGCGGCGGGAACGGATCGTGCTGTGCGGACCGTCGGGTTCGGGGAAGTCCACCCTGATCCGCTGCATCAACCAGATCGAGCACCACGACAAGGGGCGCATCATCTTCGACGGGGTGGAGGTTGGTGCGCACACCAGGGGGCTGGACAAGGTGCGGCGCGAGATCGGCATGGTGTTCCAGTCGTTCAACCTGTTCCCGCATCTGACCGTGCTGGAGAACTGCATGCTGGCGCCGATGAAGGTGCGTGGCGTTGCGAAGCAGGCGGCCGAGGCGCTGGCGCGCAAGCACCTGGAGCAGGTGCGGATTCCGGAACAGGCGGACAAGTATCCGGGGCAGCTTTCGGGCGGTCAGCAGCAGCGCGTGGCGATCGCTCGGGCCCTGTGCATGCAGCCCAAGGTGATGCTGTTCGACGAGCCCACCTCGGCGCTGGATCCGGAGATGGTGAAGGAGGTGTTGGAGACGATGATCGGACTGGCGGAGAACGACATGACGATGCTGTGCGTGACCCACGAGATGGGGTTCGCGCGCAGCGTCGCGCATCGGGTGATCTTCATGGATCAGGGCGAGATCGTCGAACAGGCGCCGCCCGAGGAGTTCTTCGCGCACCCGCAGTCCGAACGCGGCCGGGTGTTCCTCGGGCAGATCCTGCGGCAGTAGCCGGTACTTAACTCCCTCTCCCGCGGAGCGGGGGAGGTTGGGAGCGGCTCGGATCACGCTGCCAGTACGGGTCGCCTGTCCGCCCAAGGCTGCGCCTGTTCGAATGCTGCCGAGGCCTGCAACACGCCGAGATCGTCGAAGCGGCGGCCGACAATCTGCAACCCGACCGGCAGGCCCTCGGCGGTGAAGCCGCATGGCACGTTTCCAGCCGGGTTCCACGACATGTTGAACGGGTAGGAGAATTCCGCCCAGGACAGCCAGTCCCACTCGTGCTGCGGCCAGTGCTTCGGCATCAGCAGCTCGGCTGGGAACGCGGCGACCGACACCGACGGCGTCAGCAAAAAATCCCAGTCCTCGAACCAGCGATGGATCGCCGCGACGTAGGCCATCTTGCGATCGCGTGCGAGTTGATAGTCGGCGACCGAGTAATCGTGCGCGGCCTTGATGCAGGCGACGAGACCGGGATCCATCTTCGCTTCCCACTTCGCCAGATGCGGCGTGAGGCGGGTCATGTGCGCCGCCCAGAAGAAGCGGATCATTTCCGGACCTGGCGCGGCCCAGGGTGCCTTCACTTCCTCCACCGTGGCACCGAGTTCGGTGAAACGAGCGACAGCGGATTTCACCAGCGCCGCCACGTCGGGATCTACGCGCGCGACGCCGAGATCGGGGCTATAGGCGATACGCTTGCCGCGCACGCCCTCGTGCAGCCGGCCGAGATAATCCGCGGGCCCCGCCTCGCAGGTCGTGTGGTCGAGCGGATGCGGTCCGGCCATCACCTGCAGCATCAGCGCGCTATCGGCCACCGTGCGGGTCATCGGTCCCATGTGCGAGGTGTAGTCGCCGCTGCCCACCGGATAGTACGGCACGCGCCCGAACGTCGGCTTCAGTCCGAACACGCCGCAGAAATGCGACGGCATGCGGATCGATCCGGCTCCGTCGCTGCCCTGGTGCAGCGGTCCGAACCCCGCCGCTGCCGCCGCGCCCGCGCCGGCCGAGGAGGCGCCGGCGTTGTAGCCATATTTCCACGGATTGTGCGTGATCCCGGTGAGCGGGCTGTGGCTGACACCGGTCCAGCCGAATTCCGATGTGGTGGTCTTGCCGAGGATGATCGCGCCCTCGTCACGCAGGCGCGGCACGATCGGCGTGTCCTCGGTGGGCTGGTTGCCGGCGAAGATGCGGCTGCCCATCTGCGTGGGCATGTCCTTGGTGATCGCCAGGTCCTTGATGGTGACGGGTACGCCATGCAGACGGCCGATGCGCTCGTTCTTCATCAACGCCGCTTCCGCGTGCTTCGCCGCATCCATCGCCGCTTCCGCGGCCAGGTAAGCGAACGCGTTGACGCGCGGGTTATGCGTGTCGATGCGCGCCAGCAGCGCGGTCATCAGCTCGACCGGAGAGAGCTGCTTCCGCCGGATCATCTCGGCAAGCTGCACGCCCGGCGTGAACGCGAGTGTTTCGGTGTCCATTCCTGTGTCCCTGTTCAGTACGTCGCGCGGCCGCCGGAGATGTCGAACACGCCACCGGTGGAGAAGCTGCATTCCTCGCTCGCCAGCCAGCACACCAGCGAGGCGATCTCGTCGATCTCGCCGAAGCGGCCAAGCGGGATCTTCGACCGCATGAAGTCGATGTGCTCCTGCGTCATCTGGGCGAACAGCGGCGGGCGTGACGCAATTGACCCGCACGTTGGTGCTCGCCAGCTCCTTGCCCAGCGACTTGGTGAGGC
>DASXNR010000236.1:0-4383 GCA_036494925.1 Acetobacteraceae bacterium
GCAGATCATCCCGGAACTGGCAATCGGTCGAACCGACGCCGCACTGTACGACCAGCCGGTGGTCGCCGCACTGATGAAAGAGCACCCGGAATGGCAGATCGAAATGCCCGCCGACTACGAGCCTCGCACCTACAAGAACCCGGTGGGCTATAGCAGCTACGCCTTCCGCCAGGCCGACGTCCAATGGGTCATGGCGGTATCCTCGGCATTCCAGTGGATGGAATACAACGGCAAGTCCCAGGAGATTCTCTCGAAGTGGGGACTGACTGGCTACAACAACTGATCCACACGGACTGACACTCGGTACCAGCGCGGCAGGACAAATGTATTTCTCGCTCGACGACATGATCCTGTTCCTGCCGTCGCTGCTGCAGGGCGCGCTGCTGACCATAACCGTCTCGCTGCTGGCCTTCGGCCTTGCCCTTGTTTTCGGCCTTGCCATCGGAATAGCCCGGCTCTCACGCGTGGCGCCGTTGCGGGCAGTGACGGCATGTTACATCCAGTTCATCCGTGGAACGCCCCTGCTGCTGCAGCTGTTCTTCATCTACTACGTGCTGCCTTATGCGGGCATCGTGCTGACGCCGTTCGTGTCCGGTGCGATGGGCCTGACGTTGAACTATGCCGCCTATATGGCTGAAGTGTTCCGCTCCGGCATCCTGGCGATTCCGAAGGGCCAATGGGAGGCGGGATCTTCGGTCGGCATGTCGCGCCGGCTGCTGATGCGGCGGATCATCCTGCCACAGGCGATTCGCGTCATCGTCCCATCACTCGGCAACTTTTTCGTGTCGATCTTCAAGGATTCGGCGCTGGTGTCCGTGATCACCATGCGCGACCTGATGTTCAGCGGGCAGTTGCTAGCTTCCGCCACCTACAAGCACTTCGAGATCTTCGCGATGGTGGCGGTAATCTATTTCTTGATCAGCTATCCCACCGCCAAGTTTGTCGAGTGGATCGAGGCGCGAATCGACATCACCAGGCGGCCCGTGGTGATCGGGATGCGTGGATAGCCGGTGTCGGGGGAGTTCGCTGCAGCGAAGCCCATCACCACGAACGCCCTCACATCAGCATCATCAGCTGCCGCGTCAGCAATCCGTCCGCGTCGCGCAGCTCATGCATGATCGTGCAGTGATTGGCGCCGGCGACCGGGATCAGCGCACCCGGCCCATGCGCCACGGCGCGCTTCGCGTGCAGCTCCCGGCTGTCCGACACCAGCGGCGGTAATTCCGCTGTGCCGTAGGTCATCGCCAGCCTCTTGTTCACCACCGGCAGGCGCGGCGGCGACAGGTTTGCGACCTCCGCATCGGTCAATTGCAGCTTCTCGTTCAGCTATTCGCGGATCGGACCCAACTCGAACACGCCGGAAATCGTTAGTCCCGCCACGACACCCGCATGACCCAGGTACATCGCGGTCAGATGCCCGCCCTCCGACCAACCTGACAGCACGATCGGGCCTGTGATACCGTACGCCGGCCCATGCTCGATAAGCCAACTCAGCGCAGCACGAATCTCGGCGACGATATCAGTCAGCGTGGCGTCGGGTGCCAACGTATAGACCGGCAGCGCCGCCGCCCAGCCGCGTGCATGCGGCCCGCCGACCAGATTGGTGAACATGTCCTTGCTGTTGCGCTGCCAGTAGCCGCCGTGAATATAGACTAGGCACGGCGCGGAATTCCGTCGATGCGATCCGCCCCTCCGGCACCGCCATCGGATTGTTGTAAGCCGCGTCGCGTTCCGCGCGGCTCAGCGTGCTCCAGTTCATGCTGACGCTTTCAGATACCAGTCCATGATCTGCCGCCCCTGCAAAAACAGCGTGCCAGGCTTTGCCGCCAAGTATGCCAGCGCCTGCTCGAACCAGCCAATGCGATGCGGCACGCCGCTGATGTAGGGATGCACCGCGAGGCCCATCACCTTGGCGCCCTGCGTCTCGGCCTCGGCGTACAGCCGATCGAATTGTGCGATCGCGCGATCGAACAGCTCGCGCGCAGCATGGTGCTGGATCATCATCATCGGGATATCGTTCAGCTCGACGCTGTACGGCATGGTCAGCAGCGGACCATGCGCGGTACGCAGCGTGCACGGCAGATCGTCCACCACCCAGTCGGCGCAATAGCGGATGCCGGCTTCCGCCAGCAGGTCGGGCGTCTCCAGCGTCTCGGTCAGGCCGGGCGCGAGCCAGCCGACGATATCGTGCCCCGCCGCCTGTCGCAGTGCGGCGATCGCATCGCGGATCATCGAGCGCTGATCCTCCACCAGATGCGTGGCGATCTGGCGGAAGCCGTGGCCCATGAACTCCCAGCCCGCATTGCGCGCCGCCTGCGAGACACGCGGATAGGCGGCGGGGACGGTGCCGTTGATCGTCATCGACGGAGCGATGCCATGCGCGTCCAGCGCCGCCTTCAGCCGCCAGAAGCCGACGCGCATGCCGTATTCGTGCCAGGCCCAGTTCGGCAGATCGGGAATTACCGACGCGCCCTGCGGTGCGGTCAGCACCTGACGCGGCATGGCGCGCGCGATGTCCCAATGCTCCACGTTCACCACGATGAACACCGCGACCCGCTTGCCATCAGGCAGAGTCAGACACCGGCGATCGATGCTCGCCTGGTAATCGAGGCGCTCGACCGGATTCACGGGAGCTCGATTCCGCTCAGCGCCTGCCACACCCGGATAACGAACGCATCATCCTTCGCGCCGTCGCCATGCGCCGCGGCGGCGAGAAACAACTGATGCGCGGTCGAGGCCAGCGGCAATGGGAAAGTCAGGGCGCGCGCCTGGTCCAGCACGATGCCGAGGTCCTTGACGAAGATGTTCACCGCTGACAGCGGGGTGTCGTCGCCGTCCAGGATGTGCGGCACGCGGTTCTGCCACATCCAGGAGCTGCCGGCCGACGACGAGATCACCTCGAACAGCGTACGCGGGTCGGCGCCGGCACGGATGCCCAGCGCCAGCGCCTCGGCTGCGGTGGCGATGTGCACGCCGGCGAGCAGTTGGTTCACCATCTTCACCGTGCTGCCGACGCCCGCCTGCTCCCCAAGCCGCCATACTTTGGTGGAGATCGCATCCAGCACCGGCTGCGCCTTGGCGAAGGCCGCCTCTGATCCCGACGCCATCACCGTCATCGTGCCGGCCTGCGCGCCGGCCTTGCCGCCGGATACCGGCGCATCCAGCATCAGGAACCCCGCGGCAGCGATCTTCGGTTCCAGCGCGCGCGCCGCCTCTGGCGCGATGGTGGCGCAGCATAGGATCACGGCGCCTTTCGCCAGTTTCGCCAGGCAGCCTTGCGGACCGAACAGCACGTCCTCGGTCTGGGCGGCGTTCACCACGAACACCACGACGGCCTCGGTATCCGCTGGCAACCCGGCGGCAGAGGCCACCGCCTCGCCACCCGCCGCCGCCAGTTCTGCCCGCGCCGCCTCCCGCACCTCGCAGCCGGTCACCTGATGCCCCTTGCGGACCAGGTTGAGCGCCGCACCCATCCCCATGGTGCCCAGTCCGATCACGCCGACCTTCATGGCTCTATCTCCCGTGGCGGAAGCGCTCGACCGCGGCCACCAGTGCCCGGCGGATGCCCGGCTCCAGCGCCGAATGCCCTGCGTCCGGCACGATCGACAGCCGCGCCGCCGGCCAGGCCGCGGCCAGTTCGAACGCCGTGCGCGCCGGGCAGATCATGTCGTAGCGGCCCTGCACGATCTCGGCGGGCAGCCGGCCGATGCGATGCATGTGCCCGAGCAGCCCCTCGGGCGGCAGGAACAGATTGTGCGCGAAGTAGTGCGCCTCAATGCGGGCCAGCCCTAGCGCGGTGCGGTCCTGCGCGAATGAGCTGACTGTTTCGGGACTCGGCAGCAGCGTGCTGCACGAGCCTTCGTACACCGACCAGGCGCGTGCTGCCGGCAGATGCACCGACGGATCGGGATCGGTCAGCCGGCGCAGGTAGCCGCCGAGGATGTCGCCGCGCTCCGCCTCTGGGAGGAATGAGGCGAAGCTGGCATGCGCATCGGGGAAGATCGCGGCGAGGCCGTGAAGGAACCAGTCCACCTCGCCCGCGCGGCCCAGGAACACGCCGCGCAGCACGCAGCCGATCACCCGCTCCGGGTACGCCTGGGCATAGGCCAGCGCCAGCGTGGAGCCCCAGGAGCCGCCGAACAGCAGCCAGCGGTCCAGGCCGAGATGCCGGCGCAGCGTCTCGATGTCGGACACCAGGTCCTGCGTGGTGTTGTGCTCCAGGCTGCCCAGCGGCCGCGAGCGCCCCGCGCCGCGCTGGTCGAAGATCACCACGCGCCAGAACTCGGGATCGAAGAAGCGGCGGTGCACCGCGCCGGCGCCGGCGCCCGGGCCGCCGTGCAGGAACAGCACCGGACGTCCGCGTGGATTGCCGACCTGCTCCCA
>DASXNR010000237.1:0-3017 GCA_036494925.1 Acetobacteraceae bacterium
TGTCGCTGATCAGGACTTTGGGCATTTGAATACTCGCTGATTGAATTGTCCGCGGCCCCCTCCCCGACCCTCCCCCGCTGCGCGGGAGAGGGGGTGCCACCGTTATTCCGCCGCCTTCGTGCGCGGCGGCTCCGACGCCGCCACGTCGTGCGCCCACTCCAGCCAGGGCAGCAGCGTCTCGATATCCGCGGTCTCCACCGTCGCGCCGCCCCAGATCCGCAGGCCAGGCGGCGCGTCGCGATAGGACGCGATGTCATAGGCCACGCCTTCGTTCTCCAACAGCGCGGCGACCTGCTTCGGCGCCTTCAAACAGATCGACGTGCATGACCGTGTCGCCGCATCCTCGGCGAGGAAATCCACCCAATCCGTTCGCGCCACCCAGCGCGCGATCGCGGCAAGATTGGCCTCGGATCGAGCAACCAGCCCATCCAGCCCGCCGACCGATTCCGCCCAGCGCAGCCCATCCAGCGCATCCTCGACGCACAGCATCGACGGCGTGTTGATCGTTTCGCCTTTGAAGATGCCCTCGATCAGCTTGCCGCCCGACGTCAGGCGGAAGATCTTCGGCAGCGGCCACGCCGGTCGGTAGCTCGCCAGCCGTTCCACCGCCCGCGGCGACAGCGCCAGCATGCCATGCGCTGCCTCGCCGCCCAGCACCTTCTGCCAGGACCAGGTGACGACATCGAGCCGGTCCCACGCCAGCCGCATGGCGAACGCAGCCGACGTTGCGTCACAGATCGTCAGCCCCTGCCGGTCGCGCGCGATCCAGTCGCCGCCCGGCACCCGCACGCCGGAGGTCGTCCCGTTCCACGGAAACACGACGTCGCGGCTGAAATCCACCGCGCTCAGTTCCGGCAGCTCCCCATACGACGCCGACAGCACGCGGGCATCGGCAAGCCGAAGCTGCTTTACCACGTCGGTGGCCCAACCCTCGCCAAAGCTCTCGAATGCCAGCACGTCGACGCCGCGCGCGCCGAGCAGCGACCACAACGCCATCTCCATCGCGCCGGTATCCGAGGCTGGCACGATCCCCAGCCGCCAGTCCGCCGGAATGCCGAGGATGGCGCGGGACCGCTCGATCACCTCGGCGAGGCGCGATTTCGGTTTGCTGGCGCGATGGCTGCGGCCCAGCATGGCGCCCGACAGCGCATCCAGCGTAAAGCCGGGACGCTTGGCGCAGGGACCTGAGGAGAAATTGGGATTGCCGGGACGCATGTCCGGCTTCGGCGCGAACGCCATGTGCAGCTCTCCCTCTCAGAAGAGAAGCGCCCCGGTGGGGGGGCGTGACCCGGCGCGGCGTATAGCGGTTTGGTTTACAGCGCGTCAATCCGCCAGCAGGCGACGAAGCGTCGCCGCCGGATCGTTGAGGAACGCACGTGTCACGCGAACGTGGTCGAGATCGCTCCATGCAGCCGGCCGCAACCGCCCGCCCTCGGCCAGCAGGATGGTCGCATCCGGCAGCGCCATCAGCATCGGCGAATGGGTGGCGATGACGAGCTGGCAGCCCTGCCGCACCCGATCGGCGAGCAGCGCGATCAGCGCCAGCACCCGCGTCGGCGACAGCGGCGTCTCCGGCTCGTCGAGGAAGTACAGCCCATTCGGCACCAGCCGTGTCTGCAGCAGCGCGAGGAACGTCTCACCGTGCGAACGTGCGTCGGGATCGGCGCCGTAACGCTGCGCCAGCGCGCCGCGCTGTCCGCGTGCCATACCGGTCGCGCGGTCCCGGCCAGGGCCCTCCGGCAGCTTCCCCAGCTCCCGTTCGATCTCGCCGAGTTCGGCCATATCCGCGGTCAGCCGGCCAGTGTAGCCGAACACATCCTCGGCGCGCAGGAACAGCCGCGTGCGCGCGTGGCGGCGGCGGACGAACACGAAGCCGGCGGCAAGATCGCGTGCCGCCTGCAGCGTGGGGTCGCGCTTCAGATCATGCGCGCCGGCGGCCATCGCCTCCATGCCGGCAGCGAAGCCTTCCAGCAGCGTCGACTTGCCGCAGCCGTTCTCACCCACGAGGAATGTGACCGGCGTGGTGAATTCCAGCGCCTCCAGGTCGCGCACCAGCGGCAGCGTCCAGGGGAACCGCTCGCGGTCAATCGCTGCGTCAGGCCGCCGGCGCAGGGCTGACAGGAATATCATGCGGGTTCGGCTCCTCGGTCGCGGGAGCTGTCAACGTCATGATTCGTCATTGGCGCGCTGGCGGCTCGCATGCGATGAAGGTTCGGGTTCTCCGGCACAGCGAATCGCATGGACGAGGTCCGCACGCGGCACAAGGCGGCGCCCGCCTCCTCGGCGGAGGCCGCCGCCGAACTGATCGCGGTGATCGTCGCGGTCACCGACGGCGAGCCGCGCGTGCTCACCATCGACGACGGCCAGGCGCTGCCGTCGGGACCGTTCGAGCTGGCTCATCGGTCGTTACAGTCCGGCATGCGCTCCTGGGTCGAGCGGCAGACCCATCATCCGCTGGGTTATGTCGAGCAGCTCTACACTTTCGCCGACCGGGACCGGACGCTGACCGGGCAGCGGATGGTGTCGATCAGCTATCTCGGCCTGACCCGCGAGGCACGCGCCACGCGTGAGCCGGGCGTGGGCTGGCAAAGCTGGTATCGCTACTTCCCGTGGGAGGATCGGCGCGTGGGCACCGCCGCGGTGGAAGAGCCGATCGCCGCGAAGTTGCGGGCGTGGGCCAGCAGCGCGGAACGGCAACGGCGCGTGGCCATCACCTTCGGCCAGGACGGCCGGGCCTGGAACGAAGAGCTGATCCTGCAGCGCTATGAGCTGTTATGGGAGGCGGGGCTGGTCCCCGAGGCGCCGCAATCCAACGAACCGGTCGAGGGCGAGCCGATGACGCACGATCATCGCCGCATCCTTGCCACCGGCATCGCCCGGCTGCGCGCCAAGATCAAATACCGCCCGGTGGTGTTCGAACTGATGCCGCCGCGCTTCACGCTGTTGCAATTGCAGCGCGCGGTGGAGGCGCTCGCAGGGCGCCGGCTGCACAAGCAGAACTTCCGCCGGCTGATCGA
>DASXNR010000238.1:0-19068 GCA_036494925.1 Acetobacteraceae bacterium
ATTTCACCGGCACCGGGCCGTTCAAGCTGATCGAATACAAGCCCGACACCTGGGTGCGTGTCGGCAAGTTCCCACAGTATGTCTCGCCGCCGGGAACGGCGAACGGCTACGTCGGCCGTCGCGAGGCACTGGTCGACGAAATTCGATTCCTCCCCTCGCCGAACCCGACTACGCGCGCCGATGGCCTGCTGGCGGGACAATATCACTGGGCCGACAACCTGACGCCGGAGAGCTACGCCCGTATCCACAGCAACCCGGACGTGACACCCGGCGTCCTGACGGCGGCGCTCTGGGTGCTGTTCATCATGAACACCAAGAAGGGCGTGATGAGCAATGTCCTGCTGCGCCGCGCCGCGCAGACGGCGATCAACTGCTCGGACGCGCTGGCGGCGGCGTTCGGCGACAAGGCGTTGTGGACTCTGCAAGGGTCGATCTATCCCGAGGGTACCGCATGGTTCGACGCCGAGGCGCCGGGCTACAATCAGGGCAATCCGGAAAAGGCCGCGGCGCTGTTGAAGCAGGCCGGCTACAACCGCGAGCCGATCCGGGTGCTGACCAGCGTGCAGTACGACTACCAATACAAGACCGCGCAGGTGATCGAGGCCAACCTGACCGAGGCCGGGTTCAAGATCGACCTCGTGGTCACCGACTGGGCGACGATCCTGCAACGCCGGCAGAACCCCGACCAATGGGAGGCTTTTGTCACCGGCCATGGCGTGGTGCCGGAGCCATCCTCGATCACGGTCTTCAACCCGAGCTATCCGGGCTGGTGGGATACGCCGGAGAAGCACGCTCTGCTGGACGCGTTCACCACCGAGAGCGACCCGGCAAAGCGCGTTCCGCTGTGGCACAAGCTGCAGGCGCAGTTCTACGTCGACGCACCCACCGTGAAGATCGGCGCCGGGTACACGACGTTCGGCGCCAGCAGGAAAATGACCGGCTATTATCCCGGCATCTGGCCGGCATTCTGGAACACCAGGCTGTCCGCCTGAGACGATAGCCGGAGCCGGCGCATGACGCGTTATCTGTTGCGCCGGCTTGCCGGGATGGTCGTCGTGATGTTCCTGGTCGCGACGATCGTGTTCGTGATCGCCCATGTCATCCCGGGCGACCCGGCCGCGGTCATGCTGGGACCGTCGGCAACCGCCGACGATATCGCGGCGCTGCGCACTCGCCTCGGCCTCGATGCATCGCTGCCGGTGCAGTATGTGCAGTTCCTGCATTCGGTGATCCGGCTGCGACTGGGCGAGTCGATCTTCCTCGGTCGCAGCGTGACCCAGGCGCTCGCCGAACGGGCGCCGCTGACGCTGCAGCTCACTGTGCTGGCCGCGGCACTCGCGACGCTGATCGGCATCCCGATCGGCGTGCTGTCGGCGGTGAAGCGCGGCAGCATGGCAGACCAGGTGCTGACCGCTTCCGCCATGGCCGGTGCCAGCCTGCCGAGCTTCTGGATCGGCCTGACCCTGATCGAATACCTGGCGGTACGGCTGCACCTGCTGCCGGTCGCCGGTTACGGACCGCCCGATGCCGGAATACTGGAGCGGCTTACCTACCTGATCATGCCGGCGATCGCACTGGGCATTCCGAACTCGGCGTTGATCATGCGGTTCACCCGCACCAGCATGCTGGACGTGCTGCAGGAGGATTACGTGCGCACGGCGCGCGCCAAGGGGCTGGCCCCGGCAACGGTGATCTTCAAGCACGCATTTCGTAACGCGCGCACCGCGGTGCTGACCGTGATCGGGCTCACCGTCGCCGGCCTGCTCGGCGGCGCCATCGTCACCGAGACCGTGTTCGCGTTGCCTGGCGTCGGCAATCTGGTCGTCTCCGCGGTGCTGCGACGGGACTATCCGGTGATCCAGGGTGCGCTGCTGGTGATCTCCGGCGTCTATGTGCTGATCAACCTCGGCATCGACGTCCTGTATGCCGTGCTCGATCCACGGGTGCGGTACTGAGATGTCCGACGTCGCGCTGCCCGCTGCACGTGCGCGATCGGCATCGCCGGCGCTGTTGCTGCTGCGACGGCTGGTGCGGCGGCGGCTGGTGCTGATCAGCCTGTTCATCCTGCTGATCATGCTGGTGGCCGCGTTGGGCGCGCCGTGGCTGGCGCCCTATTCACCGCGCAAGATGGACATCGCAAACCGGTTGGCGGCGCCCTCGGCCGCGCACTGGTTCGGCACCGACGAGTTCGGCCGCGACGTGCTGACGCGCTGCATGTACGGCGCGCAGCTGTCGCTGAGCGTCGGGTTCCTGGTGGTGGTCGCCTCGCTGACCTGCGGAACTGTGCTGGGCGTGGTCTCCGGCTATGTGCGCCAGCTCGACGGGCTGCTGATGCGCATCACCGACGCGTTGATGGCATTCCCCGACATCCTGCTGGCGATCGCGCTGATGGCGGCGCTGGGCGCGTCGCTGACCGACGTCGTGATCGCGCTCGGCACCGTCTATACACCGCGCGTCGCCCGCGTCGCCCGCGGCGCGACCCTGGTGCTGCGCGAGCTGCAGTTCATCGAGGCAGCGGAGGCGCTGGGTGCCAGCGACAGACGCGTCATCGTCGTGCACCTGCTGCCGAACCTGCTGTCGCCGTTGCTGGTGCAGGGCACGTTTGTGTTCGCCTTCTCGATTTTGACCGAGGCGGCGCTGTCGTTCCTGGGCGCCGGCGTGCCACCGACGAGCCCGACCTGGGGCAATATGATCGCCGCGGCGCAGGAGTACATGCAGAATGCCGCGTGGCTGATCCTGGCGCCTGGGCTCTGCATTGTTCTGACGGTGCTCGCCTTGCAGGCGGTGGGTGACGGATTGCGCGATGCGCTCGATCCGCGGCTGCGGCGGTTGACATGAGCCGCCGGGCGTTTGTCATGTCCGCCCCAACCGTCATTCCCGTGCAAGCGGGAACCCAGGCGGATCAGCACCGGTGAGTGCATCCGATGGGGGGTTGAGTGCACCGCCGCTGCTCGAGGTCGATGACCTGCAGACATTGTTCCGTGTCGATGACTCGGTCGCGCGCGCGGTGGATGGCGTCAGCTTCACCGTCGGCGGCGGCGAGACGCTGGCGATCGTAGGTGAGTCGGGCAGCGGCAAATCGGTGACCGCGCTGTCCATCATGCGTCTGGTGCAGACCCCGCCAGGCGAGATCGTCGGCGGGCGCGTGCTGTTCCGTGGCCGGGACCTGCTGCTGCTGTCCGAGCCGGAGATGCGGCACGTCCGCGGCAACGAGATCGGCATGATCTTCCAGGAGCCGATGAGCAGCCTCAACCCGCTGCTGACCGTCGGCGAGCAGATCGCCGAGGTGGTGCGCCTGCACCAGGGTCTGGCAAGGACAGCGGCGTGGCGCCACGCGATGGACATGCTGGCGCGGGTGAACATCCCCAATCCGGAACTGCGCGCCGGTGAGTATCCGCACCGGCTTTCCGGCGGCATGCGCCAGCGGGTGATGATAGCGATGGCGCTGGCCTGTCGTCCGGCGCTGTTGATCGCCGATGAACCAACCACGGCGCTGGACGTCACGATCCAGGCGCAGATCCTGCACCTGATCCGCACGCTGCAGGTCGAGATGCACATGAGCGTGCTGTTCATCACCCACAACCTCGGCGTGGTGGCGCAGATCGCCGATCGCGTGGCGGTGATGTATGCCGGACGCATCGTCGAGCAGGGCGATGTGGCCACCGTGTTCGCGTCGCCGTTGCATCCCTACACGCGCGCTCTGCTGCGCAGCATCCCGCATGTGCAGGGCGGCGGCCGTGATCCGTCGCGTCGGCTGCTGTCGATTCCGGGACAGGTGCCGAGCCCCGCTGCCTTGCCACCCGGCTGCAGCTTCGCGCCGCGTTGCCCGCTCGCCGACGACCTGTGTCGCGCCGAGATGCCGCCGATCGCCGAGGTGCTGCCGAAACACGATGTGCGCTGCCATCACTGGGCGGCGCGCGTATGAATCCGGCGCTGGTGGAGGCGACCGATGTGACCGTGAGCTTCCCCGCGGGCGGGGGAATGCTGCGCGGCGGCCGCATGGCGCTGCGCGCGGTGGACCGGCTGAACCTGTCGATCGCGGCCGGTGAGGTGGTGGGACTGGTGGGCGAATCGGGCAGTGGCAAGACCACCGCGGGGCGTGCCGTGCTGCGCCTGCTGGAGCCATCGGCGGGGGTGATCCGCTTCGAGGGCGCCGACATCACGCATCTGGACAAGCCGGCGCTGCGCCCATTGCGCCGGCGCATGCAGATGATCTTCCAGGATCCGTATTCCAGCCTGAACCCGCGCCTGAAGGTGCGCGACATCGTCGAGGAAGCCTTCGTCATCCATGGCATCGGCACCAGGCGCGATCGTCCGGAGCGGGTGGCCGAACTGCTCGGCCGCGTCGGGCTGCCGGCGGACGCGATGGAGCGCTATCCGCACGAATTCTCCGGCGGCCAACGCCAGCGGATCGGTATCGCACGCGCCTTGGCGGTCGAACCGGTGTTCGTGGTGGCCGATGAACCGGTGTCCGCGCTGGATGTATCGGTGCAGGCGCAGGTGCTGAACCTGCTGCTGGATCTGCAGCGCTCGCTGGGGCTGGCGATGCTGTTCATCGCGCACGACCTGGCGGTGGTTCAGTATGTCAGCGACCGCGTGGTGGTGATGTATCTCGGCCGGATCATGGAGGTGGCCCCGGCCGAGACGATCTATCGCCGGCCGATGCATCCCTACACGGTGGCGCTGCTGGAAGCGGTGCCGGAACCGGATCCGGTGATGCGACGGCCGTTGGCCGAGTTGCCGGGGGAGATGCCGAGCCCGTTCGCGCCACCCTCCGGCTGCGTGTTCCGTACCCGGTGCCGTTACGCGGTGGCGGCATGCGAACGGATCGAACCGGCGCTGGTCGAGGTGGCGCCGGGACACAGCAAGGCGTGCATTCGCGATGATATTCTGTGAGGCGCAGTCGCTATCACCGACCGCTTGTCCGATGACTCGCTGCGGGTGGCGACGATAGGTGATTACTCGTCGACTGCGTACGCGACGCTTCCAACGAGAACGCAACAGAGCAAAGTGAAGTGGATGCCGTCTCCAGCATTTTGCAGGAAGTGCTTGTCGTATTGCTACGGACATGAGATGGTTGTAAACTGCACCTCGCGCGAAGTAGGAAGGGCAAACTTATGCGGAAACCAATCCTCTCGATGCTGGGAATTTTAGGCACGATGTCGGCGGCCGGTGCCCAGACGATCACGGATCCCAATGAAATTGCCTCACGTCTTCACTTTTGGTCGCAGGAATCCGGTGACCCGGTCTACTACGGAGAAGTCAAAAACGTAGACCCGCGAAGCGGGCAAGTATTGGGGCATTATCAGTGCCTGGCCCTGGCATTCATCAAATACGAGGGTGGGGTAATTTATTACGCTCACAAGATGTGGGGAAAATCGCCGGATGGTTCCTGCCACTATGACGACGTGACTTCACGTAAGGTCGGCAACCATGGTGCGTGCGTAAAAGATACTGAGGCGGGGTTCGGCTTCGCAATCGGTACGGCGCGCATGACCAAGGACAACATTGATTACATGCACAGTATCTTCAGAACCGTTGATACCAATACCCGGCGTGTCGGCGAGACGGCCGCCTGCGTACCGCCCAACGGAGTCGTGGCTGGTCTTTACTCCATGAAGATCGAAAATGGCCGCCTCAAGATCATCACGACTCGGCCTTTGGACTACGAAGTGAACATCGAGGTGCAAGATCCGCAGCATCCCCCGACTGTTCCGGTGTTCTGAGTGTCTGCCCGGGAACCGGCCGCGCTACCCCGCCATATAGGTGCCCTTTGAGCGACGAGGAATAACACAAGGCTACGTTTTCATGAGGACTGTCGTGTATCGACAACCGGCGATACAAAGGAACGGTCCTTGATGGGGAGGTCGGAAACATGAGCTTTCTCGATACACTCGACGGCATTACCGATCCGGCGGCCCGCACAGGGCTCTTTTTCAATGCGCTGCGTGCGGATTGGCGCTCCCTGTTTGCCGAACTGCGCGAGACACGGCCTATCCTCGATTTGCCGGTGATGTCGGTCGTCTCGCGTTGGGCGGACGTGGTGGACCTGTTGTCCCGCAACGAGACCTTCCGCGTGACCTACGCCCCGCACATGGATCCGTCGGTAGGGCCGTTCATGCTGGCGCGCGACGGCGCGGTGCAGAACTGGCGGGACAAGGCGGCCATGCGCACGCTGTTGCGTTGGGACGACCTGCCGGCGATCCGTGCCACGGCGGCCAGGACGGCGTCCACCGCCCTCAGCGCCGCCACGCAAGGCGCCGGCGGTGTGTTCGACGTCGCCGCGACCGTCTCGCGGCTGGTCCCGCTGAAGATCGTGCAAAACTGCTTCGGCTTCCCCGGTCCGGACGACGCAACCATGCTCGCCTGGTCCCGCGCCACGCAGGCGGACATGTTCCACAATCTCGCCAACGATCCCGCCGTGCTGCAGGCGGACATCGCGGCCGGGCAGGCGATGCAGGCCTGGGTGGGGATTTTTGTCGATGCGCGCCAGCCCTGGGCCGATGCGGCGGGCGAGGACACCGTCTCGCGCCTGCTGCGGTTGACCGGGCAGGGGCTCTCCGGCCTCGACCGGCAGGGCGTGATCAGCAACATCTGCGGCCTCCTGGTAGGCGCGATCGAGACGACGTCCCAGGCGATCGTGAACGCGACGGAGCAGATCCTGCTGAACCCGGCGCAAGCGGGCCTTGCGACCCAGGCCGCACAGAAAGGCGACAACGCCGCGCTGGATGCCATCGTTTGGGAGGCGCTGCGCTTTTCCCCCATGGCAACCTTCGTCCTGAGGATCGCAGCACAGCCGGCGGTGATTGCGCCGGGCTCCGGCTACCAGGTCACGGTGCCGGCGGGGCGGGTGGTGGCCGCAGCGATCGGCTCTGCCATGTTCGACCCGGCGGTGTTCCCGGCGCCGGACGATTTTCAAACCCGCCCGCGGAACCTCTACATGCATGTGGGCTTCGGGTCGCATATCTGCCTTGGCCAGTACGTCGCCTACGAGATCATCCCGGAGGCGGTTCGGCAGATTCTGCTGGTGCCCGGCGTGCACCTGCTGCCGCAGGGCGGGAGCGCCGTGGACACCGCTGGCGGGCCGTTTGCCGAGTCGTTCAGGCTCGGCTTTCGAGCACCCTGATGCCGGCGCCGGGCCAACAGCGGGACACCAGCCGCGATGGCTTGCGCAACAAGATCGAGGCCGCGCTGCTCTCCGGTTTCCGGCCATTGTGGGCGTTCGTCAACAAGACGCCCAGGCTGGCCCGGATCGCCAACCGGCTGATCGTCAACAACGCCGTGCTGAAGGCGCCATTCCGGCCGTTGGCGCTGAGCACGCAGGCGTCCTATACGAATTGGGCGACGCTGACCGACAGGACCTGGTTCAGCCGCTATCTGCCCCCCGCTCCGCAGGACAAGCTGCCACCGGTGGCGGAGGTGGCCAGCCTGTTCAGGCTGCGCCCGGACCGACCGGCGGTGCTCTCCGACCGCTCCACTCTGCTGTTCCCGAGTTTCGCGCAGTGGTTCACGGACGGCTTCCTGATGACCGACAACGACCGCCGGCGTACCCGCAGCAACCATCAGATCGACCTGTCCCAGCTCTACGGGCTGGACCCGACCGTCACGGCGGTGCTGCGGCGACGCAGCGAACTGCCGGGCGACAAGGGCAAGCTCAGGTCCATCACCTCGGGCAAGGGGGAGTGGGCGCCCCCGCTCTACGATGCTGCCGGTGTGCGGGATCCGGCATTCGCGCTCGTGCCGGAGCCAACGCACCTGCCTGGCGATTGGCCAATCGAAAAACGCGCGGCGCTGTTCGCATTCGGGGGAGAGCGCGCCAATTCGACGGCATTTACCGCGGCAATCAACACGCTGTTCCTGCGCGAGCACAACGGCCTGTGCGCCATGCTCGAACGCGACAATCCCGGCTGGGACGACGAGCGCGTGTTCCAGACTGCGCGCAACATCAACATCGTGCTGCTGATCAAGTTGGTGGTCGAGGAATACATCAATCACATCTCGCCGTACTGGATGCGGCTGCTGGCCGACCCGACGCCCGCTTACGCGGCAAGGTGGAACCGGGAGAACTGGATTCCGGTCGAGTTCAACCTGCTCTACCGCTGGCACAGCATGGTGCCGACCAGCGCGGTGTGGGGCGGGGTGTCTGTCGACCTGGCCGGGCTGCGCTTCGACAATCGGATGCTGCTGCAGGATGGGCTGGTCACGGCCCTTGCGGGCGCCAGCCAAACCCGCGCCTGGCGGATCGGACTGTTCAACACGGCACCGATGCTGGACATGGTGGAGGTGGCGTCGATCCAGCAGGGTCGGGACAACCGTCTGGCCTGCTACAACGACTATCGGGCGCAAATGAAATATCCGAAGGTGACCCGGTTTGAGCAGATCAGCAGCGATCCGCTGGTGGTGAGCGAGCTTCGCCGGATCTACTCCGACGTGGATCGGATCGAATATTTTGTCGGGCTATTTGCCGAGGAGTTGCCGCCGCGTTCGGCTTTGCCGTCGTTGATAGGTCGGATGGTAGCCGCGGACGCGTTCTCCCACGCGCTGACCAACCCGCTGCTGTCCCCGCACGTTTATCATGTGGGGACGTTCACGACCGCCGGCATGGAAGTGATCGAAAAAACCACCTCGCTCGCCGACCTCCTGGCACGCAACGACATGGTCCCCGCTGGAACACGCATTTCGATGGAGGCCGACAGCTATCGATCGGTGGCATAGGCGCCGCGTCCCGTCGCGGCGCGTTATAGCTCACGCAAAGTGCGGTTTCGCGGCGCGAGCACGCCAATTCGTGGGATGGGTAGAGCGCAGCGAAACCCATCGAGCCAGGTGATCGCATGAGTTTCCAGTCAGCCCGATAAGGCGCTAGCGATCAATGCAAGCGCTTCCGCGAGCAGCAGGTGATCCGGTTCACAGGTGACGCAGCAACCACCGCAGCAGCACGCGGCGCACGATCGCTGCAACCAGCGTCCCAAGCAGAACAATGCCCATGGCCACCGCAGTCTGCACGAGCCAATGCTGAATACCGGCGACCAGCTGCCGCGCGATTGCCAGGTAGACAACTGCAGCGACGACGTGCGTGAAGGTCCACATCGCATCGAGTGGTCGCGACGCTGAGGCAAGCCATGCGGACATGACTCGCTGTGCATCGCGAATCCGTGCTGACAGCGCAGGATCAACCAGGCTGCTGCGATTGACGGACAACAAAATGTCGGCGTCGGGTTGAATCAACACGCGAGCGGCCGGCGCGCCCGCCGCATCGTCGATGACCAATAGAAGGCCGCCTTTCAACAGCAGGTCGGCAAGCAGTTCGAAATCTGCCCTGAATGACGCGTAGCTGCCGCGCCGCAGCATGGAGCCGGCGTGACGAAAGCGATCCAGGACGCGGCTAAGCGCTTCCCGGGACGGAATCCGGGCCTGGCGGAGTGCTGCGAAAAAATCCCTGGAACACCGATCCGATCAACTCGGCGGCGATGCGGAACAGGTTCGTCCATTGCGCGACGGATGTCTCGACCGCCTGGCGATGCAGCGCATGCAACGCCTGTTCGGCGTCGGTCTGCCAGCCGGACTGGATGCGGTTGAATACATCACCATCGATCAGGACCACCGTCTGCATCGCGATCTCCTCGGTGCCGACCTCCCAGATCTTGCGCACCAGCACGACTTCGCCCTGGCTCAGCAGTGGCGTCGGCGCGGCGGTCTGAGGTCGAACGAGCGAGCCGCCGACATCGATGCTGACGGCATCCGCTGCGATGTCGGCCTGTCCCAGGCCGCGATAGATTGCCTTGATCTGCTCGGCGTTGCCGCGGATCCGGTCGAAGATGATCTCCTGGGATCCCCAGTCATGCAACGGCTGACCGTGCAGTGCCGCGATGCAGCACTGGGCGGCACGGCGCAGCGCCTCGAATGTCGCGAGGTCGGCTGCCTGCACCTGCCAGTCCTCGAATTCGATCCGCGCGCCGCTGGCGATGATTCCGGGCAGAGCGGTGCTGATCTCGATGCCGGCCTGCTGCAGTTCGGTCATGCGGTTGCGCAGGAAACGCTGGTAGCGCTGCGCAATGTTGGTCAGCGCATCGGCAACGCCGGGCATCTTTTCCGCGGTTATGCCGTCGCATAGGATCGTGTTGACTTCGAGATTGAGCAGATTGCGGGCGATGTCGCCGAGGGGTTCCATCCGGGTCTACGCTCTGTCAGCGCCGCGGCGGCAGCAGCGAGGCGGCAAGCTTCTGGAGTTCCCCGAGGTTGCCCAGCACGATGGCCTGGCTGCGCTCCACCTGAGCCGAATGAAAATCCCGGAAGCTCGCCAGCGGCCCGGTGGCCAGCGAACTGGAGATCACGTTGTTGATCTTGCCGGTGAGCAGGTTGATCTCGGTCATCATGCCGTCGCCCTCGTCTGGATTGCGCAGCCTGACCATCGTGTCGGTGCCTTCGCCGTCGATGTGCACGGCTCCGATGACGGTAGTGATCTTCAGCACGAACAGTCCGTTCAGCGCCTGCTCGATCGTCTGCAGGAAGTTCTGCGCGGCGGTTCCGGGACGTTGCGCGGGCGGAGTGGGCGGCGTGATGTCAGCCGCGATGACAGCGATGCCGGTTGCGGTGGTCGTCGTGCCCATGGTTTCCTCTCCTTGTGCGCTATCATAACGACGAAGCGGAGGCCGTTGCAATTTTCCGCCGCGCCCAGGACGCTCGCGAAGGAAAACAGGGGAGAGTGTCATGTCCCAGGCTCCCGTAGACAGGTACGAATCCACCTATGTCGTAAGCCAGGACCCGACCAAGGGCGATTTCGCCACGCTGCAGGCGGCGATTGACGCGCTTCCCGTCTCGGGAGGCAAGATTTTTGTGAAGGCTGGCGTGTATCCGATTTCGGCTACCATTCAAATACGGCAAAGCAATATTCATATCCAGGGCGAAGGAATGGGAATTACCGCGTTCGTTGCCGACGGCTCGATGACCGGCAACACGCCGGTGTTGCAGGCCTTCAGCACCGCCTTGGATGGAACGCCGCGGGCCCTGGTCGCCGATGCCGTCAGGGGAGGCCTGAGCATTCAGACGTCTCCGAGAGACGCGTCTTCGTTCAGCGCCGGCGATTATGTGCTGTTGTACTCGGACAGGAGCGTGGATACGGAAATACCGGCGAAACACGCCGGCGAGGTGAAGCGGATCGTGGCCGTCGATGCGGCCACCGGGTTGATCACGATGGACGACCAGGTCGCAGACGCATACATCCAGGCCGATTTGGCGCAGGTGGTTCGCATTACGATGCTACAGAACATCAGGGTCGCGGATATCTCGCTCACCACGCTGGCGCTATCGTCGAACCTGAGAGTCGGATTCACCCATTTCCGCTTCGTCGAGAACCTGCAGATCGAACGGCTGGAGGTGCATGACGCTTATTTCACCGGGATACAGATTCAATCGGTGCGCAACTCGGCGATCTCTGGCTGCTATATTCACCACATCAATGACATCGTGCCGGTAGATCCGCCCAACCCCGCCAACGAACGCTACGGAATTGCGGTCGGGGGGGCTTCGCAGAACGTGTGCATCAGCTTGTGCCGCTTTTCCCATACCCGCCATGCGGTCACGACCGGCGGCAGCAGCGGAACCAACCAGAATGGGGTGCAGCGCAATATCGTCGTTGCCAACTGTACATCGATGCTCACCGACACCGCCCATTTCGACACCCATCAGCCGGCGGAGAACGTCACGTTCATCGGCTGCGTCGTGGACGGCGGCGTGCCGGCAACGGCCTCATCCGGGCTAAACGGCTTCCAGATGCGCGGCCGCAACTGCTCCGTGGTCGGTTGCTCGGTGCTACAGGCCGTCGGGCGCGGCATCATGATATTCGGCCCGGTATCGAGTGGCGCCGTCATCACCGGCAACATGGTCGCGAACGTGAGGGCCGTGGCAGGCAACCAGGCGGGTACGGGGATCTACTTCGACTCGGCAGGCACGTCCAACCACACCGTCACCGGCAACGTCATCAAGAATTGCGACGGGGCGGCGATCGCGAATGGCGGATCGAACAACGACATCGTCATATCGGGTAACATCATTGACAATGCGAACGCCGTCGTTGCCGGAGCAGCCATCGATCTGACCAATGCGGCGCGCGTCCTGGTCTCCGGCAACAACATCGGAGCGATTGGCCAGTCTCCCGCTGTCGCCATGCACGGCAGTTCCGACGACTGGCGGATCGTGGCCAACCACATACCGCCTGGAAGCGGAATGCTGCTGGCGGGTATGGGCTCGTCAGTGGTGAACAATTTCGGTTACAACCCGGTGGGCGTGATCGCCGATCCGTGGCCGTCGAGCGGCGCTGATCTGACCAATCAGACCGCGGCGGGAACCCCGGCGCCGGTCAGCGGGACGCAGTACACGGTTCGTCACACGCCGAAGACCATCGTGGTGAGCGGAGGCGACGTCGCGGCGATCCGGATCGACGGCGGGGACACCGGGTCCAGGGCGGGCGCCTTCAAACTGGGAGTGGGTGAGACGATCGCGATTTTCTACAATACATTGCCGCCAGCCACGGTCGTGTTTGCGGAATAGCGTCGTTGCGTCATACGAGCGAGGGGCTGGGTATCGGCAAAGTGATCAACCGGTAGGAATGAGAAGGGCGCATCATTCGCCGCCATCGCCCGGTCGCGGCACCGTCATCAACACGCGAGGTCAAGGCATGCCAGAACAGCGGAATATGGATCAACTTGCGATCAATACCATGCGGATGCTGGCGGTGGACGCCGTGCAGAAGGCGAAATCCGGGCACCCCGGCACGCCGATGGACGCCGCACCGGCCGCCTACACGCTGTGGCAGCGCGTGCTGCGCTACGATCCGGCGGATCCGGGCTGGATCAACCGCGACCGCTTCGTGCTGTCCAGCGGTCATGCGTCGATGTTGCTGTACAGCCTGATCTACCTCGCGGGCATCAAGGCGGCGAACCCGAGCTACGAGCAGATCGGGCGCGATGCCGTGACGCTCGACGACATCAAGACGTTCCGGCAGGCCGGCAGCCGATGCCCCGGACACCCGGAATACGGCTGGACCTCGGGCGTGGAGACCACCACCGGTCCGCTCGGTCAGGGAGCGGCGACCAGCGTCGGCATGGCGATCGCCAGGCAGTGGCTGAGCGCCACCTATAACCGTCCAGGCTTCGATCTGTTCGACTTCGATGTCTACGCGCTGTGCGGCGACGGCGATATGATGGAAGGCATCGCCAGCGAGGCCGCCTCGCTAGCCGGCCACCTGCGTCTGGCCAATCTGTGCTGGATTTATGACAGCAACCGCGTGAGCATCGAGGGCCACACCGACCTTGCGTTCACTGAGGACGTCGCGGCGCGTTTCATGGCCTATGGCTGGGACGTGCGGCGGGTGACCGACGCCAACGACACGACCATGCTCGAACAGGCGTATGGGGCCTTCCGGCAGACCCACGATCGGCCAACGCTGATCGTCGTGCACAGCCATATCGGCTACGGCGCTCCGCACAAGCATGACTCGGCCGAGGCGCATGGCGAACCGCTCGGCGACACGGAAGTGGCACTGACCAAACAGTTCTTCGGCTTCGATCCGGCGCAGCTGTTCGTGGTTCCCGACGGGGTTCGCGAGCACTTCGCCGCGCAGCTAGGCGCCCGCGGCGCGGGGCTGCGCGGCGCATGGCAGGCGATGTTCGCGCGCTATCGTGCCGAGTATCCAGATCTCGCGGATCAGCTCGAATGCATCGGCACGCGCGGGATGCCGCCCGGGTGGGAGACGGCATTGCCGAGCTTCCCGCCCAGCGCCTCCGGGCTTTCGACACGCGATGCTTCGGGCAAGGTGCTGAATGCGCTGGCCGAGCGGATTCCGTGGATCATCGGTGGCGCGGCGGATCTGTCACCCAGCACCAAGACGCGGCTCACCTTCGGCGCCGCCGGCGACTTCCAGGCGGGTGGCGCACTCGGCGACCACCATGGCCGAAACCTGCACTTCGGTGTGCGCGAGCACGCGATGTGCGCTGCCGTCAACGGCATGACGCTGACCGGCCTGCGCGCCTTCGGCTCCGGGTTCCTGATCTTCACCGACTATGCGCGCGGCTCGATCCGGCTGGCTTCGCTGATGGATCTGCCGGTACTGCACATCTGGACGCATGATTCGATCAGCCTCGGTGAGGATGGACCGACACATCAGCCGATCGAGCAACTGATCTCCCTGCGCGCGATCCCTGGCATGGTCGTGATCCGTCCCGCGGATGCCAACGAAATGACCGAGGCCTATCGGTTCATCATGCAACGGCAGCATCGGCCGGTGGCGTTGATCTGTTCGCGCCAGGCGCTGCCGATCGTCGATCGCACGCAATTCGCGCCGGCGGCCGGTCTGGCGAAGGGTGCCTATGTGTTGGCGGATGCGGCCGGCGGCAAACCGGATGCCATTCTCATCGCCAGCGGCAGCGAGGTTTCGCTGTGCCTCGCGGCGCGCGAACGGCTTGCCGGCGAGGGCGTCGCGGCGCGCGTCGTCAGCATGCCGTCATGGGAGCTGTTCGAGGAGCAGGAGGCTGGGTATCGTGACAGTGTCATGCCGCCTGCGGTGACCGCGCGGGTGACGGTGGAGGAGGGCTCGACGCTGGGTTGGCAGCGCTACGCCGGCTCCGCAGGTGTAATGCTGGGCATGCACACCTTCGGCATGTCGGCGCCGATCAAGGTGGTGGCGGAGCATTTCGGCTTCACCGCGGACCGTGTCGTCGCTGCCGCCAAACAGGCGATGGCGCGCGGTCAGGCTTAGCAAGGAGCGGAACGATGCACGACATTGTCTTCCTGTTCGACGTCGACAACACGTTGCTCAACAACGACCGCGTGCAGGCCGATCTGGACGTGCACATCGGCATCGAGCACGGCACCGCCGCACGCAACCGGTACTGGGAGATCTTCGAAGCGCTGCGCAGTGAACTCGGCTACGCGGACTACCTGGGTGCGCTCGAACGCTACCGGCTCGAGGACCTGCACGATCCGCGGCTGCTGCGCATTTCCAACTGGCTGGTGGACTATCCGTTCGCCGACCGGCTGTACAGCGGCGCACTGGATGCAGTGAAGCGGGCGCAGCAGTGGGCGCCGGTGGTCATCCTGTCCGACGGCGATGCGGTGTTCCAACCGCGCAAGGTGGACCGCTCCGGCCTGTGGCGGGCATTCGACGGCCATGTGCTGATCTTCATCCACAAGGAAGAGCAACTGGACGACGTCGAGCGGCTGTATCCCGCCAGGCATTACGTGATGATCGACGACAAGCTGCGCATCCTCGACAGCATGAAGAAGGTCTGGGGCGAGCGGCTGACCACGGTGTTTCCGCAGCAGGGTCACTACGCCACCGATCCGGAGATACTGGCACAGTATCCGCACGGCGATGTCCAGCTCGCCCATATCGGCGATCTGGTCAAATACGAACTCGCCGATCTGGTACAGCGGTAGGAAGGGAGACGAGAGTGAAAGCAACACAGAAGCTGCACGGGTTGGGCCAGAGCCTGTGGCTCGACAACATCACCCGCGATCTGCTGACCAGCGGCACCTTGCAACGCTATATCGACGAATTGTCGGTGACCGGGCTGACCTCGAACCCGACGATCTTCGATCACGCCGTGGCGCACAGCCATTCGTACGATGACGACATCAGGCGGCTGGTCGCGGCGGGGAAGTCGGATGAGGCGCTGTTCTTCGAGCTGGCGATCGCCGATCTCACCAAGGCCGCCGATCTGTTCGCTCCGATCCACCAGCGGACCGCCGGGGTGGACGGGTTCGTCTCGCTCGAGGTGTCGCCTCTGCTGGCGCATGACACGGCCAGGACCGTGGCCGAGGCGCGCGCGCTGCACGGCAAGGCTAATCGCGCGAACCTGTTCATCAAGATTCCCGGCACCATCGAGGGATTGCCCGCGATCGAGGAAGCGATCTACTCGGGCGTGCCGGTGAACGTCACACTGCTGTTCTCGCGCGATGACTATGTCAGGGCCGCGGACGCCTACATGCGCGGGCTGGAACGTCGCGTCGCGGAGGGCCGCAGCCCGGATGTGCGCTCGGTCGCGTCGCTGTTCGTCAGTCGCTGGGACAGGGCGACGATGGACAAGCTGCCCGGCGATCTGCGCGACCGGCTCGGCATTGCCATCTCGCAGCAGGCCTACAAGGCGTATCGCGATCTGCTCGAAACGGACCGGTGGCAGCGCCTGGAAGGGCAGGGGGCGCGGCCGCAGCGCCTGCTGTTCGCCAGCACCAGCAACAAGGATCCGCAGGCCTCCGACGTGCTCTACATGGGCGCGCTGGCGGCGCCGAACACCGTCAACACGGTGCCGGAGGAGACGCTGCTTGCCTTCTCGGGTCACGGCGTGGTCGACCGGCCGATGCGCCGGGATGGCGACGATTGCGAGCAGGTGCTGGCGAGCATCGCCCGCGCCGGCATCGATGTCGGTGCGCTGGCCAGGCAACTGCAGGACGACGGCGCCAAGGGGTTTGTCGAGTCCTGGAAGGATCTGCTCGGCGCGATCGAAGCGAAGAGCAAGGCCATAGGCTGACAATGGCCGCAGACGGACTGACCACGGTTCGCAGCAGCCACGGGCCAGCGGATACCATGAGCAGGCTCGAAGCCGAGGTCAGGGCAAAGGGCATGACGGTATTTGCGCGTATCGATCATGCCGCGGGCGCGGCAGCGGTGGGACTGTCGCTGCGGCCAACCGAGCTGCTGATCTTCGGTAATGCCAGGGGTGGCACGCCACTGATGCAGGCGGATCAGACGATCGGCATCGACCTGCCGCTGAAGGCACTGGTCTGGCAGGATGCGTCGGGCAGCACGTGGCTTTCCTACAATGATCCCGGTTGGCTCGCGAAACGGCACAAGCTGGACCACGCGACAGACGCGGTGGTCGGCGGGTTGGCTGCCGCGCTCGGTGCGCTGGCGTCTGCGGCGACATCCACGTAGGGACGCCCGCAGCTCCTTGCTGCATCGCACAATCCGCCGCAGAATGATCGGCTACCGCGTCTGCACCTGAATCAGCAAAGCCGATCATATGCCGCTCTCCGTCGCGCTGACCCACCGCACGACGTATCGCTACGATCGTGCGGTTACCCTCGGGCCGCAGACGATCCGCCTGCGCCCGGCGCCGCACGCACGGACACCGGTCCTGTCGTATGCACTGCGGGTCGAGCCGCAGCCGCATTTCATCAACTGGCAGCAGGACCCGCAGGGAAATCACCTGGCGCGCGTGGTGTTTCCCGAGCGCGTCACGCATTTCGACGTCACGGTCGATCTGGTGGCCGACATGGCGACGATCAATCCGTTCGATTTCTTCCTGGAACCGGAAGCCGAAACCTGGCCGTTCGGCTATGACCCGCTGCTCGAGCAGGAGCTGGCACCGTTCCGTCGCCTGGCGCCGACGGGGCCGAAGCTGCGGGCGCTGCTCGACACGGTACCACGCGGCGAACAGCGCACGGTGGACATGCTGGTCGCGCTCAACCGACTGGTGCAGAGCCATGTCGCCTACATCGTCCGCATGGAGCCGGGTGTGTGGACGCCCGAGGAGACGCTGGCCGCAGGCAAGGGCTCCTGCCGCGATTCCGCCTGGCTGCTGGTGCACTTGCTGCGCCAGCTCGGCTACGCTGCGCGCTTCGTGTCGGGATACCTGATCCAGCTGGTGGGCGACGTTAAGCCGCTGGAAGGGCCGGAAGGGCCCACCTCCGACTTCACCGATCTGCATGCCTGGGCGGAGGCGTATCTCCCGGGTGCCGGCTGGGTGGGCATGGACGCGACCTCCGGCCTGCTGACCGGCGAGGGCCATATCCCGCTGGCAGCCACGCCCGATCCGCAATCCGCCGCGGCGATCACCGGCGCGGTCGAGCAATGCGAGACCGAATTCGGCTTCGATATGCGGCTGGCGCGGGTGCGGGAGACGCCGCGTGTCACCAAGCCGTACCGCGAGGCGCAGTGGCAGGACATCCTGGCGATGGGTGCCGCGGTGGATCGGGCGCTCGCCGCGGGCAATGTCCGGCTCACCATGGGCGGCGAGCCTACCTTCGTCGCCGCCGCCGATTTCGACGAACCCGAATGGAACACCGATGCGCTTGGTCCGACCAAGCAGCGCCTGGCCGAGAAGCTGATGCGTCGGCTGCGCGAGCGCTGGGCGCCTGGGTCCGCGTTGCAGAACGTGTCCGGCAAGCACTATCCGGGCGAGCAACTGCCGCGCTGGGCGCTCTATGCGCATTGGCGCACGGACGGCGAACCGGTATGGCGCGATCCGGCTCTGCTGGCATCGGCGGAAGACACCGATACCGCGACCGCGGCAGACGCGCACCGCTTCTGCGCCGCGCTGGCGGAGCGACTGCAGGTCGATCCGTCGCTGGTCAATCCAGCCTATGAGGACGTGCACTATTACCTATGGCGCGAACATCGCCTGCCGGAGAATGTCCTGGTCGAGGATGCGAAGCTCGCGAACCCGCTGGAGCGGGCACGGCTGGCACGCGTGTTCGGCCAGGGCGTGGCCTCGCCTGTCGGTTCCGTGCTGCCGCTGCGCCGGGCCATCCGCGACGATGTGCGGGTGTGGCAGAGCGGCAGATGGTACTTTCGTGGCGGCGCACTGTTCCTGCTGCCCGGTGATTCGCCGATCGGCTATCGGCTGCCGCTGGAGAGCCTGCCGTGGGAAGATCCGGACCGGATCGAGCACGAGACCGAACCTGATCCGTTCGCCCCCCGCGCGCCCTTGCCGCCGCGCCAGGCTTTCGCTCATGCCGCATCGCCCATGGGTGCCGGCGCCGAGGGGTTCCGCCCGATCGTGCAGGACCTTCCGGTCATGGGCAGTGACGAACCCGATCTGGTCCGCACCGCCCTCTGCGTCGAGCCGCGCGACGGGGTGATCCACGTGTTCTTCCCCCCGCTCTACGCGTCCGAGGACTGGCTGATGCTGGCCGCCGCGGTTGAGGACACCGCCGAGGAACTGGGACGCAAGGTAGTCCTGGAAGGCTACCTGCCGCCGCGCGATGCCGGTCTGCTGCACTTCTCGGTCACTCCCGATCCCGGCGTGATCGAGGTCAACGTGCATCCGGCGTCGAGCTGGAATGAGATCGTGC
>DASXNR010000239.1:0-17322 GCA_036494925.1 Acetobacteraceae bacterium
CATGGGAAGACAGAGCGCAAGACCAAGGGCGATGCAGCACAGCGTCCGACGTCCGCCGATGAGTAAGAGAAAGCGCATTTGTTTCCCCTCGCCGCCGTTAGAGGGCCGGTGATTACAATTCGTTACGATTATCCTGGGGGAAAGTTGGCGGCCCAACAAGCAACCCACGGTTGCGCCTCGCAGAGCGATGGCGGCGGACCGGCACGGGAGAGTATAGACCAACACGAGGGGCGCGGGGGCGTGGATCACCGCGCCTATATTCGGGTGCTGCCCGGAGCGGTCTCAATCCGTCATGGTTTTCGGCCATATTTTGCTGGACGCTAATGGGCCCCGCAATCGAAAAGCACGAACGGCAGCGATAGAGCATAAATCAAGAGTTTCGCACGTTCCTCTTCGTGTTAGGCATCCGGTCTTCGGCGGCGACTGCGCCACCATCGACAAGGATCACCTCAACGTCGGCAGCGCCGACCCGATACTGCTTGATCGCCTGATAGGCGGCACTCTCATACCACCGACCGGCAGATCCCGTGTCGGGGAACTCTATCAGGGCAAATCCTTCGACAGGGCCTTTCCCCTCCAGCAATTTGATGGCGTGTAGATGGCCAGAGGCTTGGCTTCCGTGCCCTCAAAATGTCTACCCAGCGCGCGTCGATGTGTCGGGTGCGCGTAAAGATGTCAGGGTTCTGTAGCGCGTGTCCGGTACGGGTATCCTTGGGTGGCTTCGGTCTCAACCACTCGACATATGGCCGAGTTGCTGAAGGATCGTCAAATTGTCCCAGGTGATCCACCACTCGGCGATCTTGCCGTCGGCCATGCGGAACACCGCGCCAAAGTTAAAATGCGTCCTGGCGCCCGAACTTGGCAGCGGCCCGATCGGCCCTCGCTGCGTGCCTTCGTACGTCCCCCATACCCCCACAAGATTGCCCTCGGCAACCATATGCACGATCGTCTGCCTGGAGTCGGGAAAGATCGCGGGCCGAGGCATAGGTGCCGGCCTCGACCAGGGCATCGATGTAATTCGCCTGGGCGGCTGGTACGTTTCTCGATCCCCGGCGCGAAGGAATCCTTTGGTTGGGCGATCTCTGGCACAGGGTATGAAATCGTCATACCAAAGGTGGCGCCGAGAGAGGCAGTCAAAGAGTGGCATCGGAGGCGGCTGAATATATTCCTTGACATCCACCACGGCTCGTGTTCTTGTTACGTTCATGTCCGCCGATGCCCAAGCTCCCGCGCCGCCCACAGCCCCCGAACCGTATCAGGCAATTCGGGGGTGTCTGGCGCCATCGGCCGCGTCCTCAGCGTCGTCCGCAAACTGATCGACTACGGCAAGCAGATCGCCGGCACGGTTCAGCAGCGCGCCGCTGCCCCAGGCTTCTCCCACTTCGACAGACCCTTCGGCACCATCGATCTCGCCGTCATCCTCGCCCGCATCACCTGTGGTCTGCGTCGCGCCGCGGCACTGGAAGCCAGGCTGTGCCGGCGCGCCGCACGCGGCCAGGACCTCGCGCCCACGCCGATCCGCCTGCCCGCAACGTCCGGGCCTCGCACCGCCCGGCAGGTCGCGCCGCCGGACGCCGCGCCCGAATCCCAAAGCGCCGATCCCACCGAGGACCCGCGTCTCGCGCGCCTGCCCACGGAGGCGGAAATCGCCGCCGAGGTGCGTCGCCGCCCGGTCGGCGCCGTCATCGCCGATATCTGCCGCGATCTCGGCGTCTTGCCCGGCCAGCTCGACCGCGCATTCTGGGACGAGCTGAGCCGGGCCATCATCATCTATGGCGGCAGCCTCGCCTGCTTCCTCCCGAGCCTGCGCAGGCGGTTGTTCGGTCTCGGCTCCGACCGTACGGAACCCGAATGGCCCGCGGCACGCCCGCGACTGACAGCGCCCACCACCGGCCCACCCTGAACTTTACCCTTGGGCTTGACCCGAGGCCCTCGCCTGACCATCGAGACGTCACGCACCCGGCCAGCCATGGCCGGCCCCGCCGCCCTGAATCGGCGATACCGACCGCAGAAAAAACCGCTTTACCGCGCCGGCGCGGTATAGGTGCCTCATATCAGTGCCTGGATGACGGCGAGCGGAGGCCAGCATGATCTACATGGTTGAGATGGCGCTGCTGGATACCGACCGCCGCGCGGAATGGGAGGCGTGGTACGTCGCGCATCAGCACCGGCTGCTGGCGATCCCCGGGATCCACGCCAGCCAGCGCTTCGAGTGCATCCACGCCGCCGCCGCGCCGTTCGTCGCGCTGCACGAGGTCGACGGTCCTCAGGCGTTCACCTCCGACGCCTATCGCCGCCAGGCCGGGCCTTCGAACACCGGCGAATGGCAGACCAGGATGGCCAACTGGCATCGCAACCTGTTCCGCGGGCTCGATCACACGCCAGATGTGCCGATGGACGCGCGTCTCGTCGTGGTCGAGCGCAACTGCGAATCATCACTGCCGCGCGACGCCGATCTGCGCTGGCTGGAGGCGATCGGCCTCGACCAAACCGTGCGCCGTCGCGGCCTCGCGGTGATGCCGCCCGATCAGGCCGACCTGCTCGCCGGCACCCCCGGCATCCGTGTGCTGCAGCCGCTTGGTCCGCGGCTGGTCAGATGACCAGGCCGCCATCGACGTGCAGTGCCTGTCCGGTGATGTAGGCCGCCGCCGGCGACGCCAGGAACGCGATCGCCGCCGCCACCTCGTCCGGCAATCCCACCCGCCCGAGCGGCACGCTGGCAACCTGCCTGCGCAGCCGGTCCGGATCGATCGCAGCGTGCGCGCCGGGGTCCTTGCGGATGAAGCCTGGCACCACCGCGTTCACCGTGACGCCGGATGGCGCCAGTTCGATCGCCAGCGCGCGCACCAGCGCCTCCAGCCCCGCCTTCGCCGCGGCGGACGCAGCGAACACCGCGGTGTCGGTGCGAAACGCGTGGGCAACGAAACTCGACACCGCCACCACGCGCGCATCGCGCCCCGCCTTGAGGTGCGGCACGGCAGCACGCGCGAGGCGAAAGAATGCGCCCTGGATCGATTCCACCGACGCGGTCATCGCGGCATCCGTCACCTCGGCGAACGCGGTCCGATCGGCGAAGCCGGCATTGCTGATCAGCACGTCCAACCCGCCGAATCCCGCGACCGCCTGCGCCACCAGCGCGTTTGCCACTGTGGCGTCGGCAAGGTCACCGAGCGCAACTTCCGCAGCCGCGCCGGCCGCCCTTGCCGCGACCGCCACACGCTCCGCGCCGGCGCGGTTCTTCCGCGTGTGCACCAGCAGCGCGACGCCGGGCGCAGCCAGTGCGCGGCACACCGCGGCGCCGATCCCGCTGGCGGCACCGGTCACCAGGACCACGCGGCTCATGCGTTACACCACGTCATGCGGCCGCAGCCGGCACAACTCGGCATCGGCGTCGGTTTCGATCTGCAACGTTGCGTGGCCGATGCCGAAGCGATCGCGCAGTTCCGCGGTCACGTCATGCAGCCGGTTCTCGGCGGAGGCATCGGCGAACACCAGATGTGCCGTCAACGCAGTCTGTGTCGTACTGAGTCCCCAGATGTGCAGATCGTGTACTTCCAGCACACCAGGCACCGAGGCCAGATACTCCTGCACATCATCGTGCGCCACGCCGCCGGGCACCGCATCCATCGCCAGATCGATCGATTCGCGCAGCAGGCCCCAGGTGGTGACGACGATGACAATGGCGATGCCGAGGCTCGCCAGCGGATCGAGCCACAGCCAGCCGGTCAGCAGGATCAACGCTCCGGCCACCACGACGGCGCCTGAGACGGCGGCATCCGCCGCCATGTGCTGAAACTGTGCGCGTACGTTGATGTCCGCGCCGCGGCCGTGCCGGAACAGCATAGCTGTGGCGCCATTCACCACGATGCCGGCTGCGGCAACCAGGATCACCGTGGTCTCGATCACCGGCGCCGGCGAGAGCAGGCGCCGCACTGCCTCCACACCGATCGCCCCGACGCCGATCAGCAGGATCGTGGCATTCAGCAGCGCCGCCAGGATGGAGCTGCGTCCCCAGCCATAGGTACGCCGGCGCGTGGGTGGCCGACGCGCAAGCCACGCGGCGCCCCAGCCGAGCAGCAGGCCCAGCACATCGCCGAAATTGTGGGCGGCATCGGCCAGCAACGCCATCGAATTGGCCGCCAAACCAAACGCGAGCTCTGCCGCGACAAAACCGAGGTTCAGCGCCGTGCCGATGGCGAAGGCGCGATCATGCCCGTGCCCAGGCTGCGCGTGATGGTGCGCGTGGTCGTGGTGATGCTGCGCCATGCGCGCGCGATCATGCCCGGCAATGTCACGATTGGCCAACCCGGCGAACCGGACGACTGTTTGGTGTCGCTGTTCACGCACTCATGATGGCGCGTAGCGGCTCACTTGGAGTTATGCACACTTCGCAGGCTGCGTCTGCCTGCCAATCTCCGGACGCGTGATGCTCGGAAACTCGATCGCCTCGCTGCTGGCGTGGGCCGGCCATCATCCGCTGCTCCAGGCAACCGCCATCGTACTCGGTACCTTTATTCTGGAGGATGCGGCGACCGTGCTGGCCGCGATGCAGGCCAGTGAGGGCAGCCTGTCCGTCGCACTGGCATTGGCCTCACTCTACGTGGGCATCGCCCTCGGCGATCTTGGGCTCTATGGCCTGGGATACCTCGCGACGCGTCTGCCTCTGGTCGGGCGACTTCTGCCGCCGCAGCGCAGCGAGGTCGTTCGCGCCTGGCTTGATGGCCGCGTGTTCCGAGTCGTTCTGGTCAGCCGCTTCCTGCCGGGAATGCGGCTGCCGACCTACACCACCTGTGGCTTCGTCGGCGCCGATCTGCGGCAGTTCGCGCTGGCGGTGGTGATCGCCACCGTCTGCTGGACGTCGCTGCTGTTCGGCGTGTCGCTGCGCATCGGAGACGTGCTGATGGAGCATTTCGGGGCCTGGCGCTGGGCCGGGGCGGCCGGCTTCGCGCTGTTCATCATCGTTGCCGGCCGGCTCACCGCCGCCGGCCTGCAGAGCAAGCGGCGATGAGGCTGGGGACCGCACTCGACGCCGCGGCCACCAGGCGACGATCCGCGCGCGAACGAACGCTGTCGTTCTTCGAATTCTGGCCGGATTGGTTGTTCTATGCTCCGGTGGTGGTACATTGGATCGCTCTCGGCATTCGCTACGGCGATTTCAGCCTGCCGACCGCGGCGAACCCGACCATCACGGCAGGCGGTCTCTGCGGCGAATCGAAGCTCGAGACCCTGCAACAGGTACAGGGACCGATGCGCGCTCTGCTCGCGCGCTACACCAGCATCGAGGCGCAGCCCGGCGCTATCGAGGCGGCCGAGAGGGCAATGGAAGTTGCGGCCGTCGCCTATCCCGTCGTCGCCAAGCCGGAAGTCGGCTGCAATGGTACCGGCGTGCGCCTGCTGCGCAGCCGAAACGATCTTGCGCATTATCTGCAGGAGTTCCCCAGCGGTGAACGGATCGTCGTGCAGGAATTCATCGCCGACGAGGGCGAGGCCGGCATCTTCTACGTGCGCCACCCGGACGAGCCGGCGGGGCGGATCACGTCGGTCACGTTGAAGCATGCGCCGGTGGTCACCGGGGACGGCAGATCGACGTTGCGCCAACTGATCATGACCGATCCACGGGCAGGACGCGTGAAGCAGCTTTATCTGCCGCGGCTGGCGCACCGGCTGCACGAAGTGCCACGGCAGGGCGAGCGCGTTCGCCTGGTGTTCGTCGGCAATCACTGCAAGGGGTCGATCTTCGAGGACGGAACGCGCCTGGTGACGCCAGCGCTGACGCAGGCCTTCGAACGTGTCGCGCGCGCGACGCCGGGTTCCCACTTCGGCCGCATCGATGTGCGGTTTGCATCTTTGGCGGCACTGTTGCGCGGCCAGGGCTTCCGCATCATCGAGATCAACGGTGTCGGCTCCGAGGCGACGCATGTCTGGGACCCGAACACCACGCTGCGCGACGCCTGGAGCGCGCAGTTCTTCCACTACGGTGCGGCCTTCCGCATCGGTGCGGCGAACCGCGCACGCGGCCACCGACCATGCGGCTTGAGGTCACTGTATCGACTGTGGCGGCGCCAGAAACGATTGATGGCAGCGTATCCGATGAACGATTGACCGCGCTGGCCTTGCCGAATCCGCCACCTTCGGTCAGGAACGCGGCATGAGCGCGCTACAGGCCATCGTCATCGCCATCCTGCAAGGTGCGACCGAACTGTTCCCGGTGAGCAGCCTCGGCCACGCCGTGGTGCTGCCGGCGCTGCTGCACTGGCCGCTCGATCAGCGCTCGCCCGAGTTCCTGCCGTTTCTGGTGATGCTGCATCTGGGCACCGCGGCTGCGCTGTTGCTGTTCTTCTGGCGCGACTGGTGGTCGCTGGCGACCGGCGTGCTGGGTTTCGCATCGGCGCATCAGATCAGCGAGAGCCGGCGTGTGTTCCTGCTGATCGTGATCGCCACCGTGCCGGCGGTGATCGTCGGTTTCCTGCTGGAGAAGTTCGTCCGCGGCCTGTTCGGCACGCCGGTGGTCGCCGCGGTGTTCCTGATGGTCAATGCGGTGCTGTTGCTGGCCGGTGAGAAGCTGCGCGGGCACAGCCACCGGCCGCTCGCCAGCCTCACCATGATGGATGCGCTGACCATCGGCGCCTGGCAGTGCACCGCGCTGATCCCGGGCATCTCACGCTCCGGCGCCACCATCGTCGGCGGCCTGCTGCGCGGCATCGATCACGAAGGATCAGCGCATTTTTCGTTCCTGATCGCGACGCCGATCATTCTTGGCGCCACCGTCCTGGAGGTGCCGAAGCTGCTGCACGAGAGCGTTCCGGCCGGCACCTTCGGGCTTGCCGCGGTTGCGGCGGTGCTCGCCGGCATTACGGCGTATGCCAGCACCTGGTTCCTGATGCGGTATTTCCGTCAGCATGATGCGTGGGCATTGAACCCGTTCGCCTATTACTGCGCTGTGATCGGCGCCGGCAGTCTGCTGCTGCTGCTTGTTATGTGACGCCGGCGCCGGCTTAGGCTGCCCATCCGCCTAAACATATACTCCCTGCATCCCGCCCGCGGGATACCGCGTACCCGCCGCCGCACCCTTCGGGATCGCCGCCGAGATCCGCGCCACATCCTCGGCCGTAAGCTTCACCCGCAGCGCACCGATGTTCTCGTCCAGCCGCCGCGGATAGCGCGTCCCCGGAATCGCCACCACATCGGGTCCCTGCGCCAGCACCCAGGCAAGCGTGAGCTGCGCGGGCGTACACTGCTTCTCCTGCGCAATCGCCTCGATTCCCGCCACCAGCTCCCTATTGCGATCGAAATTCTGCTGCTGAAATCGTGGATGCGCCGCGCGCCGGCCATCGACATCGGCAAACGTCTGGATCGCACCGGTCAGGAAGCCGCGCCCCAACGGCGCATAGGCCACGAAGCTGATCCCCAATCCTCGCGTCGTCTCCCGCGTCTCTTCGGCCTCTTCGCGATACAGCAGCGAATACTCCGTCTGCACCGCCGCGATCGGATGCACCGCGTGCGCGCGACGGATTGTCGCCGGCGACGCCTCGGACAGGCCGAGATGGCGCACCTTGCCCTGCTGCACCAGCTTCGCCATCGCGCCGACCGTGTCCTCGATCGGCACCAACGGATCGACACGGTGCTGGTAGTAAAGATCGATCACCTCGACGCCCAGCCGCTGCAAACTGGCCTCGCACGCCTGCGTCACGTACTCCGGCCGCCCGTTCACGCCGTTCGGACCGCCCGGGTTCTGGGTCTGGCCGAACTTGGTCGCCAGCACCACGCGGTCGCGCCGCCCCTTCAGCGCGCGGCCGATCACCTGTTCGTTGTGGCCCCAGCCGTACATGTCCGATGAATCGAGGTGATCGACGCCCTGGTCGATCGCGTAACGGATCAGCTCCTCCGACGCGGCGTCATCGGCGGCGCCATAGATGCCGGACAGCGACATGCAGCCAAGGCCGATCGCCGAGACCGCAGGTCCGCCTGCCCCCAGCGTGCGATGCTCGAGAATATCCATGCTTCCTCTCCCGGTGCCGATTGGCGGTATAGTCCAGCCAACAACGCCAACCAAATCGATCGGAGGTCCCATGCCAAGTGAAGCCCGTGTCGCGTTGATCACCGGGTGCGGCAAACCGGTCGGCATCGGCAATTCGGCCGCGCGTGCGCTGGCCGCTGCCGGCGTGACCGTGGTGGTGTCCGACGTATCGCCGACCGGTGTCGCCAACGAGCACAACGTGCAGGGCGACATGGATCCCGGCTGGACCGGCATCGATAGCCTGGTACAGGCAATTATCCGTGACGGCGGCTCAGCGTCGGCCACGCTGGGCGACGTCAGCGTGGAAGCCGATGCCGCGCGCATGGTGGACGAGGTGCTGCGTCGTTACGGACGGCTGGACATCCTGGTGAACAATGCCGGCGCGCCACAGGGCGCGGATCGCAACGAGATCGAGGACGTGCCCGTCGCGGCCTGGGACCTGACCATGGGCGTGAACGCGCGCGGCTGCTTCCTGATGTCGCGCGCCGCGGTCCCGGCGATGCGCCGCGCGGGATGGGGCCGCATCGTCAGCGTCTCGTCGCGTGCCGCGTTTCGGCCGGGGGCGAAGCGGACCGCCTATGCCGCGTCCAAGGCGGCGATCGTCGGCTTCACCAAGTCGCTGGCGTTCGATCTCGCGCCGTGCGGCATCACCGTGAATGCGGTGCTGCCGGGGCCGATCCGCACCTCGCGCGCGATCAGCACCAACCGGCGCGAATTCGGCGACGATCTGGAGGTCGGCTTCCGCGAGCGCGCCAAGGCGATACCGGTCGGCCGCTTCGGCACTCCGGACGAGGTGGCGTCGATGATCGCCTATCTCGCATCCGATGCGGCGGCGTTCGTCACCGGACAGGCGATCGGCGTCGATGGGGGCTGGTGAACCCCTGGTCGTCATTCCCACGAAGGCGGGAACCCAGGGGCAAGGTCAGTTCCGACTCGCCTGGGTTCCCGCCTTCGCGGGAATGACATTCGGGGCGTCACGCAGGCTCAATCTCCAATCTGCTCTCGCAATCGGCTTCGACGCGGTCGCGACGCAGATGCACGGTGTGATACTCCCCGCGTAGCCAGGGCTCGAACTGGTCACGGTAGTGCGGGCTGTCCGGCACGCCGGAATTGCCGATGTTCTGCACGGCAAGAAACGAATCCGGCGTCGCGAAATCGACCACGATGCGGTACTCGGCGCCGGAACTCGCGGCGTGCGGCGGCAGTTCGCCGCCGGTGTTGCGCAGCGTGTGCGACCCACCATCCACCTCGCGCGGGCCGATGTCGAACGCGGCGTCGCCCAGCGGATGGTGCCAGTGTGCCTGATGGATGCGGCCCCATTGCCATGACGCCTCGTCGTCGCCAAGCCGCGAGCGCAGCGCCGCGAGCGTACTCCGCGCGACCGCGGCGACGTGCGGCGCGATGCCGCCCGCGAAGTAGCTGATGGCGGGATCCTCCAGCAGGCTGGCCGCGAGACCGGTCTGCTGATGCGTCAGGTCGAGTAAGCGGTCGGGTACATGCTGGCCGATCACCTCGCGCTGCCACAGCGCCATGAACGCCTCGAACAGCGTCGGCGCGATGCCGGTGAGCGAATAGCGGTAGTCCCAATCGCCGAGCACCCGCGCGAACGTCGGTTCGCTGCCGCCGAGATGCCGCAGGATGTGCGGGCAAAGCCGCTCGGCGCGGCAGTTCTTCACGTCGTTCTGCAACGTGATGTTGGCCGCGGTATCCATCGTGCCGCTGCCACCCAACGCCTGCGTCAGCCGCACGCCACGGTGGCCCTGCGAATACGCGCCATAGATCGGCTGCTTCCAGTCGTCCGGCACGATGCGCTGGTTCGCGCTCGCGACGTAGCCACTGGGCGGATCGTACATGTGCGGCAGGTCGTCGAACGGAATGGTGCCTTGCCACTGATCCGCCGCCGCGTTGGCGTCGCGGAAGCCCGGCACGACGCGGCCACGGATCGGAATGCGGCCGGCCATCTGATAGCCGATATGGCCGCTCGCATCGGCATAGACGAAGTTGAATATCGCGACCGACCAGTCGCGCAGCGCCGCGCGAAAGCCAACCCAGTCGCGCGCACGCGTTATCGCGATCGAGGCGCGAATGTCGTCGATGTGCTCCATGCCGACCCAGCGCAATGAAAGCGGCGGATCGCCGGCGGCATCCAGCGATGGCACCAGCGCATTCACCACCGGTCCGCGCACCGTGGAACGGATGGTCAGCGCGCGCGCCGCCGCGCCGCGCACCTTGATGCTGACCTGACGTTCGGCGAACTCGCGCCAGCTGTCGCCGTCGCGATAACGGCGCGGATCGCCGGGATCGACCTGCTCGAGGTAAAGATCGCGCGTCGATGCCATATTGTTGGTGATCGCCCAGGCGATGCTGCCGTTGCTGCCCCACCACATGCCGGGAAAGCCGGGATGCCCGGCGCCGGCCGCGTCATCCTCCGGCCCGTGCAGCGCGTATTCGTACCAGCTCGATGGCACCCAGAACGGCTGATGCGGATCGCCGCACAGCACCGGCTTGCCGCTCGCCGTCCGGCTGCCGTGCACCGCCCAGTTGTTGCTGCCGGTCGCATCGTCGGTGCCGGCGGCGTGCTGCATTACGCGATGCTCCGAGGCTTCCGGCGTCAGGTACAGCGGACGGAACGCTTCCGGCAGCATGCGCGCCGCTTCGGCGGCCACGATGCGATCGATGCGCCCGTTCAGCGACCACCAGATACCGCGGGCAATGGCGACGACATCGCGCACGGTGAACGGCTCGGGTGTGTAGTTGAGCCTGCCGAATTCCGGCGGCAGATCGTGCTCCATCTGCTCGATCTGTCGATTGATCCCGGCGACCAGTGCCGCGACCATGCGATGAGTCGCTTCGTCCAGTGCATCGGCTTCGCGAGCGGCGATCTGATCGATGCCGACGGTCAGATGCGCGATGTCGCTGGCGACGTAGGCCGGCCCGAGGATTTCCGCCTGACGGCCGAGCGCGCGACGACGCAGCCGGTCCATCTGCCATAGCCGATCCTGCGCCATCGCGACGCCGAGACCGAAATACAGGTCGGGCGTGGCGGTGGCGTAGATATGCGGGATGCCGGAACGATCACGCAATATCTCCACCCGTCCGCCCACCGCGCCGGCGAATTGCTGTGTGCTCTGCATGACGTTTTTCCCGTCGTCGGTTCAGCCCATCACCTGCACGGCGCTCGGCGTGATCTCGAACGTCACCCGCACTTCGTCCGGGCGGGACCAGGGGTATTTGTCCTGGCCGAGGTACTTCTTTGCCAGCGAATCGATGTGCTTGCTGGCGCCTTCCTCGCTGACGCGCGTGACCTTGCCGCGCACCTGGAGGTAGCGATATGGGTTATCGGGGTCCATGATGGACAGGGCGACCGGCGCGCCTTCCTTCATGTTGCGCGTCTTGGTCCGCCCCTTGGCGCTGTTCACGCGGATCACGCCGCCCGTGTAGTCGAACCAAACCGGCGTGACCTGCGGCGTTCCGTCCGGCATCACGGTCGCAAGTTCGGCGAATGCCTTCTTCTGTTGCAGCAGGTCGAGATAGGCGTCGGGGATCGTGGCCATGGGGGCTGCTCCTTGTCACGTGTCGTTCGGCCGGGAGAGTGCCGCAACGCGCCCCGGCGGTGCAAATCAGCAATAGCGGATCAATTCATGCATGCTGCTTGCACCAGCGCGCCACCTGCTCGTGGGTGGCGAACCAGCACTTTCCGCGCGCCTTCATGTGCCTGATCAGCCGTTCCAGCACCGGCATGCGCGAGCGGTGCCCGGTGATGTGCGGATGCATGGTCAGCAGGAACAGCCCGCCTTCCTCCCACGCGCCGTCGAATTCGGCGGTGAAGATCTCCTCTACCGCCGACGGCGGCGTATAAGGCCGCAGCGCCGAGAAGCGGACGAAGTTGTAGTATACCGCATCGTCGCGGATCCATTCCGGCGGCAGCTCCACAATGCCTGTCGGCTCACCATTATCGACCAGCTCGTACGGGTCGTCGTCCGCCATCAGCGAGCTGTCGTACAGCAGCCCCATCTCGCGCACTATGTCGAGCGTGTTGACGGAGAAATCCCAGCTCGCGGTCCGCATCCCGACCGGGTCGCGGCCGGCGATGCGCCCCAGCGTCTCGGCGGCGCGGAACGTCAGGTCGCGCTCCGCCTCGCGGGGCAGAGTGGTGTTGGCCTCATGGATCCAGGAATGAATGCCGATCTCGTGGCCATCGTCGGCGGTCGCGCGCACCTCCTCGGGATGCAGCAGCGCCGATACCGCGGGATAGAAGAACGACGCCGGGACCGCCTCGCGTTCCAGCAGCTTGCGAATGCGCGGCATGGCCTGGCGATTGCCGTACTGACCCTGGCTGATGCGCATCGGGCTTTCGTCGGCATCGCGCAGCGGGATCGTCTCATGATCGGCATCGAAGCTGATCGCCACCGCGCAGCGCGCGCCCTCGGGCCACGATTTCGGCCGCAGGCTGCGGCCGGCGCGGGCACGGCCGACGATACGCCGCCAGGTGGGTTCGGACCATTGCCAGGGCTCGCCTTCGGGGTGTCTGGTTGCATCGTTCATCGCCGCGCTCCTGATGGGTTTCCCGCCGTATCGGCACCGGCCATGCTGCGCCCGACTGTCGCGGGAGGACAAGCATGCTGCACCGTCGCATCAACGGCTACGACATGGCGTATCTCGAGCTGGGCGAAGGCACGCCGCTGGTCTGCGTGCACGGCACGCTGGGGGATTTTCGCGTCTGGTCGCCTGTGGTCGGACCGCTGTCCCGGCACCGCCGCGTGGTCGCACTCAGCCTGCGGCATTTCTTTCCGGAGCACTGGGACGGCATCGGCTCCGACTACACCATCGCGCAGCACGTCGCCGATGTGACCGGCTTCATCGAGGCGATGGATGACGGACCGGTCGACCTGATGGGCCACTCGCGTGGCGGCCATATCGCGTTCCGCGTGGCGCAGCGGCGGCCGGACCTGCTGCGGCGGCTGGTGCTGGCAGAGCCCGGCGGCGACCTTGACGCGACTTTGTCGGCGGGCGGCGCGGCGGCCGCTCCGGCTTCGTTCGGCACCCGCTACACCGCCACCGCCGAGCGAATCTCGGCCGGCGACATCGAGGGCGCGCTGATGATCTTCAGCGAGATTGTCGGCGGTCCCGGCGCGTGGCCCAACGTGCCGGCCGCAGTGCGCCAGACCTGGCGCGACAATGCACGCACGCTCGCGGGCCAGGTTAACGAACAGCGCCAGCCGTTCACGCGCGCCGATGCCGAGTCGATCCGCGTGCCGACGCTGTTTGTGGGCGGCACCGATACCGAGGGCACATTGCCGGCGGTGCTGCGTGCGCTGGCGGCACACGTGCCAGATGCCCGGGTCGCGATGATCCCGGGCGCCAGGCATTTCATGTTCGAGGACGACCCGGTGCAGTTCTGCGCGGTGGTGACGGAGTTCCTGGAGGGGTGAAGTGGGGGGCTTCTGTTGCCCGGTGCCCCCCGAACCGCGCTTATCGCTTATGCAGCGACAGCGAGCACCTTTGAGTTATCATTGGCACTTGTCATATGGCCCGATGACGGCGGAACCATGCCGAGCGAAAGATACGTCTTTACCGCGCGTGTCGAGCCTGTGTCGCCCCCATACGGCTGAAAGCCGACATTACCCTTCAGGGGGTCTGTCCACTTCGCGGCCAAACTGGTGGAGGCGCCGGGCACTGCCCCCGGGTCCACTACGCTTATTCCACGCACCGTTTATCGCCATAGCCAGCGAACCGGCAGAGGTAATATAGGCGCGCCGACGTGCCGCGAAAAGGCCCGTTCGCAATCAGTGGCATTGTTCCAGGTCGACCAGGACCACGTCTTCCCCGTCCCATCCGAAGGTGAGGCACCAAGGGCCGTTGACGTGCACCGCGTAGCGCGTCGGCCTGCCCCGAAGACGATGGAAATTGAAGCCGGGTACATCCATATCCTCGGGGCGACCGGCGGCCTGCAACGCGTTGAGTCCGCGGCGCGTTCGGGCAACGAGGTCCGCACGGATCCGTGACGTGTCGCCACACTGCCAAAAGGCAGCCGGAGCCCGACTCCTGAATGACCGGATCATTGCCGCGACCTGTAAGATCGCGCCGCATAAGTGTCAACTCTATCTTGACGAATTGTCAAGTTATGCTTAACACCTGCCGGAAGACCTGCGGACCCGCCGACCAGCGGTTGGCCTCGATGGAGAAGCGACGAAATGGCCGAATACCGAGTGAAGGGGCCGCCGGTCTGGCGGCCAAGCCACCCCGGTGAACTACTGCGTGAGGAGGTATTGCCGGCGTTGCGGTTAACGGTGAAGGCCACAGCGGAGAAGCTTGGTGTCTCCCGTCAGACGCTGCACGCGATATTGTCCGAGCGCGCCGCGGTCACACCTGAAATGGCGGTGCGCCTCGGCAAGTTCTGCGGCAATGGGCCAGGCATCTGGCTGCGTATGCAGATGAACCACGATCTTTGGCAGGCCGAGCGCGATCTGGCAGAGACCGTGAAGCAGATACCGACAGTTCACGCCGTCTGACATCCGAAGGGGTCGCCCATGCGCCTGACCGAACAGCAGGAAGCCGAGGTCGAGGCCGCCCGCGCCCAGCGCTCGCCGACCGCCCGCCCCACCGTCGCCGCGCTGGAAGCCATGCTGTTCGAGGCGATCCCGGTGCTGGACCATGGCTTCGTGCGGGTGGTCGACTACATGGGCGACGATGCCGCGATCGTGCAGGCGGCGCGGGTGTCGTATGGGCGCGGCACGCGGCGGGTGTCCGAGGACTCCGGGCTGATCCGCTACCTGATGCGGCACCGCCATTCCACGCCGTTCGAGATGTGTGAGATCAAATACCATGTGAAGTTGCCCATCTTCGTCGCACGGCAGTGGATTCGCCACCGCACCGCCAACGTGAACGAGTATTCCGCGCGCTACTCGATCCTGGACCGCGAGTTCTACCTGCCCACGCCCCAGCATCTGGCGGCGCAGTCCTCGGTCAACCGCCAGGGCCGCGGCGACGTGCTGGCCGGCGAGGAGGCAGCGCACGTGCTCGACCTGCTGCGCGAGGATGCCACGCGCTGCTACGACCACTACGCCGAGATGCTGAACGAGGATGCGTCGGGAACGGTAGTCGATCCGTCGCGGCAAGGGCTGGCGCGCGAACTGGCGCGGATGAACCTGACGCTGAATGCCTACACGCAGTGGTACTGGAAAATCGACCTGTACAACCTGTGCCACTTTCTCTCGCTGCGTGCCGACGCGCACGCGCAGTACGAAATTCGCGCCTACGCCGAAGCGATGCTGGACACCGTGGCGGCGTGGGTGCCGGTGGCGCACCAGGCGTTCCTGGACTACCGGCTGGGCGCGGTGACGCTGTCGGCGCAGATGCTGGCGGTGGTGCGGCGGAAGCTGGCGGGAGAGGCGGTGGAGCAGGCGGACAGCGGGCTGAACCGGCGCGAGTGGGAGGAACTGATGGAGGCGCTGAGGCCTGATCAGCCAGCCTCCGCGCCGCTCGTCCGCAGATAGTGCTGCGCCGCGACCGGGTCGATCAGCGGATAAATCTCGAACCGCGCCGGGATGATGTCCTGCCATTCGTTCAGCCGCCGATGCAGCACCTCGTTCGACGGCACGTCGAACAGCACGACCGCCCCGCGTCCGACCCTGGCGTAAACCGATCGCACCTCACCCGCCGCCTGCAGCGGCTCGATCCACTGCCAGTAGCGCTGTCGCGATGTGACCACGGAACTGGGCGGCTCCGGCCGCGGCTCGCTGATCACCAGAAAAAGCATGTGTACCTCGCGCGTCCGGCGAGAGTGTCCCGCAACGCGATGTCCCCGCCAAGCTGCGATGCTCAGGGGTGACGGGCATTCGGCTTGGCGGTAGCCTTCCCGTCACTCGGAAGCGGAGGGCAACGGACATGGCGGACGGACAGACCTGTCTCAAGGGGGTGAAGATCCTGGATCTTACCCAGTTCGAAGCGGGACCGTCCTGCACCGAGGCGCTCGCCTGGCTCGGCGCCGACGTCGTCAAGCTGGAGAACCCGCAGAGCGGCGATCCCGGCCGGGCGCTTGGCGGTCAGGGCGGCAAGGACGACCCGTATTTCCTGCTGTTCAACGCCAACAAGAAGTCGATCACCGTCAATCTGAAAGATCCCAAGGGGCTGGCGCTGGTGAAGGACCTCGCCGGCAAGGCCGACGTTATGGTGGAGAATTTCGCGCCCGGCGCGATCGAGCGGCTTGGGCTCGGCGCCGACGTGATACGCAAGATCAACCCATCGATCATCTACTGCCAGGTGAAGGGGTTCGGCGAAGGCAGCCCGTACGAGAAGAACCTGGCGTTCGACATGATCGCGCAGGCGTGCGGCGGCACGATGAGCATCACCGGCGAGCGCGACGGGCGCCCGCTGAAGCCGGGCCCGTCGCTGGGCGACACCGGCACGGGCATGCTGCTCGCGATCTCCATCCTCGGCGCGCTGTACCGGCGCAAGGAGACCGGCCAGGGCGATCATCTGCAGGTGGCGATGCAGGATGCGATGCTCCACTACATACGCATCGCCTTCGCCGCGCAGCATCGCACCGGCAAGGCGGCGGGACGTGCGGCGGACAGCAGCGTTTCCACCCCCACGCCGCCGATGGGCACGTTTCCGTGCAAGGGCGGCGGGCTGAACGACCACGTGTATGTCTTCACCAGCCGAGCCAATCCCGATCACTGGCGACGGTTGTTGAAGGTGATCGGCCGCGAGGACCTGATCGGTGACGAACGCTACGAGACCCCCGCGGCGCGCGCCGAACGGCCGGACGAAGTCAATGCGATGATCGCGGACTGGACCAGGCAACACACCAAGCATGAGGCGATGGAGATCATCGGTGCAGCGGGCGTGCCCGCGGGCGCGGTGCTCGACACGATGGAATTGTACAACGACCAGACGTTCGAGCAGCGCGGTATCTTTCAGACCATCGAGCACCCGACGGTGGGAACGTTCCGCATGCCGGCCTGGCCGGTGCGGTTCGATGGCCGCCCTCCGCCGGTGACTCCCTCGCCGCTGCTTGGGCAGAACAATGCCGATGTGCTCAGCGGTTGGCTCGGACTGGACCAGGACGCGATCGGCGGCCTGAAGCACAACGGCGTGATCGGCTAGAGGGGAGGCACCAATGGCGGAACTGACGGGTTCGGAAATCCTCGCGAAGTGCCTCAAGAAGGAAGGCATCGAGGACATCTTCTACATCATGGGCGGCCCGATGCTGCTGGCGGAGTCCACCTGCATCACCGAAGGCATCCGCATGATCGACGTCCGCCACGAGCAGGCGGCGGCGTTCGCGTGCCAGGCCTATAGCC
>DASXNR010000240.1:0-13544 GCA_036494925.1 Acetobacteraceae bacterium
GTCTCGACGGCTGGCTGGCGGATCGTCGTCTGCTGCCGGGCCCTGCCGCGGCGATGGGCTGACGTTGCTGCGGATGTGGCATCACGACTGATAGTGGATTCCGCGTTCGAGTGTCCGCAGCGACACAACGGAGAGTGCGAACAGGAAAGCGACGCTGACCACGGTTGCCGCAGATGCGAGCCCAATGTCGTAGTTCTGGTGCGCCTGTTGGTAGATATAGAAGAGCAGCAGCGAGGTTGAGTCAGATGGGCCGCCCTGCGTCATGACAATGACGTGGTCCACCTGGGTCAGGACATTCAGCACGGCTATCACCAGGACGAAGGCGAGTGTGGGGCCAAGCAGCGGGAGGGTAACGCGCAGGAAGCGCTGCACGGCATTGGCGCCATCGATCTTCGCCGCATCCAGCAACTCCTGCGGTATTCCGGCCAGGCCAGCCAACAGGAACAGCATGTAGTAGCCGGTATTCTTCCACACCGTGATTGCGATGACCGAACCGAGTGCGAGTGACGGATTGCCCAGCCAGTTGGTCTCGGCGGCACCGAACCAGGCCAGGTAGTGATCCAGCAATCCGGCGCCGGGCAGAAAGATGAAAATGAACAGCGATGCCGCCGCGACCAGCGGGATAAGCAATGGCAACACGATCAGCGTGCGCAGGAGTGCCGTGACACGGTTACTCTCGCGCAAACCGAGGGCGAACAGCATTGCAAGCGTCAGGCTTGGGATAATGGTGCCCACGGCATAGATCAGGTTATTGCGCACCGCGGTCGCGAAGTGCGGATCGGTGAACAATCGCGCGTAATTGCCGAATCCCCAAGACGCGGCGCCGCCGAATGTGCGAACGGTGGCCGAACTGACTGCCACCTGCAGCACCGGCCAATAGGTGAAGGCCAGCAGGAAGACGCCGGACGGCAGTAAAAGCCAGTACGGCGCCCATGTCGAGCTCCGCCGCGCACGCGGGCGAATGGCTGCTGGACTCGCGATGACGCCGAGGGTCGTTGTGCTCATTCGGTCCACTGATCGATCCGTCAGCGCTGATACGCGGCCAATCATGAACCTCGCGTGGCAGGACAGAAACAGTTGTGTGACAGGGGAGAAATGACGACGGAGGTCAGAACCCGTACAGCACCTCCGCATTGGCCACCAGCACACACTGCCGCACCGCCGCATCGGGCACCCATTCGACGAACTGGTCGTACAGCAACGCAGCCTCGGGCGCCGGATCCATCTGCGGGTGCGGCCAGTCGGTGCCCCACACGCAGCGCTCCGGCGCGGCGGCGACCAGCGCCTTGACGTTCGGTGCCACGTCGTTCCACGGCTGTCCGGCCGACGATGCGCGGTAGCTGCACAGCTTGATCCAGGCGCGGCCACCGTCCAGCAGCCGCAGCAGCGCCGCGAATTGCGGATGCGCGGTGCCGAGTTCCGCCTTCACGCCGCCGCAGTGATCGATCACCACGCCGACCGGCAGCTTTGCAAGCCGCGGCGCGATCTCGGCCAGCTTGTCGCCCTCGGCATAGATCTGGATGTGCCAACCCAACGGCGCCATCCGGCGCGCCAGTGCGTCCAACTGTTCCTCGGGCGTGCCATTGCCGGACACCATGTTGAACCGGACGCCGCGCGCTCCGCGTTCATGCATTCGTCGCAGTGCCGCATCGTCGACGCTGTCGTCGATCACCACCACGGCACGTGCGCGATGCAGGCCGAACTGCTGCACCGCGTCCAGCGTCACCTCGTTCTGCGTGCCGTACACGCTGGCCTGCACCACCACCATGCGGCCGATGCCGACAGCGTCGGCCATCGCAAGGTATCCGGGCACCAGCGCGGCCGGCGGGGTATAGGTGCGACCGACGTCGAGCGGGAACCGGTCATACGGACCAAAGATATGGAAGTGGCAATCGCAGGTGAAAGCGGGTGTCTGCTGCTTCGGTGGTCGCGTGGTACTCATTGATTTCCCCCTCGGTAGGCGATCCGCCAGATTGTCCCGTTGCCGTCTTCGCTGACCAGCAGCGAGCCGTCGTGTGCCACCGCGATGCCGACGGGTCGCGCCCATACCGCCTGATCCGAGGTGACAAAGCCGGTGAGGAAGTCTTCGTACTCCCCGGTCGGCCTGCCGTTGGCGAAGCGCAGCCGGATCACCTTGTAGCCGGTACGCCGCGCGCGATTCCAGGAACCGCGCAACGTCACGAACGCATCGCCGCGATCCTCGGGCGGGAACTGGGTGCCATCATAGAACGCGATGCCGAGCGGCGCCGAGTGCGGCTGGATCAGCACGTCGGGCAGCGTGACATGTCCTGCGAGGTCGCGGCGCTGTCCCCTGAACCGCGGGTCCTCATGATCGCCGATGTAATACCAGGGCCAGCCGTAGAATGCGCCCTCGCGGACCGATGTTGCAAAATCCGGCGGCAGATCGTCGCCCAGCCCATCGCGCTCGTTCACCACGCACCAGAGCGCGCCCGTCATCGGCGCGATTGCCTCGGCTGAGCAGTTGCGCAGGCCGGAGGCGAAGATCCGCCGGTTGCCGCCATCGGCATCGAATGCGAGTACGTCGGCGCGATCCTCCTCGCCGGTGGTCCCAATATTGCTGGCGGATCCGACCGAGACGAACATAGTGCGTCCGTCGCGCGAGAACACCAGATCGCGCGTCCAGTGTCCGGCGCGCGGCAGATCCGTCACCACAACTTCAGCCGGTCCCCGTGCCCGCAGATCGCCCGACCGATATGGCAGTCGCACCACCTGTCCGGACAGGGCGACGTAGACGTAACGCGGATCAGGGCCGGGCGGCCAGAAGCCGATGCCGAATGGCTGCGAGAGGCTTTCGGCGAAGATGCTGGACTGCGCGGGACGTGTCGCGCCATCCGGTGCACGAAACACGCGGATGCGCGCGGCACCGCTTTCAGCCACGAACACGTCGCCATTCGGGGCCACGCGCAACGTGCGCGGCCGCTCCAGCCCGGACGCGAATTCGTTGACGACGAAGCCCCGCGGCACGCGAAGCGTCGCGCCAGCCGGGCGCGCAACGACCGAGGGGGCGCGCCCTGCCGAGGCGGTGGCGAATGGCGGTGGCATCGCGTCGGGCGTGAAGTGGCGCACCACACCGGGCGCATCGTCATGCCAATCGCCGTACGTCGCACCGGCCAACAGCAGCAGTGGCAAAACTGCGAGGCGACGCATCAATGTGTGGCGCCGCCCTCGATGGCGTTCCGATGCGCCACCAACAGGCCCGGCACGCGTGTCGGATCGGTGCGGCCCCACCCGCATTCGGTGGCGACGCCGAATTGCCGCACCACCTTACGTGCGGCGGCAATGCGCGCGCGGTCGCCTTCAGCGTCGGCATAATGGATCAGGCCGAGATACAGCGCGGTATCCGCCGACAGCGACAGATCGGCGAGCGGGGCGAAATAGCTATCGTCCGCGCGGTCCTTCGGCACCGGTAGATGCAAAAAATCCATCCGCCGGCGCAGGCCGGCTCGCAGGTCGCGCGTCATCTCGACCATGATCGCGGCGTCCTTCGGCATGATCAGGTGTTCGTCGCGGGGCGAACCGTAGCAAAGGTGGTAGCCGCACTCGACATCGTCGGGCACCGAGTCGCCGAGCCGCGCCAGTTCCGCGGCGATGTCGGCCTTGTAGCTGGGCGGGCAGTGCGGGAAGTAGTGTTCGAACACCAGGACCTCCTGGCAGACGTCCCATTGGATCGACAGCTCATGATGCGGGATCGTATCGGCGATATCGCGCAACGCCTTGAGCAGAGCGCGTTCGTAGGCCGGCAGATAGTCGGCGAGCGACTTGGGACTGACATACATGTAGCCGGACGCCATCGGTGTGGGCAGACAGACCTGGAAGCGCGTGCCGGCGGGAATTTCACTGGCCTCGCGCAAGCGACGGAAGGTGGCATAGGACTCGCGCGCCGCCGCGGCGTAGCCGGTGTCGAAAGTCACCGTCGTTGGATCGACGCCGGACCGGAAGCGCAACCAATCGGTGGTGCGGATCACTGCACCGTCCCATTGGCGGACTTCGAATGGCGGCGTGCCGGAGTCGGGTTCCATCGCGGGGTGATGCAGCAGCATCTCGCGCTGCCACCAGATCCAGCGGCCGCGATTGCCAGTCTCGCCGTCAGGGATGCGGACGAGATGAGGACCAAGTTGGCTTGCGACGGTGCGGAACACGGTTTCGGCATCCGGCAGCGGCACGCTGCCGATCAGAAGTGCGCCGGTCACGGCATTCATGGTATCGACCTCCGTTTAACAACTAGCCTGGGTGAATTCGCCGCGCGCGTGCGCAGGCTCGCGTCGCCTCCAACATGCAATGTGCCGCGGCGTAGCGGCCGGTTGCGCCGAGCGCCATCATTCAGTGCAGCGTGGCGAAATAGCCCTTCAGGCAATGCGCCAGTCCAAACCCGGGGTCGGTCTCCAACAGCGTCGCCATGCGCTGCGGAGTATCGGCGCGATAACCCGAATGGCCGACCAGCGTGGTCGAATGCCTGCACCGCCGCGACGGATGCTGCCGTCACCTCCAGCCCGTGAGCGTCTCGATGCATCGCTGCCTCTCGCCTGGCGACCGACGTTCAGCATGGCACCATTCGCCGCGCCTGGACACGCGTCACGGCCCGGGCGGAGGCTGCGTCCAAGATGGTGGAAACGCTGGTGATCGCCGTGTTCGGAGTATTTGCTGCCGCGCTGCTACGCGGCTTCACCGGATTCGGCTTCGGCCTCGCCGCGGTGCCGTTGCTCAGCCTTGTACTGCCGCCAGCCAAAGTGGTGCCGTTCGTCGTGGTGCTGCAGGTAATCGTCGGCGTGGGCGGACTGCGCAACGCCTGGCGGCTCTGCAACTGGCGTGCGGTACGTGGACTGAGCCCGGGAATGGTATTGGGCATACCGATCGGCGTGATGGCACTGACTGCGTTGCCCGCCGATCCGGTGAGGCTGGCGATCGGCGGCGTGATCCTTGCTTCCGTATTGCTATTGTGGCGCGGGCTTCGATTGCCACCAAGTCCATCGCGCGGCTTTACAGCAACCGTTGGTCTCATCGCGGGCGTGATGAACGGGCTCGCCTCGATGGGCGGCCCGCCGATCGTGGTCTATCTGATGGCTTCGTCGCGTCGCGCGGCAGTCGTGCGCGCCACGTCCATCGTGTATTTCATGCTTGCGGCAGTGCTTTCTCTGCTGCTGATGAAATGGAAGGGCCTGATCGATCGCGACATCCTGCTATGGTCGCTCGGGTCGGTGCCGGTGCTGATCGGAGGAACCTATATCGGCAACTGGGGATTCAGCCGTTCGGCGCCGCGCCACCACCGCATCACCGCTTTGGTGACGCTGTCTGTGCTCGCAGTATTGCTGATCGCGCGCGGACTGAATGCGTGGTAGCGACCCTGCTCATTCTTCATCCGCAGTCGCGTTTCTGGTCTGTTTGATGCGTGAGCGATGCGCCTTGGTCTGTAGTCGCCTCCGTCTCGAAGCAACGGTCGGGTGTGTAGCGATGCGCGGCACCGGCGGTTCCGCCGCGCGTTGGATCAGCCGGATCAACGAATCCAGTGCCGCCTGCCGATTGCGCTCCTGCGTGCGGAAGCGCTGCGCGGTGATCAATAGATCGCCCTGCTGGGTGACGCGCCTGCCGGCGAGCGCACGCAGCCGTGCCTGCACATTCTCCGACAGACCGGATATCGCCGGATCGAACCGCAATTGCACCGCCGTCGCGACCTTGTTGACATTCTGGCCGCCAGGTCCCGACGCACGCACGAAACTCTCGACGATCGCCTTCTCGTCGATCGCGATGGCTGGTGTAATCCGGATCATCCCATCGCCGACAACCGGCCGAGGTCAGCTGTGCTTGCGGCGACCGGCGGCGCGCTTCGCCGGCCTTCCAGCCTTTCGCCCAAGTCCGATCTTCTTGGCCAGCGCAGATCGTGTCTTGGCATAGTCCGGCGCCACCATCGGGTAGTCGCGCGGCAGACTCCACTTCTCGCGATACTGTTGCGGCGTCAGCTTGTGGTCGGTCATCAGGTGCCGCTTCAGCATGGAGAAGCTCTTGCCGTCTTCCAGGCAGATGATGCGATCCTGGCGGATCGACTGCTTCACCGGCACGGCCGGCGCCGCCTTCTCCGCCTGCGCTGGTTGCTGTCCGATGTTCAGCAACGCCCGGTACACTTCCTGAATCAATCCAGGGAGTGCATCGGGCGCGACAGAATTATGCCGTACGTGCGCCGACACGATCTGGGCGGTCAGCCCAAGGACCTGGTCAGTCGATTCGTTCATTGTTCGCCCCTTCAACCCGTGGGCACACTAACGTTAATTCAGCAACTCGCGCTAGTGTCTTGTCAGATCATAGAATTCCAATGCAGTGCCACCAAGGATTGCATCTCGCTCGTGTGTGGATAGTGCGGCGAGCAAGGTAAGGGCCGCCCCGGCGCCAGCGAGCGTACCCGCCAGCCAGACTGACGACCGGCCAGTCGCTTCCCCACATCAGTCGATCAGGCCCGAAGCAATCTATAATGTGGTCTGCATAAGGTCGCAGATCATCCACAGACCAATCACGCGTGGCCTCTGTCACCAGGCCGGAAAGCTTACAAAACGCCTGCGTCTCGCGCGCGACGCGGGCGATGTCGTCGGCCCAGGCGCGCCAGCCGCCCGTGGCGATCGCAGGCTTGGCACAGTGGTCGATCACCAGTCGCAGTGACGGATGACGCGCGCACAGTTGCAGCAGCATCGGCAAATTGCGGGGCTGTATCAACGCATCGAGGCGCAGTCCGGCCTCGGTCATAGCCACAATCGCCGGTTGGGCTTCTGCACGCAGAATCCAGTCGGTGTCCGCAATGTCCTGCAACATGGGCCGCATCCCTTTCAGCAGGGGCTCACGTGCCAGTGCCGCAATGCGGATCGGCGCCTCAAAATCGGCGAAATCTGCCCAACCAATGACTCCCCGCACCAAACCTGCCGAATTCTGCGCCACATCAAGCATGAACGCAGTCTCTGCTTCGGTTGGCGCGGCCTGCACCAGCACCGTCGCGGTGACATCGCCAAGCAGCGGGCGCAGATCATCGAGCGTATAGTCGCGATGGATCGGCATGTCGGCTGTCAGCCAGCCATAGTCGCCACGTGCGATGCGCCAAACGTGATGATGCGCATCAACGCGAATCATGCAGGCGCGTCCGCCGGCAAGACCCCTTTGGTCAGCAGGATGTTGCCATAGAACCGACGCTCGCCGGTCCGCACCACGGCGAATGCCTCGACTGTGGCGCGGTAGAAGGCATGCCGATCGAGCCTTGCCGGCGGGGCGAGGTTGTAGTGCTGCAGGATGTCGGTGAATTCACGCACCGCCTCCGGGATCATCGCGGCATCGCCTACGACCTGCATCACCGACACGGGATGTGGCTCGAAGTCGTCGATCGGCAGCACGGACAGAATCGCTTCCAGCACAGCGGTCGCCGCGACCCCTGGCACCGCGATGCATCGCTTCGCGTGGCTGAGCGCCGGGAAATTGGCATCCACGATGGCGATGCGGTCGCCATGTCCCATGGCGGCGAGCGCGTGCAGCAGATCGGGTAACAGCAGCGGGTGGATGCCTCGCAGCATGGACTGCCTCCGAATCGAGCAGCGCAAAGCGTAGGCAGCCGCGGGGATGGCCGCAATCACCGTTCGGTGGCAGGCTGGTCGCCAACATAGTGCCGCAGGAGACGAGAATGCCGGAAGCCATCACAGGATTATGGGCGGCTGCCATGACGCCGACCGATACCGCCGGCATGATCGATCACGCCGCATTGGCGCGCCACGTGCAACGATTGCTGCGCGCCGGCTGCGACGGGCTGGTGCTGTTCGGCAGTTGCGGCGAGGGACCGTCGTTCTCCATCGCGGAACGCCTGGCCGCGGCCGAGGCCGTGCTGGGCGACGGTGTCGCGCCGGCAAAACTGGCGTTGGGCACCGGCTGTCCCGCGATTGTCGATACGGTGACACTGACCAAAAGTATGCTCGGTCTGGGCATCACACGGTGTCTGCTGCTGCCGCCCTATTACTTCGCCGGCGTGTCGCCGGAGGGCATCGAGGACGCATTTGCTGCCGTTCTGGACCGTGTTGCCGACGCGCGCCTCAGCGCCTGCCTGTACCATATCCCGCAGGTGTGTGGAGTGCCGGTACCGGCGGCTGTGCTCGGCCGCTTGCGTGCGCGCTACGGCGCGACGGTGTCGGGTGTGAAGGACAGCAGCGGTGACTTCGCGTCGTTCCTTGCGTTCCGCGCCGCGGCGCCGGATGTCGCAACGGTGGTGGGCGCCGAGGTGCTGATCGTGCGAGCGCTTGCCGCCGGCGGAGGGGGCACGATCTGTGGTATGGCCAATCTGGTGCCGGCACTGCTCCGCCGTTTGTTCGACGACGCAACCGCGCAGGCGGCAATCGAGCAAGCCTGTGCACCGATCAGCGGAATTCCGCTGCTGAAGGCAGCACTCGCAGCGATGACCGGTGAACCGATCTGGCGCAACATGCGCCCGCCGCTGCGTGCCGTCGATGCCGCCGCTGGCGCCGGCGTTGCCGCGCTGCTGGAAACCTTGGAGCGGCGCGCATGAGTGACGGCGCCGAATACATTCAACGCGCACGTGACCTGGCGTCAATGCTGGAGGAAGCCGGCGACGAGATCGAGCGGCGCCGCGAACTACCCGAGCACGTGGTGGCGGCGCTGATCGATGGCGGCTTCTTCCGCATGCTGCAGCCCCGATTTCTCGGCGGGGCGGAACTGCGGCCGGTGCTCTTCTCTCAGGTGACCGAGGCACTGGCGCAAGCCAACGCCTCTGTCGCGTGGTGCGTCGGGCAGAACAACGGCTGCTCAATGACCGCGGCGTATCTCGATCGGGAGGTCGCGTGCGAGATGTTCGGCCCCCCGACCGGCATTCTCGCGTGGGGACCGCCCGGCGCGCCGTACGAGGCACAGCCGGTCTTCGGCGGCTACCGCATCAGCGGCAAGTGGCGCTTCGCCAGCGGCTGCCATCATGCGAAGTGGCTCGGCGCGCATATGCCGGTCGCGGGCACCGGCAAGGTGCGCACTATGCTGTTCCCAAAATCCAGTGTGCAGATGCACGACATCTGGCACACGATCGGCCTGCGCGGCACCGCCAGCGACGAATACGTCGTGAAGGACCTGTTCGTGCCGCAGCGTTTCTCCGCGTCGCGCGATGATCCGGCGGAGCGGCGGGAGGACGGGCTGCTCTATCATTTCAGCAGCAACCAGTTGTATTCGTGCGGCTTCGCTGGCGTCGGTCTGGGCATCGCGCGCGGCACGATCGACGACTTCCTGAACCTTCCGGCCAACAAGGTGTCGCGTGGCGCATCGAAGCCGATGCGCGAGAACAACGTGGTGCAGTCGCAGCTTGCGCAGTGCGAGGCCCGCTGGCGCTCGGCACGCGCGTTCCTGCACACGACCTGGGAGACGGCGTGGGGACACGTCGAGGCGACGGACGCGCAGACCCCGGAGGACCGAACGATGATCCGGCTGGCGTCAACCTGGGCGATCCAGCAGTCGCGCGAGATCGTCAACACGCTGTATCATGCCACCGGATCCATGGCGGTGTTCGAGGAGCAGCCATTCGAGCAGCGTCTGCGCGACATCCACACGGTGGCGCAGCAGTCTCAGGGGCGGCAGCTTCACTACGAGTCGGTCGGACAAATCCTGTTCGGCATGGAGCCGGAAAACGTATTCTGACGGAGGAACAACATGCCCGCGATGTCGCTCAACCACTACACGATCATGGCACGCGATCTGGACGCGACGAAGGACTTCTATACCGACATCGTCGGCCTATCGGTCGGCGACCGGCCGCCACTGGATTTTCCCGGCTACTGGCTGTACTGCGGCGGCGCGCCGACTGTGCATCTGGTCGGGCATCGGCCGGAGGTCGAGTCAATCAACGACGCGGCGACCGATCCGGCGAAAACCGGCCGGCTGGACCACATCGCCTTCGCCTGCGAGGGGCTGAAGGCCATGAAGGCAAACCTGGAGCAGCACAAGATCAAGTACAACGAGCGGGTGCTGCCGCGGCTGAACATGACGCAGCTGTTCTACTACGATCCCGACGGCATCGCGGTGGAGTGCAACTTCCCCGCCGCCGAGACGCCGGCGCACTGATACTGGCGCCCCTTCCCAACCGTCCCCCACGACGTGGGGAGGGGCGTTGATTATTCCGCCGCCAGCCTCTGCGCCCCCTGCTGCTTGATCGAGACGCGCCAGTGGATGCGGTCCTCGTGCGGCGGATAGTCGCCGGCCGCGCGGTGATAGGAACAGCGGTTGTCCCAGATCACGATATCGCCGACGCGCCACTTGTGACGGTATTCGCCCTCGGGCTGAATCATATATCCGGTCAGTTCGTCAATCAGATCATCGCTCTCCTGCGGTAGCACGCCCACTATCGACTCGATCTTGCCCGGATCGAAATACAGCGCCTTGCGCCCGGTTTCCGGATGCGTGCGGATGATCGGATGGAACACCGGCTGCCAATCCCGGTCCTCCTCATTTAGCAGTTCGCGATGCTTCTTCCGCCCACCGTAGGTGAACGCGCCCAACCGTCCCTCCAGCCGCTGCTTCAATTGCCCGGGCAGCGCCCTATACGCCGCATAGCCATCGGCGAACAGAGTGTCGCCGCCGGTGCTGGGAATCGCGAGGGCATAGAGTTGCGTCGCCTTGAACGGATCGGCGTCATAAGCCCCGTCGGTGTGCCAGCCTTCCGCGCCACGCCGATAGATCGCCTGGTTCAGTTTGCCGTCAGCGTCGAACTTATTTACACCGAGCAGCGTGATCTCCGGTATCTTCGGATGCCGTGTGCTCCTCGACGGATGTGGCACCACCAAGCCGAAGCGACGGCTGTAGCACAAGAAATCCTCGATCGTGAGCTCCTGGTTGCGCACCACCATCACATTATGGTCGAGCCAAGCCTGATAGATCGGCGCAAACCCCGCATCATCCAGCGTCTTCACGTCGACGCCAGTCACCTCGACGCCGATCTGCGGCCCCATGCGACGGATCTCAACCATTGCCATGCTCCTTCGTCGAACCACCGCGCCGCGCAATGAAGTCAAGTGTCGCGTCGGCGGCGCGGTCGGCATGTGTAACGGCGACGTGATAGGAATTTCCCGGCAGCACGAGCAGTTCGGAATCGGCAATCTGCTGCTGCCATGCACGAGTTTCCTCGACCGTGGCCAGCCCGCTCTGCTCGGTGGTGATCACCAGCGTCGGGCAGGCGATCCTCGGCAGATCCGTGCGAATGTCGGCGCAGGCGATGGTGCCCATGAAGCCGATCTGGGTCGAAACTGTAGTGCGCCCCATGAATTTGCACCACCACTCGAAGCCTTCCGGCGGGAAGGCACTGCCGAGCCGGCTGCTCATGTTCTGGCGTGCCCAGTACTCAACGCCGCGCGTTACGAAGTCCTGAACTAGGTCGGGCACCTTTTCAGCGGCGCCGATGCGCATCGGTGCCGGCGTGCCAACAACGGTCAGTGTGATGACACGCTCCGGCCGGCGGGCGGCAAAGGCGCGGGCAATCGTGCCGCCGATCTTGGCACCGATGAGGTGGACGCGCGGCACGCCGAGGTGATCCATCAGCGCGCAGAAGTCTTCGGTCAGCCGATCGAGACTCCAGGGATAGTCGTGCGGCATCGCCGTCGACTCGCCGAATCCGCGCATGTCTGGCCGCACCACGTGGAACCGCCGTGCCAGCCTGGGCACCCAGGCATACCAGGCAAGCCCGCTCTCCGCGTTGCCGTGCAGCATCAAAATGGTCTGCGGCGCGCGCCAGGGATCAGTGAAGTCGTTGACTTCGTAGTGCATCTCGAGATCAGCGGAGACGCGGCAACTGGTCATCCTGGTAATACCCCTCGCGGTGCACGATAGTGGATGGATCGCCGAAGGGTCAAATTGGCAGCATTCCAGTGCGCCCCTATACTGTGGATGAACCATCCGGGGAGCGGCTCATGCATCTGTTCCAGCAGTACGCGGTCAGCGACTTCGTCGCCGCGGCTGCAATGATCCCGGTGATCGACTATGGACCATATTTCGCCGAAGAATCTGGTGCGTTGCAGCATCTGGCCAAGCAGGTGCGGTATGCCTGCGAGAACATCGGTTTCCTCTATGTGCTGAACCACGGCGTGCCGCAGGAGATCATCGATACCGGCTTCGCAGCGTCACGACGGTTCCATACTCTACCGCTCGAGCAGAAACTGAAGCTGCGGCTGAACCAGCACAACATCGGCTACATGCCAATGAACGCCTCCGTGCAGGCGGCATCGCAGGTGCACAAGGCGACCAAGCCAAACCAGAACGAAAGCTTCTTCATCAGCCACGACAGAGGGCCGGATCATCCGGACGTGCTGGACGGGATTCCCTTGCGCGGACAGAACCAGTGGCCGGACGGCATGCCCGAGATACGCGCAGATATGACGGCGTATTTCCGTGCGCTCCGGGCCATGTGCGACCGGATGCTGCCGGCCTTCGCTGTGGCCCTCGACATGCCAAAGGATTTCTTCACGCCGTTCTTTGCCAACGAGGGCCACGCCAATCTGCGCTTCCTGCACTACCCTCCGCAGCAGGACACCAGCGAGAACACCTTCGGCACCGCGCCGCATACCGACAACAGCTTCATGACGGCGCTGGCGCGCACCGATGTACCTGGCCTGGCGATCCGGCTGCCCGGTGGCGAATGGTTTCCGCCGCCGGTGATCCCCGGTACGTTCCTGGTCAATCTCGGCAACATCATGCGACGCTGGTCGAACGACCGGTTCCTGTCCACGCCGCATGGCGTGATCAACGAGTCCGGCACCGATCGCTACTCGATCGCGTACTTCCACAGCCCGAATCCGGCCGCCGTTATCGAATGCCTGCCCAGTTGCATGTCCGCGGAGAACCCACCGCGCTATCCGAAGGCAGTGTATCGCGACCTGGTGCTGGAGTTCTATCGCGCAAACTACTTCCACCAACAAGGCCACAGGTCCGAGGCGGCCGCGCTGGCAGTGACTGAGTAAGCCGGGATGCAGTTTGCGCGGTGACACAACAGTCGGTGCACCGAGGGGAAAACATCATGGCGCGGGTCGATTGGAATATCGCCAGGAACGTGTTTCTGATGTGCTGTCTGCTGATAGTGCCTGGTGCCGGCGATGCGCCGCAGCCTGGCAAGGTGCTCGACGAGGCGCGACAGGCCGGCCGTGGCGTTGCGTCGCTGCCGCCGCCGATGGAAGACTACTTCCACGACATGGATGGCGGCGCCGATCTAAAGGTGGACCCAGACACCAAGCTCAATCCGGTGCTCGGCCGCAACACCTGGTTGGTGTGGACCGGGGGGAACGACCGGTTCTGGGACAAGATGACCAGCTACACCTTTGGCGCCTTCGATCTGCTGAAGATCGTCGCCTACGATGCGGGCAAGCCGATCGATCGCGCTGAGCGCTGGAAGCGGCTTGGGTTGATCAATGAACCCTGCATGGAAGCGCCCAGCGCACCTGATCCAAACCGCTTTGGCCTGATGTTCGACGTGCGCAAGGCCGGCTGCCCGGCCGATCCGTTCGAGGACGAGACCAAATATCCCGGCG
>DASXNR010000241.1:0-5485 GCA_036494925.1 Acetobacteraceae bacterium
CCGATCAGCAGCCAGGCTTCGTCGGGGTGGTCGGGGTCAAGCCTCGCGAAGCGATCGCCGCAGGCGGCTTGGGCTTGACGCCGGCTACCCCGACGCAAGCACAATCCCTCATCGGAAGGGACAACCTCCTTGGCAACGACAGCTAATCGGCGCGCGCTGCGATCGCAACCTCGGCGCCCAGGCCGACGCGCGGCGAAACGCGATGCGGCAATGCGCTCTGTTGACTTCGTCCAAGCTGTCTTTAACGATCCGTGCGGCAGTTTTTCCAGCTTCGGACCACACACGCACCATGAGACCGTCGGATACTGCGTGGCAACAACTGATCTCCGAATTGCACGCGTCCGGCCACAAGGCTGCACTCGCGATCACCGGGGGCGGCAGTGGGGCGATCGGCGAGTTGCTGCGTGTTCCCGGCGGCTCCCGGCTGCTGATCGAGGCGCAGGTTCCGTACGACATGGCGGCGCTCGAGGCGTTTCTCGGTTTTGCGCCGGCGCAGGCGAGCAGTTCCGAAACCGCTGTCGCGATGGCGCGAAGCGCTCGGGCGCGCGCAGCCAGGCTGCTGCCCGCGGGCACCGATCCGGTTGGTCTCGGCGCCACGGCAGCACTGGTGAGCGATCGACCGCGTAGAGGCGAGCATAGATTTCACATTGCGTGCGCCAACTCCGCCGGCGTCGCGCAGTGCACCGGCGTGTTGGCCAAAGGCCGGCGTGATCGCGGCGCTGAAGAAGACCTTGTTTCGCGCGCGATCGTCCTGTGACTGGCCAACGCATGCGGGATTGCCGCACCGCCGCCACGCAGCCTGCTCGATGCGGATGAGCACTATGCGGAGACGGTCGTCGCGACCGCGGATCATGTCGATCGGCTCCTGGCGGGCGAGCTCGATCGCGTCACGGTCCAGCCTGATGGCCAGATGCTGCTGTCAGCACCGCGCCACCGTGTGCTGTTGCCAGGCTCTTTCAACCCGCTGCACGAGGGGCACCTGTTGCTGGCGCGGATCGCCGAGGAGCTCAGACAGCAGCCGCTGGCGTTCGAAATCTCTGTGACCAACGTCGACAAGCCGCCGCTGTCGGGTGAAACGGTGAGACACCGTATCGCGCAATTCGCCTGGAAGTCGCCGGTAGAACTCACGCGAGCGCCCACTTTCGTCGAGAAGTCGCGCTTGTTTCCGAAGACTACGTTTGTGATCGGCGCGGATACCGCGGAGCGGCTGGTTGCGCCGAAATATTATGGCGACGATGCGGTCAGAATGCACCTCGCACTCGAGGAAATCGCCAGCTCCGGATGCGACTTTCTGGTGGCCGTGCGGATCGACGCGGCGGGGCGGGTGTGCGGATTCAGCGACATCCCGGTGCCGCGGCGCTATGCCGAACTCTTCACCGAGATCCCTGAGCAGCGTTTCCGTCTTGACACGTCGTCATCGGAAATTCGCGCCCGGGCGCGTACGGTTGGCAATTCATAGCCGGACCCGAGGAGAGGCAGCGTGATCCTGATCGGGCAATACGACTCACCCTATGTCCGTCGCGTTGCGGTGTCGCTGCGCATCCTCGGTGTCGCCTATCAGCACGACACGCGCTCGGTGTTCGCGGATTTCGATGCGATGCGCCGCATCAATCCGCTGGGCCGCATCCCTTCGCTTGTCCTCGATGATGGCGAGACGCTGATCGACTCGGCCGCCATCCTGGACTGGCTCGACCAGTCGGTCGGACCGGAGCGAGCGCTGCTTCCGACAGCGGGGCCCGAGCGGCGGCGGGCGCTGCGCCGGATCGCATTGGCGACGGGCGTGATCGACAAGGCCGGGGCCGCCGTTTACGAGCAGCTCATTCGGCCTTCGGCGTATCGCTGGCAGGAGTGGATCGCGCGCTGCCGCACTCAGGCGACGGGCGCGATCGAAGCCCTGGCAAGCGAGACCTGGGCGACCGACGGCCGGATCGATCAGGCGCAGATCACCACGGCCTGTATGATCCATTATCTGCGGATCGCCGATTCCACTCTCATCCCGCAGGATCGTTATCCAGCGCTCGATGCGCTGTCCGCGCGGTGTGAGGCGCGGCCCGAGTTCGCAGCAACCCGTCCTGCCGAGTACGATGTGCCGCAAAATGCGTGAGGCGGTCAGCAATTGGCCGCATCCACGGTAATCCGGCAATTCGGCGCAGCCCGGTCAGCAACGCGACCGCAAAGCCAGTCAGTGCCACGTAGTGGGCCGGACGCAACCCGAAGTGCAGCGTCTCGCTCGCTGCCAGCACGCGCCATGGGTTGATGCCGGTCGCCAGCGCGTACCAGGCGAACTCGATGCCGGCGGCGGCGAGCGCCGCCACCACGGCCAGTACCGGCAGCACGATCAGGCTGCGCTGCCAGGCCATCGGCAGTGCGCGCCACAGCAGCAGCCAGGCCAACAGGCCGGAGAAGAACACCGGCTCCGACACGTTCGACTTCGACTGGATGAAGTAGTGCAGCAGCGCGATCGCAGCCAGCACGTAGATCGCTCGGTGCAATCGCTTCCAGCCGCGGCCGAGCCGCTGCATCCAGGCGTTGGTCGAGGTGGCACCGAGCATGCCGAGCCCGAGCAGGACGACGAAGCCGATCGTCAGGTAGAACCGCAGCACGATCTCGGACACGACCACGCCGAGGTGAAACTTCTGATCCACCGCGTAGAGCGTGAAATGCGCCAGTGCGTAGGCCAGCGCGGTCAGGCCGACGATCCGGCGCACCGTCAGCAGGCGGGGCCAGTTCAGGACCCGCGCCGCCGGGGTGATCGCGAGCGAGATCAACAGGGTGCGGATCGCCCAGTCGCCGGTGCCGTGGAGCACCTCGGTCACCGGCCGGCCGCCCAACATGCCGTTCGTCCACCAGTACGCCAGCACTGCGCCGGGGATGAAGCCAGACGCCAGCACCGTTGCCTTCAGCGGCAGGAAACGGCCGTGCCGGTCGCGCCAGGGCACGATCATCGCGCTGCTCCCGGCGTTAGGCGCGCATAGTCGGTCGGGACGCGGAAGGCGGTCGGGTCCTGCGGCGCGTAGTCCACCGAGACCGCACTCACCCGCACCTGCTCGGCGGTGCCGGCGCGGAGCAGCACGCCGTCGTCGGTGATGCAGACCAGCGCCGGGTGCGCCGCGCGGTCCTGGGTCTGCCACTCGACGCAGCTGCGGCCTGCCACCATCGCTTCGCCGCGACGGACAAAGCCGGTCGACGCCGCGCCCCCGACAGCGTCGGCCATGCTGGCCGGAGCCGCCATCTCGATCACCGATCGTGTCGCATCCCTGACCACGCTCATACGTCTCGCGACGTAGTCGATAATTACATGCAGGTTGGGCGAGGGGGGATCGATGCGCATTGTCTGCGACGCCGCCAGCCAGCGCACGCGTTGTTCGATCTCCTTGCCGCCCTGGGGCGCGGCGGCGCGATAGGTCACATCGACGTCGCGGCTCGGCCGTAGCAGCGGCTGATCGGCAAGTGCCGGGACTGTCCACGACAGGCACAGCGCCAGGGCGACGGCACGCCGCATCGGCTCAGCGATCCGCCAGACAGCGGATCTCGGCCGCCAATTCTGCCGGAGCCGGATCGACGGGAAAGCGGGCCGGCACGGTGAGCGCATGAGCGAGCCGCGCCTTATAGTCGTCCCGCGCCAACTCCTCGGCGCCAAACTGGGAGAGGTGTGCGGTGACGAACTGGGTGTCCAGCAGCTGGAAACCTCCCAGCCGCAGCCGTGCGACCAGGTGCACCAACGCCACCTTGGAGGAATCGCGCGCGGCACTGAACATGCTTTCGCCGAAGAACACGCCGCCGATCGCCACCCCGTACAGGCCACCGACCAGATGGCCGTGCTGGCGGGTCTCCACGGAGTGGGCGTGGCCGAGTTGGTGCAGCTCGCCGAACAGGCGCTCGATCTGCGGGTTGATCCAGGTATCGTCGCGGCCGGGGGCGGGATCCGCGCAGCCGGCGATAGTACCGGAGAAGTCGTGATCCACCGTGACGGTGAACGCATCCGACAGCACGGTGCGGGCGAGGCGGCGCGGCAGATGGAAGCGCTCGAGCGGCAGGATGCCGCGCCGCTCCGGATCAAGCCAGTACAGGCGCTCGCTGCGGCGGGTTTCGGCCATCGGGAACAGGCCGTGCCGATAGGCCCGCAGCATCAGCTCAGCGGTGATCTCGACGGTGCGCCGGGACATGCTGCGTATTGTGGGGTCGGTTGGCGGGTTCGGGAAGGCATACTTGCCGAGTGGACGGCGCGGGAGGTTAATGGCGCGGTATCGATCGGGAGGGAAGCCATGACCAGGTACACGTGGGAACATATCCATCTGCGCTCGCCGGACCCTGCGGCGACGGCCGAATGGTACTCGGATAAGCTGGGCGCCGAGGTGATCCGCACGCCGCAGGCCGACGGCTCGACGCGGTTCGACCTCGACCTGACCGGGCAGAAGATCTTCATCGCCAAGGCGGATCCCGCCGCGACGGGCGCCCCGCCCCAGATCCCGTATATGGGCCTGGAGCATATCGGCCTGACGGTGGAGAACATCGACGCTGCGGTGGCCGAGTTGAAGGGCAAGGGCGTGCCATTCACCATGGAGCCGAAGACGATCCGTCCGGGAGTGCGGATCGCGTTCCTGACCGCGCCGCAGAACGTGTCGATCGAGTTGATCCAGCGGGGCTAGGTAAGTCCGGCAAGCTCCATGCTGATCGCCCTGAGGCGCTGGCGCGCCGCCGGATCGTATGCCTGCGGATCGGCGTGCGCCTCGCGCAGGCCGTTGAAGTAGCGACCGCTCCGCTCCGCGAGGGCCGGTGAAGTGGCGAGGTTCAGGATCGCGTCGGCGCCCTGCTCGACACTGCTCATCGGCGTCACGCCGGCGCGGCGCACCATTGTGGTGTCCATGTAGGTCGCTGGATGCAGCGCATTGACGGTGACGCCGGTGCCGGCGAGTTCACCGGCGAGATCGATGGTGAACATGATCTGCGCCAGCTTGCTCTGGCAGTACGCGCGTGCGCCGCTGTAGCCGCGCGTCAACATGATATCGGCGAAGTCGAGCTTTTGCTGTCCGGCCGAGGCCACGTTGACGATGCGCGTCGGCGCGCTTTGGCGAATGATCGGCAGCAGGAGGTGGGTCAACAGGAAGCCGGCCAGGTAGTTGACGGCGAAGCGGAGCTCGTGGCCGTCGGCGCTGGTCTGGCGCGATGCGCCGGCGGTGCCGATGCCGGCGTTGTTGATCAGTATGTCCAGCCGGTCCGTCCGCCCCCGGATCGTCTCCGCCAGGCGCCGCACCTCGGTCAGCGAGGCGAGGTCGGCGGCGACGAATTCCGCCGTGCCGTTCGATTGTGCGATGTCGGCGACGACGCGGCTGCCGCGATCCTAGTCGCGGCCATGCACCAGGACGTGGGCGCCGGCCTCGGCAAGCTTTCTGGCGACCATGCGGCCAACACCGTCGGTCGAGCCAGTGATCAGGGCGGTCTTGCCGGTCAGTTCCATCGCGCTCCTGCCACGTATTCGCCGGCG
>DASXNR010000242.1:0-17037 GCA_036494925.1 Acetobacteraceae bacterium
GTGAAGCTCAGGAGCCTGACGCCTATGTCCGTCCGCGACAGCCGATGCCATCCAGACGATCCTTCGCCGGTGGCCCGGGGCACGATGCTGCCGGCGCACATCAACTGACGGGCTGGTGGCTGCAAGAAGTCATAAAACGCAGATGAGAGCAGATTCACGCGGATGCACGCAGGTGGCAACTGGACTGCTGTCCCGCTGCGGACTTTTCCCGGGCAGTCTCTGGGCCCTCCGCACATTGGCGTGCATCCGCGCAATCAGCGTGCATCTGCGTTTTATGCTTTTTGGGGATTGCGCCCGCTGCATGCTTGCCTCCCGTTATGCTACAAGCGTGCCATGACTCGCGAAGACATCATCGCCCGGCTGCGGGAGAACGAGGCGGCGTTGCGCGCGCGTGGCGTGACGCATGCCGCGCTGTTCGGCTCGCGCGCCCGCGGGGATGCCCGGGCTGACAGCGACACCGACATCATGATCGAGATCGATCCGGAGGCGCCGGTGACCATCTACGACTATGTCGCCATCAAGGATTTCATTACGAGCCTGTTTGAGGGGGCTGTCGATGTCGTCGATCGGGAGGGTCTAAAGCCGTACGTGCGGCCTGCCATAACGATGGACGCCATTTATGCCTTCTGACCCGATGTCGGCGATACGCCGTTGGCTTAATGATATTCTGCACAACATTGGTCTGGCCGAGAGCTTCATCGCGGGCAAGGGTTACGAGGCGTTTCATGGTGATCGGCTCACGGTCTATGGTGTCATTCGATGCCTTGAGATCATCTCCGAAGCATCGCGTCGTCTGCCCGACGAACTGAAGGCTCGGCATCCCTCTATCGAATGGAAAGAAATGGCTGCCGCGGGCAATATCTATCGCCACGAATACGAGGATGTAGCTGAGCGCCGTGTCTGGAACACGGTTCGGCTCGCCCTCCCACCGCTCCGGGCGATGGTCGAGAGTGAACTCGCGACACTTGACGCTTCATGAGCTCTGGCCAAGCATGAACGCGAAGAGGGTCTGGGGCGTGGATAAGCAACACATCCTCGACGAGATAAAGAGAACTGCGGCGAGCAATGGTGGCATTCCGCTTGGTCATCGCAGGTTCTTTCGAGAGACGGGATCAAGGTCGCCGACTAGGATGGCAAGTATCAGGCGAGGTCGGGTGACGCCCCGCGGGATGCCGGTTTCGGTCGGGACTGACCAATTATCCATACAGGTTCCGGCGGACCTTGAGTTGGTTCACGCTTTCCGAACCGACGACGCGCACAGGATAGAAGAGTATTGGCATAGGCGTTTCGCGGCGAAGAAATCAAAGGTGAATGGTTCGCCCTGTCACGACAGGAGATGACGACAGTTTATCTGAGATTGCCAGGCGCGGGGCGCCGTGGCGCGTTCCCGCCCACACTGGCATAGTGCCGGCGCAACGTGCGCCAACCCCGGAAACCCCCATGATCAAACGCTTCCACGTCCTCTACGTCGGCCAGATCGACCTCGACAACGTCGGCCTCGACGGCACCCCGGCCAATGACCGCCGCTACCCCAACCCCCGCCTCTCCGAGGTGTTCTTCACCACCCGCCACATCGCGCAGGTGATGGACGACCTTGGCTACCACGCGCTGTGGACCGCCGAGCACCACTTCCAGCGCGAGGGCTACGAGTGTTTGCCCAACCTGATCCAGCTCGGCCTCTGGCTCGCCACCCAGACCAGGCGTCTCAAGTTCGGCTGCGCGTTCAACGTGCTGCCGATGTGGCATCCGATCCGCCTGGCCGAGGACTACGCGATGGCCGACATCGTCACCGACGGCCGTGTCATCATGGGCGTCGGCCGCGGCTATCACACCCGCGAGGTGGAGACCTTCGGCGCCCCGCTGATCGACGCCGACAAGAACCGCGAATACTTCGAGGAGCAGCTCCAGCTGCTGCTTGCCTGCTTCAATCAGGAAGAATTCGCCTTCAAGGGCAAGTATTTCACCTGCCCGCCCGAAGTGGAGTATCGCGGCTACCAGCTCGAGGACATCACCGTGGTGCCGCGGCCGAAGCACCTGCCGGTGGAGGTCTGGATGCCGGTCGCCTCCGGCCGGACCATCGACATGATGGCTAAGTATGGCCTCAAGGCGATGGTCACGCTGAACGGGGAAAAAATCCTGGATGACGTGGTGCGCGCCTACCAGCAGGCCTGCGCGAAGCATGGGCAGGAGAAGAAGCTCGGGCAGGACATGATCTGGGGCACCGGCCTCTATCTCGCCGCCAGCCAGGAGGAGGCGATCCGCCGCGTCGAGCCGGCGCACGACGAACGCTACAAATGGTTCGCGCCGTTCGGTTTCGTGCGTTACGCGGACGAGCAGGGCCGCACCTGGGGCACGCCTGGCGCGCCCGCGAAGATCCCGTCACTGCGCGACGGGGTGGCGCAGAAGGCGTGGTTCTGTGGTCCGCCCGGCCAGGTGATCGATGGCATCCGCTCGATCGAGGCGCAGTATCCCGGCCTCGAGGACTACATGATCCACTGGGCCGAAGGCCTGTCCCCCGGCGAGTTCGAGGACCAGCTCCGCTGGTTCGCCCGCGACGTGATGCCGGCGTTCAGCGGAGCGTAGCGCCGGCGGTTATCCGGCCTGGATCCGCGCGGCCGCATTGACGATTTCAATCGCGGCAACCGGAAAGTCGGCTGCGGTAAAGGGCGATGCCGTTCCACGCCGGCCGGCGACTGCCACGGATTTGGCCTGATCCCAGACCGCCAGCCTCGCCGCAGCGACCTCAACCGCGTCGCGCCACAGTGAGTCCATATCCAACCTCGATCGCATCGATGGGGTGATGCGCCTCGCAAGGGTAAGGTTCCAGGCTGTGACCTCGGCGATCCAACCGCGAACTGCCGGTGCATCGGGATCGGCCCGGAGCAGCAGCAGATGGCTCAGGATATTGCTCACCAGACTTTCGACGCCATGGAATTCGCTTCGTCCGACGTCCTCGATCTCCTCGATGACGTTGGTCAGATCCAGTTCATTCGGCAGGTCGCGACGCGACACGAGGCTGCGCAATGCCACCACCTGCCGTTCCGACCAGATCAGGATATCTTCGTCATACAGACTGCCGTCGGCCATCGGCGCCCCCTCGGCACCAATCTGATGCCGGCCGGTGAACCGTGCAACCGTTCAGTCGTCGCGGTGCACCCGCTCCATCCGCTCGTGGCGCTCCTGCGCCTCGATCGACAGCGTGGCGATCGGGCGGGCCTCCAGCCGGCGCAGACCGATCGGCTCGCCGGTCTCCTCGCAATACCCGTAGCTGCCGTTCTCGATCCGGATCAGCGCCTGGTCGATCTTGGAGATCAGCTTGCGCGCACGGTCCCGGGTGCGCAGCTCCAGCGCCCGGTCGGTCTCGACGCTGGCCCGGTCGGTGATGTCCGCCTCGTGGATGCCGCCCTCGGACAGGCTGGCCAGGGTCCCGTCCGCCTCCTTCAGCAGGTCGGTCCGCCAGCGCAGCAGCTTCTGGCGGAAATACTCGACCTGGATCGGGTTCATGAACTCCTCGGCCTCGCTCGGCCGGTAGTCGGGGGGTAGGGTGATCATCATGGCGCGCCGGTCCCTTTCGTATCGCTGCGCTCCCGCTCTGGGCGTGTCGGAAGCCGCGGAACCCCCCGGCCCGTCTGGATCGCAATTTCGCGGGCTTATAGCGATGGCCGATAGCTACGCCAAGGGTGCGTGAACAAGCTTCAACAAGCTGACACGCAACAATTTTGCCGCCGCCGCTTATAGCTGACGGCGCGCCAGCTCCACCCGCGCCCGCACGACGATCGCCGCGACCATGGCGGCCAGCCGCCGGTCAGTGGCCCGTGGCACGACCGCCGCCAGCGCTGCCAGATGCTGCAACGCTGTCACGTCGTCGTCGCCCATCAGCAGCAGCCGTTGCAGCGTCGACAGAGCGGTGAGCATGTCGTGGCCGTGCCGGCGCGCCTCGCGGTCCTCCACGGTCTCGCCGCCCAGCTCCTGCAGTGTCAGCATGCAGCCGAGTGAGGTCGCCTGCGGTGCCGCGGCCGCCATTGCCTCGCCGGTGCCGGCCGGCTCCGGCGGAACGCTGAACCCCGGCCTCGCCGGTGCCCGGCCCGCGACCCGCGGCGAGGTCGGCCAGCCGATGCCTTCGATCCCCGTCATGCACCCGGCTCCTTGTGCTCGCCCGGCAAATCGTGCCGTGGCGCTACCGCGCGGACCCGGCTCGCTACGCCGGTTTTGCGCTGGCACGGGATTTGCCCGTTCCTTTGTCAGATTGGCGCAAATTCCTTTCGCACCTGCTACCGCCGAGGCCCGTCTTGATCCGTTTCCTTCGCCTGCTGGCCCTGCTCCTCTCGGTTGCGACCGCGCTGCCGGCCGGGGCCCAGGTCCGCATCAAGGACATCGCCGACGTGGAAGGCGTCCGCGAAAACCAGCTGGTCGGCTATGGCCTGGTGGTCGGCCTGAACAACACCGGCGACAAGCTCGACACCGCCGTGTTCACCCGCGAATCCCTGGTCGGGATGCTGGAGCGGCTCGGCGTGAACACCCGCGACCAGGTCACCAAGCTCGAGACCAAGAACGTCGCCGCTGTCATGGTCACTGCCGAGCTGCCGGCGTTCGCCCGCAGCGGCAGCCGGATCGATGTCGCCGTCTCCGCGCTGGGAGACGCCACCAACCTGACGGGCGGCACGCTACTGGTCACCCCGCTGCTCGCTGCCGACGGCGAGGTCTACGCGGTGGCCCAGGGCGCGCTCGCCACCGGTGCCATCAAGGCACAGGGTGCTGCCACATCGGTGACCCGCGGGGTGCCTACCTCGGGGCGCATCGCCAACGGGGGGACGGTCGAGCGTGAGGTCGCGTTCCGGCTCGACAAGGTCAATGGGCTACGCCTTGGGCTGCGCAATCCCGACCTCACCACGGCGCGCCGGATCGCCATCGCGATCAACAAGGTGCTGGGCCCGGTTGCCAGGGCGACCGATCCGCGCACCGTGGCGCTCGATTTCGCCAACCACGATCTGATCGAGGGGTTGGGGGCGATCGAGGACCTGCGCATCGAACCCGATACCCGCGCAGTCGTGGTGATCGAGGAGTCGAGCGGCACCATCGTGATGGGAGCCAATGTCCGCATCAGCACCGTGGCGATCGCCCAGGGCAACCTGACAATCCGCGTCACCGAGACGCCGGAGGTCAGCCAGCCGGCGCCGTTCTCCAACGGCGTCACCACCGTCGTGCCGCGCACCCAGGTCCAGGTGGACGACCAGCACGACCGCAAGCTGGGCATCGTGCCGGGCAGCGTGACATTGCGCGACCTGGTGGCGAGTCTGAACGCGCTGGGCGTCGGGCCGCGTGACCTGATCAGCATCCTGCAGATGATCAAGGTGGCCGGCTCGCTCCAGGCCGACCTGGAGGTACGCTGATGTCAACCCAGGTCCTGCCCGCTGCCAGCACGCTGCCGCCGATGCAGACGGCAAAGCTCTGGCAGGCGGCGCACGATTTCGAGGCGATGGCGATCGGCCAGTTGCTGCAGCCGATGTTTCAGACGGTCGATACCGCGCATTCCGTATTCGGCGGCGGCGAGGCGGAGGCCACCTGGCGGCCGATGCTGGTCGATGCGATCGGCAAGCAGATGGCGGCGCATGGCGGCATCGGCCTCGCCGTCCCGGTGTTCAACGCAATGCTGCGCGCACAGGAGCAGGCAAAATGAGCGATGACATGATGATGGCTGGCAACGTGCTGGCCGATGTGCTGACGGTGGAGAACGCGGCGCTTGCCGTGCTGGACCTGCCGCGTGCCGGCGCGATGCTCGCACGCAAGCAGCGCGCCCTTGCGGACCTGGCCACCATGCAGGTGACACCCGCGTCGCGCGATTCCGCCGAACGCATGGCGCGGCGGCTGCGGGCGCTCGCAATCGAGAACAAGCGCCTGCTGGAGCGCGCGATCGCTGCGCAGGGACGGGTGATCGGTGTCATCGCACGCGCCGCGACCGCGAGCACGGCGCCAACCGGTTATGGCCCGGCGCGCGCGCCGCGACCGGCCGCGTTCGCGCTTTCCGCGAAAGCCTGATACTGCGGGTGTATGACCGCGCTGGCCCTGGATACATGGCGCCGCCTGCTGCGTCGCGCCCCGGCCGACGCCGCCCTGTCGCCACTGTATGGCCCGCTGCTCGCCGCCCCGAGCGCGCCCGACGGCTGCTACGTCCTGGGCCGGATCGCCCAGTCGCTCGATGGCCGCATCGCGACCGCGAGCGGCGCCTCGCATTGGATCAGCGGGCGGGAGGACATCGTCCACATGCACCGCCTGCGCGCATTGTTCGACGCGCTGGTGATCGGCGCCGGCACCGTCCGCGCCGATGATCCACAACTGACCACGCGCGAGGTCGAGGGGCCGTCACCGGTGCGTGTGGTGCTGGACACCAACCGCAGGCTGCACGCGGATTATCGCGTGTTCCGCGGGGGGCCGGAGACACTGCTGCTCTGCGCGACCGATGCCGGCGGTGCCGAGCGCGTCGGTCATGCGCCGGTGCTGCGCCTGCCGCGCGCCGGCGCGGGGTTGGATATCGCCGCTGTGCTCGCCGTGCTCGCCGAGCGCGGACTGCGCCGCGTCTATGTCGAAGGCGGCGGCATCACGGTGTCGCGCTTTCTCGCCGCTGGGGCGCTCGACCGGTTGCACGTCACCATCGCGCCGCTGCTGATCGGCTCCGGCATTCCCGCTTTCACTCTGGCCGAAACGGCAACACTGGCCGACGTGCTGCGGTTCGGCTGGTCGGTGCATCGGCTTGGTGATGACCTGCTGGTCGATATCCCACTGTCGTGTGCACGCCCCGATCCGCCGGCATGACCGAGGCGCGCGCCTTCTGGACCGTCGCTGCCGGGCGTGGCGAGATTCGCGGCGAGACGATTCCGGACCCTGGCCATGACGAACGGTCCGTGCTCGTCCGCACGCTCGTCACCGGCATATCGCGCGGCACCGAGGCGCTAGTGTTCGCTGGCCGTGTTCCGGTCAGTCAGTATCAGGCGATGCGTGCGCCGCTGATGGGTGGCGAATTCCCATTCCCGGTCAAGTACGGCTACAGCGCGGTCGGCCGCACGCCCGAGGGGCGACGCGTCTTCGTGCTGCATCCGCACCAGGATTTATTCCGCGCGCCCGCCGCGATGTGCATTCCGCTGCCCGAGGCCGTCCCGACGCCGCGCGCGGTGCTGGCCGCCAACATGGAGACGGCGCTGAACGTGACGTGGGATGCAACGCCGCTGGCTGGCGAGCGCGTGCTGGTGATCGGCGCCGGCGTGGTTGGAGTGCTGGCCGCATCGCTGCTGGCGCGCATTCCCGGCGCGCAGGTTACGGTGGTGGACGTCGATCCCACGCGCGCAGCTTTGGCGCGGCGGTTCGCCTGCGGCTTCGCCACGCCGGACGAGGCGCCGCCGGAACAGGAGCTGATCGTGCATGCCTCGGCCAGCGAGGCTGGCCTGCGCCTCGCCCTGGACCGTGCCGCGTTCGAAGCGCGCATTGTTGAAGCAAGCTGGTATGGCGACCAGGCACCGGCAGTGCCTCTCGGCGAATCGTTCCATGCACGACGTTTGCGCCTGATCGCTTCCCAGGTCGGTTCAGTAGCGCCCGCTGTGCGCGGCCGGCGCAGCCATGCCGAACGCCTGGCCCTCGCGCTCGAACTGCTGGCCGATGCGCGATACGACGCGTTGCTGGACGGGCCGACGCGATTCGAGGATATGCCGGAGGCGATGCCGCGCATCCTCGCACCGGGCGGCCTGTGCCATGTCATCACCTATGGGACCGAGTGAATGTTCACCCTGACCGTCTGCGACCACATCATGATCGCCCACAGTTTCCGCGGCGAGGAGTTCGGCCCCGCGCAGAAACTGCACGGCGCCACCTTCGCGGTGGAGGCGGAGTTCCGTGCGGAAAAACTTGGGCACCTGCAGATCCTGGTCGATATCGGCCTGGCAAAGGTGGAACTGCGCCGGGTGCTCGATACGCTCGACTACAGCAACCTCGACGACAACCCGACCTTCGCGGGCATCAACACGACGACGGAGCACGTGGCGTTCCACATCCATGGCCTGCTCGCCGCCGCGTGCCGAGACGGACGACTCGGCGATGGCGGTCGTGCGATGACCGGCATCAAGGTTCTTGTGCGCGAAAGCCCGAATGCCTGGGCTGCCTACGAGGCGGCGATCGCCTGATGGATGTCTCGCTGATCGTGCCGGCGCCGTTCGAGGCAGTGTCCGGCGGCTATGAATATGACCGCCGCATCGTCGCCGGCCTGCGCGAGGCGCGCCATACCGTGCGTGTCGTGGAACTCGCGGGCGCGCATCCGCTGGCGGACGCGACAGCGCGTGACGCTGCGCGCACGGCATGGGACAGCAATATCGATGGCTCGCGGCCGATCATCGACGGTCTCGCATTGCCTGCCTTCGCCGGTTTCGACGATGCGCTGACGGCGCGCGGTGCGGTCGGTCTGATCCATCATCCAACGTCGCTAGAGACCGGTTTCAACGAAACCGAGCGTACTGCGTTGCTGGGCATCGAGAAGCGTCTGCTGCCCCGGCTGGCACGCATCGTCGTGACCAGTGAGCCGACCGCCGACCGGGTCGCCGCAGATTTCGGCGTGGCTCGCGAGCGGATCACGGTGGTCGTGCCCGGCACGGATGACGCGCCGCGCAGCCCGGGGTCCGGTGGACCGACCAGCCGCATTCTATCGATCGGCACTTTGGTACCGCGCAAGGGACACGACGTGCTGCTGCGCGCGCTGGCCCGCCTGTTCGACCTCGACTGGCAACTCACCATCGTGGGATCGCCGGATCGCGATCCGGTTCATGCCCGCATGCTCGTCGCAATGGCCGAGGAGTTGGGCATTGCCCGGCGCGTGCACTTCGCCGGCGAGGTGACCGGTGCCGCGCTCGATCCGCTTTGGCGCGAGGCCGATCTGTTCGCGCTCGCGACGCATTGGGAAGGCTACGGCATGGCGATCGCCGAAGCGTTGAAGCGCGGCGTACCGGTGGCGGTCAGTGCGGGTGGTGCGGCGGGCAATCTGGTGACGCCGGAATCGGGTGTGGTTACTCCGGTTGGAGATCACAACAATCTGTCGAAGGCGCTGCGCCGGATGATTTTCGGCACGGGTTTGCGCCGCGAGATGGCCGAGGCCGCGTGGCAGGTCGGTCAGACGCTGCCGAGCTGGTCGACGCAGGTGGGGAAATTCGCCCAGGCCCTGACGGGGTGACGGAAAGCTTCGCCGCCGACTGGCTCGCACTGCGCGAACCGTTCGATCATGCGGCGCGCAGCAAGGCTCTGGCGCGACGATTGGTGGAGCGGCTGCCGAAGCGGCCACGGCTGGTGGACCTTGGCGCAGGCACCGGCAGCATGTTCCGGTTCCTGGCGCCGATCATTGGACGTGGTCAGGACTGGGTGCTGGTGGACGCCGATGCGGCGTTGCTCGATGAGGCATTCGGTCGCACGGCAGCGTGGGCGCGGCATCAGGGTTTTGCTGCGACGGCTGCCGGCGATGAACTGCTGCTGTCCACGCCGCGTGGGTTGTGGCGGATGCGCGGAATGCAGCGTGGACTGACAGCCCCATCGTCATGGCCGGGCTTGGCCCGGCCATCCACATCTTCCTTCCCGCCTTCCAGCGAAGACGTGGATGGCCGGGTCAAGCCCGGCCATGACGATGGACCGCGGTTTGAGGCCGATGCGGTCGTGTGCTCCGCGCTGCTCGATCTGGTCTCCGCAACGTGGCTAATACAACTATGCGACACTCTGACCGTGCCGCTTCTCGCCTGTCTCACCGTCGATGGACGTGATTCCTGGCGACCACATCATCCGCTCGACATCCTGGTGCGTGCTGCCTTCCGACGCGACATGCAGCGCAACAAAGGCTTCGGTCCCGCACTCGGCACCAACGCACCGCGCGTTCTCGCCACGCGTGGCCTGATGACCGCATCGGCGCCATCCGACTGGCGCATTCCGCGCTCCGCGCTCCGCATGCAGCGCGCGCTGATCGACGGCATCGCCGACGCCGCGCGCACCGCACACCCCGCGCATGCCATCGCGATCACCACATGGCAGGAGGCGCGGCTGCGGCAGGCGTTACGCGGCAGGCTTGCCATAACCATCGGCCACCGCGACATACTGGCGCTCCCACCGGGAGGATAACGCCATGCTGTTGGGCGCGATCGCGGACGACTTCACCGGAGCGACCGATCTCTGCTCCATGCTGGTGCGTGGCGGCATGCGCACCGTGCAACTCATCGGCGTGCCGCAGCCAGGTGATCCCGCACCCGACGCCGATGCGGTTGTCGTGGCGCTGAAGTCACGCACCGCACCGGTGCGGCAGGCGGTGGACGAAAGCCTCGCCGCGCTCGCCTGGCTGCGTGGCGCGGGCTGCCGGCAGTACTTCTTCAAATACTGCTCCACCTTCGACAGCACCGATGCCGGCAACATCGGTCCCGTTGCCGATGCACTGATCGCGGCACTCGGGTGCGGCTTCGCGCTCGCCTGCCCGGCATTTCCCGCCAACGCGCGCAGCGTCTACCAGGGCTATCTGTTCGTCGGTGGTACGCTGCTGAACGAAAGCGGCATGGAGCACCACCCGCTGACACCGATGACCGATGCCAATCTGGTGCGCGTGCTGTCGCGCCAGACCGACGGCACGGTGGGCCTGGTTCCATACGCAACCGTCGAGCAGGGAGCGGTGGCGGTCCGCCAGGCGATGACAACGCTGCAGGAGCAGGGCCGCCGCTATGCCATTGTCGATGCGGTGAGCGACGCGCACCTGCTCGCGATCGGCGAAGCCGCCGAACATCATGCGCTGATCACCGGCGGCTCCGGCGTCGCGATGGGACTGCCGGCGAACTTCCGCCGTACCGGCATGCTGGCGGAACACGATGCCGCTTCGCTGCCGACACTGTCCGGTCATGCCGCGGTGATCGCCGGCTCGTGCTCGCGCGCCACGCTCGCGCAACTCGGCATGGCGCGCGAACAGGTGCCGGTGCTGCAGCTCGATCCGATCGCGCAGCCCGACACCGCGGGCATGGTCGCGACCGCGCATGACTGGATAACGGACAAGCTTGGCGCGACGCCGATCGTCATCGCGGCGTCGGCGCCGCCCGACAAGGTGCTGACGTTGCAGCAGATGCTGGGACGCGACGGCGCCGGCGCGCTGATCGAACAGACGCTCGCGCACATCGCCGAGGACCTGGTGGCGCGCGGCGTGCGGCGGCTCGTGGTCGCGGGGGGCGAGACCGCCGGCGCCGTGGTGTCGCGTCTTGGCGTGGGCAGGCTGCGCATCGGTGGCGAGATCGATCCCGGCGTGCCGTGGACCTTTGCCGAAGGCGGCAGAACGCCGCTGCTGCTGGCGCTGAAGTCGGGCAACTTCGGTGCGCGCGACTTCTTCATCAAGGCGTTTGAGGTGCTGCCATGACAGAGAATGATACCCGTGATCTGCTGGTTGAACTTGCCGCAAGCCTGTTCGCGCGCGGCTTCTCGGTCGGCAGTGCCGGCAACATCAGCGCGCGTCTGGACGACGGCTATCTGATCACGCCGACCAATTCGAGCCTTGGCCGGCTGGATCCGGCGCGGCTGTCGCGGCTCGATGCCGACTTCCGGCATGTCGGCGGCGACAGACCGTCGAAAGAGGTGTTCATGCACCGCGCATTCTATCGCTCGCGGCAGGACGCCGGTGCCATCGTGCATCTGCACTCCACCATGGCTACCGCGGTCGCCTGCCTGCCCGATGTCGATGCGGCGAACCCGATTCCGCCGCTGACGCCGTATTTCGTCATGCGGGTCGGGCGAAGCATGCCGATCGTCGAGTACTACCGTCCCGGTGATCCGGCGATGGAGCCGGCAATTCACGCCGCCGCGCGTGATGCGCGCGCGGTGCTGCTGGCCAATCATGGTCCGGTGGTCTCTGGAAAGACGCTGACCGATGCGGTGTATGCGGCGGAGGAACTGGAGGAGGCAGCGAAGCTGTATCTGTTGTTGCGCAGCACGACGCCACGGTTGCTGACGCCGGGGCAGGTGAATGATCTGCTGACCACGTTCGGATAGCGGCGCGGTCCAGCCTCGGCATACAAGAAAAGGGCGCCACATGGCGCCCTTTGCGTCCGGCCCGGCTCCACGATCGGAGCCGGGATCGGCAGTCGTCAGCTCATGGAGTCGGAGCCGCTCGATGGCATCGAGTCCGCAGCCGGAGCCGCGGCTGCGGCAGCCTTCTTGCGCCCGCCGCCCTTCTTGCGGCCTGCGGCCTTCTTCCGTCCGGGGCTCTTCTTCGCGTACGCCTTCTTCTTCGGAGCGGCCTTGCGACCGGCCTTTTTCGGCGCGGCTTTCTTCCCGTACGCGGCCTTCTTGCGGCCATTCTTCTTCTTCGCCGCGGCCTTCTTCTTCGGCGCGGCCTTGCGCCCGGCCTTCTTCGGCGCGGCCTTCTTGCGGCCGCCGGCACGCATCGCCAGCGCCAGAGCGCGTGGCTGTTCGGTGGTTGGCGTCTCTTCGTTACTCACCTGTAGGAACTCCTTCTCGTGTCGTTGGTTGCAGTCGCGCGGCCGAACCGCGGCCGGGCCGGCGATCCCGCGTGGGAGGTCGTCTGCCACGCGCGCCAATGCCGCACATGCCCGGAAGCGCGACGAGCAAGCCCGGCGCACACCGGCGCCATCGTCTTCGTCGCATCTGCGATTTCGCATCCGACGTCGATGCTGGATCGACTGTGCTTCACCTGGACTGGTCTGCGGTCAATGGACCGTCCTTCCGTTGCCGTGCGCACTGCATCGACTCTGCGAATCGGATGCGTACGCACCGAATCCGCTATTCCTTGTCTCGCCCATTGCTGTCAACAAAAAGCAACCGTTTCGTCGCAAGTGCGATGAAAAAACTGCATGCGCACCGCAATGCGATGCATCGATGTCACAGAAAACCGCCACGACATCGCTGTCGCGGCGGTGTGTTCAGCATGAGCGAATCGCTCAGACGCGCTTGTCGATCGGCACGAACGACAGATTTTCGGGGCCGGTGTAGTTCGCAGTCGGGCGAATCAGCTTGTTGTCGATGCGCTGTTCGATGACGTGCGCACCCCAGCCGGAGGTGCGTGCGATCACAAACAGCGGCGTGAACATCGATGTGGGAACACCGAGCATGTGGTACGAGATGGCGCTGAACCAGTCGAGATTGGCGAACATCTTCTTGGCGTCGGACATCGTCGCCTCGATTCGGTCGGCGATGGTGAACAGCTTCATCGAACCCGCCGCCTGCGACAGGCGACGCGCGACCTCCTTGATCACCTTGTTGCGCGGATCGGAGATCGTATAGACCGCGTGACCGAAGCCGATGATCACCTCGCGGTTGGCTACTCGCCTGCGAATGTCGGCCTCCGCTTCATCGGGCGTCGCGTAGCGGCTCTGGATCTCGAACGAGACCTCGTTGGCGCCGCCATGCTTGGGTCCGCGCAGCGCGCCGATGCCGGCGGTGATCGCCGAGTACATGTCGGCACCGGTGCCGGCGACCACGCGACAGGTGAAGGTCGATGCATTGAACTCGTGTTCGGCGTAGAGAATCAGCGAGGTGTGCATGGCGCGGACGAACGTCTCACTGGGCGGCCTGCCGTGCAGCAGGTGCAGGAAATGGCCACCGATGCTGTCGTCATCGGTCTCTACGTCGATCCGCTTGCCGTTGTGGGCGTAGTGGAACCAGTAGAGCAGGGCGGAGCCGAGACACGCCATCAGCCGATCGATGATGTCGCGCGCCGCCGGCTGGTGCTGATCGTCCTTCTCGGGCAGCGCGCAGCCGAGTGCGGAGACCGCGGTGCGCATCACGTCCATGGGATGCGACGCAGCCGGCAATGCCTCGAGCGCCTGTTTCAGCGATGCGGGAAGCCCGCGGAGCGAGCGCAGCTTTGCCTTGTAGCCGGCGAGTTCGGCGCGCGTCGGGAGTGTGCCGTGCACCAGGAGGTAGGCGATCTCCTCGAACTCGCAGGTCTCGGCCACGTCGAGGATGTCGTAGCCCCGGTAGTGCAGGTCATTGCCGGTGCGCCCGACGGTGCACAGCTCGGTGTTGCCGGCGGTGACGCCGGACAGTCCGACGCCTTTCTTCGCGCGGTTGGGGAGTGTCGCGGTGTCGCTCATGGATATGTCTCCTTGATTGGGTTCTCCCTCTCCCGCGAAGCGGGGGAGGGTTGGGGAGGGGGTATTGCGACGATCATGCTCCCCCTCCCTGACCCTCGCCCGCTTCGCGGGAGCGGGGTGTATGTCGTCAGAATATCCCCGGCTTGCCGACAGCGAGTGTGCCAGCGGGCAGAGCGACGTTCAGCGTATGCAACTCGCCTGCCTTCAGTCGCGCGAGGTCCTGCGCGGCTTCCAGGAAGCGGTTCGCCTCGCGTGTCGAGATCACACCGTCGGTCAGCGCGGTGAACTTGCGGATGTAGTCGTCGCGCCCGAACGGCTTGGCGCCGAGCGGATGCGCGTTTGCCACCGCCAGCTCATCGACGATGCGGCTGCCGTCCTGCATCAGCACCTCGACGCGACCGCCGAACGCCTGTTCGGCCGGATCGGTCGAGAGATAGCGGCGCTCCCACTCGGGATCCTCGCGCGTCTCGACCTTGTGCCAGAGCCGTACGGTGTCCGCCCTGGCGGCACGGCGCGGCGCGTAGCTGTTCACGTGATGCCAGCGTCCGTCCTGCAGTGCGACGGCGAAGATGTACATGATCGAATGGTCAAGCGTCTCGCGCGACGCCTTCGGATCCATCTTCTGCGGATCGTTGGCCCCGGTGCCGATCACGGCGTGGGTGTGATGGCTGGTGTGGATGATCACCTTCTCGATCTTCTCCAGATCGGTGATCTGCCCGCGCATGCGGAACGCCAGATCGATCAGCGCCTGCGACTGGTATTCGGCGCTGTGCTCCTTGGTGAAGCTGTCGAGGATCGCGCGCTTCGGTTCGCCGGCTGCGGGCAGCGGTACCCGATAGTGCGCCTGTGGCCCATCCAACAGCCACGCGATCACCGAGTCCTCGCCTTCGTAGATCGGGCTCGGCGCACCTTCCCCGCGCATCACGCGATCCACCGCCTCGACCGCGAGCTTGCCGGAATGCGCCGGCGCGTACGCCTTCCACGAGCTGATCTCGCCCTTGCGCGACTGGCGCGTGGTGCAGCTTACGTGCACCGCCTGCTGCACTGCCTGGTAGATCACGTCCTGCTTCAGGCCGAGCAGCGTGCCGATACCGGCGGCCTGGGCGGGGCAGAGATGGGTGATGTGATCGATCTTGTGCTTGTGCAGCGAGATCGCACGCACGAGGTCGATGTGGATCTCGTAGCCGGTGGCAAGGCCGCGGATCAGGTCGCGGCCGGATTTTCCCACGGTCTGCGCAACCGCGAGGATCGGCGGGATGTTGTCGCCGGGATGCGAGTAGTCCTGGGCGAGGAACGTGTCGTGCATGTCGAGCTCGCGTACCGCGGTGCCGTTCGCCCAGGCAGCCCATTCAGGACTGACGCGCTTGCCTTGCGCCACTCCGAACACAGTGGCGGCATCCTTGCGCGAATGGCCGAGTGCCATGTCGCGTGCAGCGACCACCGGGTGACGGTTGATCGCGCCGATCGCCACTGCGGCATTGTCGATGACACGGTTGACGATCATTGCGGCGACCTCGCGCTCCACCGGCACCTTGTCGGCGGCGACGCCAGCGATCTTCCAGGCGAGCTGATCCTCGCGCTTCAGGTTGTCCTTGGACGGGTGCACCTTCACGTCGTGCAGGATCATGCGTTTCCTCCGCTGGTATCCGTGTGCGATCCTTCGTAAGGTCAAGCGCACCACACCGCAACTGAGTGCCAGGGACACTTATATATAGTGTCAGTTCCATTCGACCGGTTGATCATCGGCGACGTGGTCACCAGCGACACGGTCATCCCGCATGGCTATGTGGCGATGCGCGGCGAGACGATCGCGGCGATCGGCGAGGGTGAACCGCCGCCGGCGACGGACATCATCGACCACGGCGGCAGGCTGATTCTGCCTGGGCTGGTCGATGGCCACATGCACACGTCGTCATCCACCGGCTGGCCGGGCATCGAGAGCGCGACGAAGAGCGCGGCCGCGGGCGGTGTCACGACGTGCGTCGACATGCCGTACGACGTGCCGCATCCAGTGACCGATGCGGCGATCCTGGCCGACAAGATCGGCTGGGTGGAGCGCACGGCGCACGTCGACATGGCGCTGTACGGCACCATCACCAAGACCGGTGGCGTCGGGGCGATCCCCGGTCTGGCGGCCGCCGGCATCTCGGCGTTCAAGCTGTCCACCTACGAGTACGACGCGGTGCGCTTCCCGCGCATCGATCACCCGACGATGCTGGCGGCGTTCCGCGAGATCGCGAGGACCGGACTGCCGGTCGCGATCCACAACGAGGATCAGGAGCTGGTGGAGATGCTGACCGCGCAGGCGCGCGCCGCGGGCCGCACCGAGCCGATCATGCATTGCCGCACCCGGCCGCCGCTGGCCGAGACGATGGCGGATCTGGAGATCTTCGAGATGGCGTTGGAGACCGGCGCGCATGTGCACATCGCGCACTCCTCGCTGGCACGCGGGTTCGAGATCGCCGAGACGTTCCGCGGCATGGGTGCGCAGACCACCGGCGAGGCGTGCATCCAGTATCTCTGCATGACCGAGGACGACATCGTCCGGCTCGGCGGCAAGGGGAAATGCAATCCGCCGTTCCGCACCGCCGCCGAGGTGGAGCGGATGTGGGCCTGCCTGACGGCCGGGAAGATCGCATATGTATCCACCGACCACGCGCCCTGGCCGATCGAACGCAAGACGCTGCCGGATATTTTTGCGAATGGCGCCGGGCTCACCGGTCTGCAGAGCTTCGCGCCGCTGATGTTCTCCCTGCTGGAGGAGCGTGGGCTGTCGCCGACGCTGATGGCGACCTATTGCGCCGAGCGCAGCGCTCGGATGCACGGGCTGTGGCCGAAGAAGGGCGCGATCCGGGTCGGCTCGGATGCCGATTTCTGCGTGCTGGAACGCGGCGATTTCGGGTTCGACGAGGCGGCGATTCAGGACCGGCCGGAGATGCGGTGG
>DASXNR010000243.1:0-6220 GCA_036494925.1 Acetobacteraceae bacterium
AGGAGCAGGGGTGGGCGCCGCCGGAATTCGCGGCCTTCGTGTCGTCGGTGATTGAATCCGGTGTCAGTCCGGACCGGATGGCCGCCATCCGCGGCCGGCTGAAGCAGCTTGGCCTCGAGCCGTACGACGCCCTGTCGCCGCCGCTGATGGACGCGATCGCCACCCACATCGCCAAAGCCTCGGGCGCGCTGCCGGCCTGATCACCGGCCGGCTTGGTCCCGCCATCCACGTTTCTTACTGAATCAAGAAAAGACGTGGATGGCGGGCCTTCGCTGGCCATAACGGGAGGGCGCCGGCTACTGCTTCTTTTTGCCGTCTGGCCCGAACTGTTCGAGAAAGGCGATCAAGTCCTTGCGCTTCTGATCGTCCTTCAGTCCGGGAAAGATCATTTTCGTGTGTGGAACCACCGTCTGCGGCGATTCCAGATATCGGTTGAGTTCTTCAGGTGTCCAGACGAGGCCGGAATCTTTGTTGGCCGGTGAGTAGTTGTAGTCGGGATATGTCCCGGCTTTGCGGCCGACAACACCATTGAGCACGGGCCCGACCGCGATCTTCGCGTCGGGGCCGATCTGGTGGCAGGCGCGGCAAACCAAAAAGTCCTTTTCGCCGGCCGCGGCGTCCTGCGCGTGTACCGAGCCTGTTGCCGCCACCAGCAGCGTCGCTGCAACGATTCCCTTCCCGAGCACCGGGCACCCTCCTGCTTTTGCGTTGCTGTCATGAAGGTGCGGATAGCGGCCTACCTAGTCAACGTGTCGGTTAGATTTTCTGGTCCTCCTGATTGGGCCATGCGCAATGCCAGCGTGCCACGCGCAAACCCGGGTGTTCCCCGATCCACTCGGCAAGGTAGGGCTGTGCCTGCATCGTGCAGGCGCGCAGCGAACCGGCTGACTGGAACAGGAGATGATACTCGTGACACGCGCCCGGGTTGACCAAGGTGCATGCCAGGACGACAAGGTCGATCAGGTTCAACGCCTTTCTTCCAACTCGATGCCTGGGCCGTTCCGCTGATAGCATCCCGCCGCAGCAGCTTGAAGACACCCGTGTCGTGCGCCATCCTGGGCCAAATGGAACGTCCAACGCTGATGCCGCACGACCGGCTTGGCCGGCGGACCGTGATCGCCGCCACCGCTGGTTTCGTTCTTGCCGGAGTGCCCGGCATGGCCCGGCCCGATCCGGCCAACGTCCAGGTCGGCTACCTGCGCTGGCTGGAACCGCGCCCCACGATATCGCTGTTGGACAAGTCACCGCCGGACGATGGACTGGCGGGCGCCAAGCTCGCCATGAGCGACAACAATACGACTGGTCGCTTCATGAACCAGGAGTTCGAGCTCACCGATGCACCGGTACGCGCCGACGATGACCCTGTGAGCATCCTTGCCGCTCTGGCGGACCGCGGTATCGTGTTGCTGCTGACCGATCTTCCGGCCGACCGGCTTCTGACGCTTGCCGATTCCGCCCGCGCCAGGGGGGTCACGCTGTTCAACATCGAGGCCCCGGACGATGCGCTGCGTCAGGAGGACTGTCGCGGTAACGTGATCCATGTGGCGCCGTCGCGCGCCATGCTTGCGGATGCCCTTGCGCAATACCTGGTGTGGAAAAAGTGGTCTCGCTGGGTACTGATCTATGGGTCGCACCCGGCCGACGTGTTGCTGGCGGACGCCTATCGCCGCGCCGCACAGCGTTTTGGTGCGCGCATTGTCAAGGAGCGCGAATTCAAGGATGCCGGCGGCGCGCGGCAAACCGATTCGGGGGTCGTGCAGACCCAGCAGCAGGTGCCGGTCTTTACTCAGGGATTGCCGGACTATGACGTGCTGATAGCGGCCGATGAGAACGAAGTATTTGCGGACTACCTGCCGTATCGCATCTGGGACGCGCGGCCGGTGGCTGGATCGGCAGGGCTTCGTCCGGTGAGCTGGGATCCGGCTAGCGAGTCCTGGGGAGGGACGCAGCTTCAGGACCGGTTCATGCGGATGGCGCATCGCCGTATGACCGAACTCGACATGCAGGCCTGGACTGCGTGCCGCATGATCGGCGAGGCCGCCAGCCGCAACAACTCCATCGATCCGGCGAAGATCATGCAGGACATGAGGAGCGCCGTTTTCGGCATTGCAGCCTATAAGGGACAGAAGCTCTCACTGCGCGACTGGGACTGGCAGCTGCGACAGCCCATTCTGCTGTCGGACGGCCGCACCGTTGTATCGATCTCGCCGCAGCCGGGCTTTCTGCACCAGGTGACGGAGCTCGATACCCTCGGCTTCGACCGGCCGGAAACCAAATGCAAATTGCCATGAACCACGGCAGCCGCCTGCCGCTCTGCTTCCTGGCCGGCCTGATCCTGGCAGCGATTTCCAGGCCGGCGTGCGCGTATACCGCCTATGTGACGAACGAGCGCGACAACACGATCAGCGTTGTCGATCTCGACCAGATGAAGACCGTGAAGACCGTGCCGGTCGGCCAGCGCCCGCGTGGCATTACCCTGACCGCGGACGGCAGCACGATCCTGGTGTGCGCCAGCGACGACGACACGATCCAGATAATCGACGCCGCCACCTTGCGCATCGTCGGCGAGCTGCCATCGGGTCCGGATCCGGAGACCTTTGCGCTGCACGTCTCCGGCAATCCGCTCTATGTGTCGAACGAGGACGACAACCTTGTCACTGTGATCGACGTGCCGACACGCAAGGTGATCGCCCAGATACCGACGGGCGTCGAGCCCGAGGGCATGGCGGTGAGCCCGGACGGACAGACGATCGTGAACACGTCCGAAACCACCAACATGGCGCATTTCCTAGACTACAAGACGCGCAAGATGACGGCCGCCGTGCTGGTCGACGCCCGCCCGCGCGTCGCCATGTTCAAGCATGACGGATCCGAGGTGTGGGTCTCGTCGGAACTCGGGGGCACCGTCAGCGTGATCGACCCTGTGCAGCACGCCGTCACACACAAGATTTCATTCGATGTGCAGGGCCTGCGCGCGGAGGCGATACAGCCGGTGGGCATCCAGTTCACACGGGACGATTCAACCGCTTTCGTCGCTCTCGGACCGGCCAATCGGGTCGCGGTGATCGACGCGAAGACATACCGTGTCAAAAAGTATCTGCTGGTCGGACAACGAGTCTGGCAGATGGCCTTCACACCGGACCAGAAGTATCTGTTGACCACCAACGGACTGTCCAACGACATCTCGATGATCGACGTCGCGTCGCTCGACGTGGTGAAGTCGATCCAGGTCGGCCGGCTGCCGTGGGGCGTGGTCGTGTCGCCGAAATGAGTGCCGGCGCGGCCATCGAACTGGCGCCCGGCGCGGCACCCGACGCCGCATCGGAAGTTGCGGCGCTCGCGGTACACGGTGTCAGCCATGCCTATGGCTCGCGCGAGGCATTGCGGAATGTCAGCCTGACGGTGCCTCAGTCGCGTTTCACCGCGCTGCTTGGCCTGAACGGTGCAGGCAAGACCACACTGTTCTCGCTGATTACCCGGCTCTACGACACGCGACACGGATCGATCGAGGTGCTCGGTCACCGTGTGTCGCGCGAGCCAGGCAAGGCGTTGCGCCTGCTGGGGGTGGTATTCCAGGCGCGCACGCTCGATCTCGACATCTCGGTCATGGACAACCTGCTCTATCATGCGGCGCTGCATGGCATCGGCCGCCGCGAAGCACGACAACGGGCACTTGCTGCACTCTACGAGATCGAGCTTGCCGACCGCGCCAGGGACGCTGTCCGCAGGTTGTCCGGCGGGCAGATGCGGCGGGTCGAAATTGCGCGCGCTCTGCTGCATCGGCCGCGTGTCCTGGTGCTGGACGAACCGACGGTCGGACTCGATGTCGCGTCACGCGCCGCCATTCTGCGTCATGTGCGCTCGCTCGTTGCCGAGCGTGGTGTTGCCGTGTTGTGGGCGACCCATCTGCTGGACGAGGTCGCGATCGACGATGCGGTTGTCGTGCTGCACCGCGGCCAGGTTCTTGCGTCAGGCAACGTGTCGGATGTCGTGGCATCGTCGAGTGCGGCGGACATGCGAAGTGCCTTCGTCGCGTTGACCGGTTCTGCACCGGAGGTGTCGGAGTGAGCGTTTCAACAACCAGTGACCGGGATCCGGACTTCACGCTTCGGCATTATCTCATCTGCTTGCGCGGCATCGCCTGGCGCGAGGCGCTGCGCTTTCTCAATCAGCGGGAGCGCTTCGTTTCGGCGCTGGTGCGGCCGTTGGTGTGGCTGTTCATCTTCGCCGCCGGCTTCCGCCAGATCCTCGGCGTGTCGATCATTCCACCATACCAGACCTATGTGCTGTACGAGGTCTATGTCACGCCGGGACTGATGGCCATGATCCAGTTGTTCAACGGCATGCAGTCCTCGCTCTCGATGGTCTACGACCGCGAGATGGGCAACATGCGCATGCTGCTGGTCAGTCCGTTTCCACGCTGGTTCCTGCTGGTGGGAAAGCTGCTGGCAAGCACCGTGGTGTCGATCGCGCAGGTCTATGCCTATCTGGTCGTCGCTTGGCTCTGGGGCGTCGAGGCTCCGGTCTGGGGATATCTCACCGTGCTTCCCGCGCTCGCGCTGTCAGGCATGATGCTCGGGGCACTCGGGATGCTGCTGTCCTCGGTGATCCGGCAGCTCGAGAACTTCGCCGGCGTGATGAATTTCGTGATCTTCCCGATGTTCTTCGCCTCGTCCGCATTGTATCCGCTGTGGCTGGTGCAGCAGTCGAGCCCGGTCGTCTACGCTATCTGCCGGCTGAACCCGTTCACCTATGCCGTGGAGCTGATTCGCTTCGCCCTGTACATGGAGATCGACTGGACATCGCTTGCTGTCGTTTTGGTCATGACCATCGTGTTCACGACCGGTGCGATCATCGCCTATGACCCTGCGCGCGGCCTGATCGCCCGCCGCGGTGGCGGCGGATGATATCGCGCCGCTGCAGGACCGCAGGGTTGGCGGCCGGCGTCGCGCTCTGCGCAACGGCAGCGGCCTGGTCGGCACCACCCGGCCCACGCGATTCAGACTGGCCTTGCCAGCAGATCAAGGTGCCGCAGCTGTCGCTGGCGGCGGTGTGGTCAGGTCCTGCGCTGGATCGGCAACGAGAGGACTGGCAGCAGGACCAGCAGGCGGTCGATATGGTGCAGGCGATGGCGCAGCGGCGCGTGCCGATCGAGCAGGCACAGGACAAGCTCCGCGCGTTCGCGGCGCAGGCCGGCGAACAGAAACAGACACAGTTGCTGGACTTGCTCACCGGGCTGTTGACTGTGCTGAACGATGAACGCAGCACAGTGATTGCAGGCCTAGACCGGTTCGGCGCGCGCCAGAAGGAACTCGCCGCGGAACTGCGGAATGACAACGAAAAGCTGCGGGCTATGCAGGCCGACCCCGCGGCCAAGGCGAGCGATGTCGATCAGATGACGCAGCGGATCACCTGGGAGGCGCAGGTCTTTCAGGATCGGCGCCAGGCGCTCAGCTATGCCTGCGACGTGCCGGGCAAGATCGAGCAACGGCTCTTTGCGTTGGCCCGGACCATCCAGCAGGCACTGCAATGAACGCGGCGCGCCTCGTTCATTCAACCGCCTGCGGCCTTGGCAGGGGCGTGCGCAGCTCCAGTGGCAGGTGCATCGCTGCCCAACCATCGGTGCCGTCCGGATACCAGGCCACGCGCGTGTAGCCCATCGCGATCGCACGCTTTGCCGCGTTCCACGACATCCAGCAATTCGCCAGGCAATAGAACACGAGCACGCGGTTCCGATCGCCACCACTGGCCAGCTCCAGGCCTTGCTCGAAATAGTGCTCCATCACCGGTGCAAGAGCTCCGTACCCGGTGTCGGGCAGCCAGACGCTGCCAGGCACGTCTTCCCGCGGCTTCTCGCGCCAGATCGTCGCGGCCGGCAACCCGACCGGACGAGGCACCTGCGGCAACACATCGACGAACACTGCGTCGTGCCGTTCCCAGCGAGTTCGCGCCTCGTCTGTCGACATCACCGTTGCACCCTGCAACGTGGCCGGTGTCGGCGAACGATAGTCGTCCATGCGATATCCGGCCGGTTCGGGTGGAGCATCTGGCGCCGCGGCGGCAATCAGAAGTGCGATGGCAAGCGTTACGGCCGAGCGAGCACCCGCCGTTCTCATGGCGCCTTTATCAGCCGGCCTTGTTCGTCCAGCAGCGGCACGCCGTACTCGCTGAGGATGCGATCGATGTCGGGCTGGTTCTCGACGATCAGCCGATTGAGCCG
>DASXNR010000244.1:0-1806 GCA_036494925.1 Acetobacteraceae bacterium
CTCGGCACCGGCAAGCCGGGCCGCCCGGACGGCGTCGCTCAGCGTCAGGCCAGGACGCCCGGCGATGATGTTGTCGCGCACGCTGCCGCGGAACAGGAAGTTTTCCTGCAGCACCACGCCGAAGCTGCGCCGGAGATGGGCGAGGTTGATCTCGCGCAGATCGGCGCCGTCGATCTTGATCTGTCCCTCATATTCCCGGTTGATCGCCTGGATCAGCCGGGTCACGGTGGACTTGCCAGAGCCGCTACGCCCGACCAGCCCCAGCATCGTGCCTGCGGGGAAGTCGAAGGACAGGCCGTCAAGCGCTTTGCTGCGTGCACCGGGATAGCCGAAGGTAACGTTGCTAAAGCTGATGGCGCCCTCGAAGCGCGGCCGCAATCCGGCACCTGGGGCAGCGGTTTCCGGCCGATTGTTCAGCACGAACGAAGCCAGACCGACGGCACCACGCACCTCCTCCATTTCCTCGATCATCTTGGCGAGGCCGGTCAGGGGCTGTGCGACGCGGCCGCTGAGCATCATAAAGCCGATCAGCGCGCCCATGGGGACCGCGGTATCGCCGGTGATCGCCAGATAGGCGCCGATCAGCAGCACGCCGCGCACCATGAAGTTTTCGAGTGGCGTGACGAGGGTCTGCGGCCAGTTGGAGATATCGCCCAGCGCCTGCCGCCATGAGGCCGCATCGGCGGTCCGGCGATCCCACATTTCGCGCTGCTGCGGCTCGAGCGCCAGGGACTTCACCGTGCGGATACCCTGCAGCGTTTCAACCAACACCGTGGATTTGGCGATCTCGGCCGCTTGCCAGTACTTATAGATGCCACGGATCGGTCGGAGATAGATCGCGATGATCAGGGCGATCAACCCGCCGCAGGCCACCACCATCCAGGTCAACGGCACACTCAACCAGAACAGCACCGGCAACAGCACGCACAGCGTAATCATGTCGAGGATGGTCTGCAGCAGCTTGCCGGTGATGAAGTCGCGAATCTTCGAGATCTGGCCGATCTGGTACATGATCGCGCCGGTCTGCGTCTGCTCGAAGTAATCGATCGGCAGGCCCAGGATTCGCTTGAAGACGTAGATATTAAGTTTTGAATCCAGCCTGGTACCGACAATCTGGATCAGCTGGCGGCGGATATAGCCGAGATAGGTCTCGTATATCACGGCAACGAAGAGAATGAGCGAGATCAGGGTCAGCGTGCTCATGCTTTGATAAGTGACGACCCTGTTCATCACCACCATGACAAGCAATGCCGGCAAGATCTGCAGGATGCTCAGAACCAGCGAGCCGATGCCGATGTCGCGCAGGATGGATTTCTCGCGCCACACCATCCGCGCAAGCCAGCCGAAGCTGAACGGCTCGTTGTCGGCCGAACCACCCCGTTCCGGCCGTATCAGCATCGCGTTGCCGGACCACACCTGCGACAGGCGCAGTTCGTCGACGGCGACGCCGTCCTCATCCGTGGCGGCGGCGGGATCCTTCAGCCAGACGATGTCGCGGCCGGCATCGGCGCGCACCATCAGGGCGGCGCTGCCATCGTCCAGAAGCAGAATGACCGATCCTGATGACTGCATGCGGATCAGATGGCGCCAACGCAGCCGCGTGGCGCGCGCCCAAAGACCGGAACCGCGAACCCACTCCACCAGCGCGGCCGGCGAAGGCTGGGTGCCACGGGGCACGCGCAGTTCGTCGCGGTCGAGTTCGGTGCCGTGATAACGGGCGGCAGCCATGACGGCCAGCAGGCGCGCTTCCAACGGCGTAACCGGCGGCGCATTGCGGTCCCTGGCGGAACCCGGCGCCTTAGGGTC
>DASXNR010000245.1:0-16862 GCA_036494925.1 Acetobacteraceae bacterium
GCCGCCGCCAGCATGGTGATTTGGGTGCTGCGGCTGTTCGTTCCGGAGAGCCCGCTCTGGCTTGCGCGCCAGGGCCGCGACCGCGAGGCCATCGCGGTGGTCCGCAAGCTCGAGGCAGCGACCGGCGCCGATCAAGACCACCCAGCGCCAGCCGTCGAGGCCGTAAGGCTTGAGCGGCACCAGCCACCACGCGAGAAAAGCGATGACCGGCACTGCCATGAACATCACCGCCTGGTTGACGGCAAAGGCGCGGCCGCGCATCCGGCTCGGCACGAGCCCGGTGATATAGGCATCGATGGTGATGATCTCGACGCCGATGCCGATGCCGGCAATGAAGCGCCAGAGATCGACGGCGAAGCCCGATGTCTGGAACGCCATCACCGCGGTGGTGATCGAATACCAGACCAGCGAAAAGGTGAAGACGGTGCGCCGTCCGTACTGGTCGGCGACGTGGCCGAGGCAGATCGCGCCGACGAACAGCCCGGCGAACAGCGCGAACACGAAGGTGCCGATGCCGGCCACGCCGATCGGGCCCAGGATGTTGAACACGCCAAGGGATTGCGGAGTGAAGTAGCCGGCCTTGTTCAGGCCTGGGGCGATGTAGGCAGTGAGGAACAGATCATACAGCTCGAAACAGCCGCCGAGCGAGATCAGCGTCACCAGATACCAGATGTGTCTGGTCATCGGCAGCCGGTCAAGCCGGGCGGCGAGTTCCGCTGTCGAGGGGGGCATCGGTACGGTTTCTCCAGTCTGTCTGCACTGTATCGAAGGCAGCGCCGGATCGCCGCGTCAACCTGTGATCACGATATCATTACACGGTCAGCTTTTAATTGGGGGCGGCAAGCGGTCTGCGATAATCTGCCGCAACAACGAGAATGTGAGGGGAGGGTTGCGACGATGAGCGGCTCCGCGCCTGGCGTCAGAACCCGCAGGAGTGTCCTCAGGCTGACCGGTCAGAATGACGATCTGTTCTGGTACGGGCGCGCGGTCGAGGCGCTCAAGAAGCTGGCGCTGAATGATCCGACCAGCTGGTGGTATCAGGCCGCCGTGCATGGCTTTCCGGCCGATCCCGCGGGGGCGGGTCTGCAGTCCGCGCCGCTGCCGCCACAACAGGATCGGACGACGTTCTGGAATCAGTGCCAGCACCAGACGGCCTTTTTCCTTCCCTGGCACCGCGGTTATCTGGGCTGCTTCGAGGAGATCATCGCGGCCACCGTCGTCAGTCTCGGCGGACCGGCGGGCTGGGCGCTGCCGTACTGGAACTACTCCGACACCACCAATTCAAATGCGCCACTGCTGCCCGCGGCGTTCCTCAATCGCGACGACGGCCAAGGCGGTGTGAACCCGCTCTGGGTCGACGGCCGCAATGTGGTCCAAGGCGTGCTGCAGCTCGATCAGGACGCCGTCAACCTCAACTGCCTCACCGACGGCGTCTTCGAGGGCTCGTCGCGAGGCGGCGATCCGGGATTTGGCGGACCCTCGACCGGCTTCCACCACCAGGCCGTCAGCAACGGCGTGTTCGGCATGCTGGAAAGCGTGCCGCACAATGTCGTGCACGACGAGGTCGGCGGCTGGATGTCCGATCCCGACACCGCAGCGGCCGATCCGATCTTCTGGCTGCACCATGCGAATATCGATCGCCTGTGGGAGGTCTGGCGGAATCGCAATCCGGCCTTCGTCAATCCGGCCGATCCCAATTGGCTCACCGGCCAGACCTTCACGCTGCACGGCGCGCAGGCGCGGGTGGTGAGATACCAGTCCGCGGATATGGTGAACACCGCCAATGTTCTGCACGGGTACAACTATGACGACATCTCCGATCCGCTTGGCGCGGCGCAGGTCGCGGCACAGCCGCCGGTTGCCGCGATGACCGCCGGGCCACGGCCGCCGCCCGCCATGGTCGGCGCCAGCGCAACCGGCATCCCGGTCGGCGCGCAAGGCAACAACGCGCGGATCGCGATCAACCAGACCGCGCACCAGGCCGCGATCGCGGCTCTGGCGCCGGTCCACCAGCCGCGTGCCTTCCTCAACATCGAGAACGTCACCGGCACGGGCAGGACCGGCAGCTACAAGGTCTACGTGAACACGCCCGCGGCGGCAGGGCAGCCGCCGTTGTTCGCCGGCATGCTGTCGACGTTCGGTATCGCCAAGGCGACGCGGGACAGCAGCCATACCGGCGGCAGCGGCGGCACCACCGTGCTCGACATCACCAGCTTGCTCGACCAGCTCCGGCGGGAGCGCAACTGGGATGGCGGGCACCTCGATGTCAGCATCGTCCCGACCGACGCGGCGCGCATGATGCGGGCAGCGCCCGACACCTCGCTGCAGATCGGACGCCTGAGCGTCTACTACCACTGAGCCGTTGGCGATGCCGGCGGCCACCTGGCTTGACCGCCATCCCGAATGGTGGGTCCTGGCGCTGAGCGCCGGAGCCTGGCTGGCTCTCGTCTGGTTCACCGCACCGATGGCGGCGGGATCGCTGTGCATCGTTGGGCGCGGCGGGCTGGCAGGCGACGTCGCCGGCCGCCTGATGGCGCAATGGCGCACCGGCGCGCTGGACCAGATGCTTGGCACCTGGGCGATGATGGCGCTCGCGATGGCGCCGCCCTTGACGATGCCGATGCTCCGCTACGTCGCCGCGCGCAGCTTCGCGTTCCGCCGCATGCGGGCGCTTGCCCTGTTCGTCATCGGTCTGCTGTGTCCGTGGCTCGCCGCGGGCGTCCTCGGCGTCGCGCTGCTGGCGGCCGCGCCGGCGCCGGGCGGACGCTTTGGCGCGATCGCGTTTGTGCTCGCGGCGCTCTGGGAGATCACGCCGTTCAAGCGCCGGGCACTGCGCCGCTGCCATCGCACCATGCCGCTGGCGGCCGACGGATGGCGGGCCGATCGGGACTGCTTCGCGTTCGGTTGCGCCCGCGGGCAGGACTGCCTCATCGGCTGCTGGGCGATGATGCTGGCGGTGATGTTCGCCGATCATGCGCCGGCCGCGATCCTGGTCACGCAGGCAATGGCGTTCGCCCAACGCCGCGTGCGGGAACCGCGGGTCGAGTGCTGCGCCGTCGTGCTGGCGGCGTTCGGCGCGCTGCTTCTGGTCCGACTGTGACCATCGCCGCTCGCCGGTCTTGCCGTCGGATCGCTGGGTAGCCATCTAGGCGCGTCATGCAGAACATTATGAACGCCGCTGCCGACCCGACCGGGTGGCACGGCACCACCATCCTGTGCGTCAGGCGGGATGGACACGTGGCCATGGCCGGGGACGGCCAGGTCTCCATGGGTCAGACCATCGTCAAGGGCAATGCCCGCAAGGTGCGCCGGATCGGCGCCGGCGGTGCCGGGGGAGGCAATGTGCTGGCGGGCTTCGCCGGCGCCACCGCCGATGCCTTCACCCTGCTGGAACGGCTGGAGAGCAAGCTGGAGCGCTTTCCCGGCCAGCTCGAACGCGCCTGCGTCGAGCTGGCGAAGGACTGGCGCACCGACCGCTATCTGCGCCGTCTGGAGGCGATGATGGCAGTGGCCGACAAGGACCGCAGCTTCACGCTCACCGGCACCGGCGACGTACTGGAACCGGAGGACGGCGTGATCGGCATCGGCTCGGGCGGCAATTACGCGCTGGCCGCGGCACGCGCATTGCTGTCGGTGGATGGGCTGTCCGCCGAGGAGATTGCACGACGGGCGATGAAGATCGCCGCGGAGATCTGCGTCTATACCAACAACAACGTCATACTCGAGACCATTTGAAATGGAAGTTCCAACCTATTCGCCCCGGGAGATCGTCGCGGAGCTCGACCGGTTCATCGTCGGACAGAACGACGCCAAGCGCGCGGTCGCGATCGCACTGCGCAACCGCTGGCGCCGCCAGCAGGTGCCGGAGGAGATGCGCGAGGAGATCGTCCCCAAGAACATCCTGATGATCGGCCCCACAGGGTGCGGCAAGACCGAGATCGCGCGTCGCCTGGCGAAACTGGCACAGGCGCCATTCCTGAAGGTGGAGGCGACCAAGTTCACCGAGGTCGGCTATGTCGGCCGCGACGTGGAAAGCATCGCGCGAGACCTGGTCGAGGCGAGCATCACCATGCTGCGGGAGTCCTCGCGCAAGGAGGTGCAGGCGCAAGCCGAACTGGCGGCCGAGGAGCGCCTGATCACCGCGCTGGTCGGCGAGGGTGCCGCCGCCGACACGCGATCGAAATTCCGCCGCATGCTGCGCAACGGCGAATTCGAGCAGAAGGAGATCGAGGTCGAGGTCGCGCAGTCGGGCGGTATGCCGATCGGCCAGCTCGACATTCCGGGCATGCCGCCGGGCCAGGTGATCAACCTGGGCGAGATGATGAAGGGCATGTTCGGCGGGCGGCCCACGCAGAAGCGCAAGCTGACGGTGGAGGCGGCGCGGCGGGTGTTGGAGCAGGAAGAGGCCGACCGGCTGCTCGACAACGACCGGCTCACCAAGGACGCGGTGTCGCATGCCGAGAACAACGGCATCGTGTTCATCGACGAGATCGACAAGGTGGCGGCGCGAACCATGGAGGGCGGCTTCCGCGGCGGCGACGTATCGCGCGAGGGCGTGCAGCGCGACCTGCTGCCGCTGATCGAGGGCACCACGGTCAGTACCAAGTACGGGACGGTGAAGACCGACCACGTGCTGTTCATCGCCTCGGGCGCGTTCCACCTGGCGAAGCCGTCGGACCTGCTGCCGGAGCTGCAAGGGCGGCTGCCGATCCGGGTGGAGCTGGCGCCGCTGTCGCGTGCAGACCTGCGACGGATCCTCACCGAGCCGGAGCACTCGCTGGTGAAACAGTATGCCGCGCTGATGGCGACCGAGCAGGTGACGCTGACATTCACCGACGATGCGGTGGATGCACTGGCGGAACTGGCGGCGGACATCAACGATCGGGTAGAGAACATCGGCGCGCGACGGCTGCACACCGTGCTGGAACGGCTGCTGGAGGAGATCAGCTTCACCGCTACCGACAAGGCGGGCGAGGCGATCACCGTCGATGCCGCCTACGTCAATGACCGTGTGGCGCCGCTGGCGCAGAAGGGCGACCTGAGCCGCTTCATTCTGTAGGCGGCCGCTGTAGCAGGAGCGCGGCGAGTTCGGCCTCGTGCTGGTAATCGGGCATCAGGCGCCGCAGCGTCGTGTCTCGCGCAACGGCCGGGTGGAAGTAGATTTCGCTTTCGCCCTCGGGCAGCGCCGCGAGCAGCCGACGGACGCGCTCCTGCGTCATGTGCCCGCTCCAGGCGAGGCCAAAGCAGTGATCGGTAGTCGCCATCCCGGCCGCGCGCACCTGCCGGCGCAGCAGGCGCGTCCAGTGATACAGCGCATGGGCGCCAACCCCGACGCGGGTGCCGCAGCGGGCGAGAACCGTGGGCGGCTCAGCCGGAACGCGCACGCGGGCGAGGCCGAATTCGCGGCCGATGTCGAGCATCAGCCGGCCGACGACGGGATGCAGATGCATGTGCTTGTGCGCATCCGCGTGGGCGAGCGGCAGGCCGGTGGCGGCGAAGGCGGCGAACTGCGCGCGGATTTCCGCGGCGAGCTGGCGGCGGGCGCGCGGATGGATGGCGTAGTCGACGCCGAGACGGAGCTGACCGGATGGGAACCAGCCTTGCGCGTCCACCAGGTCGGGGATCTCGGCTGGCGACAGCACGGCAGGACCTTCGATCACCACCAGATGCAGCCCGACCCGAAGGTTCGGCAGCGCGCGGGCACGGCGCACGGCATCGGCGGCAGCGGGGCCAGCCACCATCAGGCTGGCGGCGTGCAGGATGCCGGCACCGTGCGCGCGCTCGACGGCTTCGTTGACCGATGGGGTGAGGCCGAAATCGTCTGCAGTGAATTGGATGCGCTGCATGGCTGGTCGGCTGTTACTCTAATCGCGCCCGTCACGTCGCTTATCGGATACGCCAGGCCGGCATTCCCCCATGCCCGCAAATGTCGCCCACGCGCCGTTCCAGTCATACGGGTCGAGCGCAGCGCCCTGTGCAGGACAGGTACGCTCAAGTGGCGGAGCGTACAATGGATTACGCCGATCGCGACCCCGTGGCGAACTGTTGATGTGCTTCTGGCTCTCCTCTGCGCTTTCACCGAAGCCCAGCAGCCGATGCCACAGCAAGGTGGCGGGCTGCATAAAGATATGAGCCATGTCCCACAGATACGTTCCTGCGTTGATCTGCTGGGACAGCTTCGCGACATCATGATAGGGCAGTTCCCATGCAGCGAGACTTAGAAGCAACCGGCGGCCACGAACACCAGCAGTGCCTCCGCCGGCTTCGGCAATCTCAAGGTAGGCCAATGGGTCGTGATGACAGCACCTGTCGCCAGACGATTGCTCATCGCAGGAACCCTGAATCAGCAGCCAGAGCCGCGAACGACGGGATCCGCGGCAGAATACAGCGTGCGGCACGCCTGGTCCGCCGGCCCGGAGGATGATGGGTTGCTTGGCAAATAGAGCTCAACCAGATAGAGCGGCCGCTGCTTGACCTCATTGAACACCCTGCCGAGGTACTCGCCGATGACCCCGAGAGTCATGAGCTGCGCGGCGCCCAGAAACAGCACGACAGCCATCAGGCTGGGATAGCCCGGAACCTCATTCCCGAACACCAGAGTACGCACCAGCAGTTGCAGCAGGAATATCGACGAGGCCAGCCCGACGAGCAGGCCGAGATACATCGCGACCCGCAATGGTACGGTGGTAAAGCTGGTAATCCCCTCGACCGCGAGGTTCCAAAGCCGCCAGTAGCCCCAGGCCGTCTGTCCGGCATGTCGTGGCTGGCGATCGTAGGCCACGGCGCAGCTCGGGAACCCCACCCAGGCGAACAGTCCCTTCATGAATCGATGGCGCTCCCGAATCTCGCCGAGAGCGTCGACGACCCGCCGGCTCATCAAGCGAAAATCGCCGGTATCCCGCGGAATCGGCACCGACGTGGCATGACCGAGCAGGCGGTAGAATGCCGCGGCCGTCGCTCGCTTGAGCCACGTCTCGCCGTGGCGCTCGCGACGCTGCGCATACACGGTGTCGAAACCCCTCCGCCAGGCGGCCACCAGCTCGGGAATCACCTCGGGCGGGTCCTGAAGATCCGAGTCCACAACGATCACCGCATCGCCACGCGTGTGATCCAGCCCGGCTGTGGTGGCAATCTCCTTGCCGAAATTGCGGGACAGATTGACGATGGCGACGCGTGGATCCTGCGCCCGCAGACCGATCATCACCTCGAGCGTGGCGTCACGGCTGCCATCGTTGACGAGAATCAGCTCCCACGGCTCACCCAGGCCGTCCATCACCTGGGCGAGGCGGGTCCGCAGCAGCGGCAGGTTCCGCTCCTCGTTGTAGGCGGGCGCGACGACGGAAAACACCGGCGTGGAACGTTCGCTCTTCATCAAGCCAACCGAAATGAGGGCGCTGGCGGCCCGGCACTGGCGCGATCGTCATAACGCCTGGCTTGCCGAGAAGTATACATCAATCACGCCGCCGCGCGGGCCGCGGCGATGTTGCGGATCGTCGCCAGAGCCTGTGCCAGATCGTCCGTCAGGTCCTCGACATCCTCCAGCCCGACGGAAAGCCGGATCACGCCGTCGGTGATCCCCAGCTTCGCGCGTTCCTCCGGGCCGATGCGCATATGCGTGGTGGTGGCCGGATGCGTCACCAGCGACTTCGAATCCCCCAGGTTGTTCGACACCGCGATCAGTTCGAACGCGTTCATCACGCTGAACGCCGCATCCTTGCCTCCCGCCACCTCGAACGTTACCACCGTGCCGCCCGCCGTCATCTGGCGCAGCGCCAGTGCCTGCTGCGGGTGATCGGGCCGGGTCGGATACCATACCCGCGTCACCTTGGGCCGTCCGGTGAGGAACTCGGCGATCGCCACCGCGCCGCGGCAGCCGGCATCGATGCGCAGTGCCAACGTCTCCAGTCCCTTCAGCAGCACCCAGGCGTTGAACGGAGACATCGCCGGACCGGTGTTGCGGATGAACGGCTGCAAAGTCTCGGTGATCCACTTGCGGCTGCCCAGCACTGCGCCGCCGAGCACGCGGCCCTGGCCGTCGATATGCTTGGTGCAGGAGTACACCACCACATCGGCGCCGAATGTCAGCGGCTGCTGCAGCAACGGCGTGGCGAACACGTTGTCCACCACCACGATCGCACCCGCTGCATGCGCCAGATCACACACCGCGCGCAGATCGACCAGCTCCAGCATCGGATTGGACGGCGTCTCCAGCAGCACCAGTTGCGCCGGACGCGACAGCGCCGCCCGCCACTGCGCGAGATCGGCGCAATCGACGAACTCGGTCGCGATGCCGAACTTTGGCAACAGCGTCGAGACGATCCAGTGACAGGAGCCGAACAACGCGCGCGACGCCACCACGCGGTCGCCGGCCTTCAGGTGCGCGAGCAGCGCCGCGTTGACCGCCGCCATGCCGGTCGCAGTGGTGCGGCAGGCTTCGGCGCCTTCGATCAGGCAGAGCCGCTCCTCCAGCATCGACACTGTCGGATTGGCGAAGCGTGAATACTGGTAGTGATCGACCGTGCCGGCGAACGTGGCCTCGGCCTGTTCGGCATCGTCGTAGATATACCCCGAGGTGAGATACAGCGCCTCGGCCGTTTCGCCGTGCTGGCTACGCTGGATACCGCCATGCACCAGCCGGGTGGCGGTGCGGAACCTGGTTGGATCGGTGGTCATTGCCTGGGCCCTCTGAACATCTGGCCCGACCGATGGAGCAGCGTGCGCCCGGGAGATGGGCTGTCGCTGGCCTCTTTAGCGCGCTTGTTTCACCTCGCCGCAATCCGGCCGGACAAATCACGAGGACCGGGCGGTCCCGGCGCGGCGCACCCTAGGCGGGGGCAGCGGCGACGTCAATCCGACGCGCCTGCGTGCGCTGGCTGCCCGCCTCGGCGGGCGTGAATCCCCGGCTGGCAAAGTAATCCTCCAGCGCTCCGGCTGAACCGGAGCTGTCGGCCAGCGCGACATAAGTGTCTGGCCGGATCAGATACAGTGCCTGTTCGGCAAGGCCTGCCTCTGCGTACTTCGACCGCCACGGGAACTCGTGCAGTGGCAGATCGTGATCCGCGCACCAGCTACGCAGTTCCTGGCGTGCAGAGCCATAGACATGGACCTGCCAGGTCATCGCAGCGAGCGTGGCATAGTTGTCGGCATTCTCGCCCCCGCACCAGGGCAGACGGTCGCCGCCGTGGACTCTGCCGACCTGTCCATGACTCAGCGGACAGCCGCGATAGTTTATGGTGACCTGGGATACGGTTCTGAACAGCCACTCGCGAACGCCGTCGAACCTGGCGACGGCAGGGACGAGCAACGGGACGATGCGGGTGCGAATGATATCGGCAAGCCTGCCCTCGGCTGCCACAAACGCGAATACCCGATCGGTGGTCTTGACCAGCCGCCGCGCGAAGGCAATCCGTTCCAGCTCATAGCTGTCCAGCAGCGTATCAGGCGCACGACCCTGGAGAACCGTCTGCAGCTTCCACGCCAGGTTGATCGCGTCCCCGATACCGGTGTTCATGCCTTGGCCGCCCGCCGGACTGTGGATGTGCGCAGCGTCCCCAAGCAGAAACGCGCGCCCCTTCGAGAAATGCTCGGTTACCCGATGGTGCACGTGGTAGGTCGAGAACCAGTTCACCTTCCCCACGCCTAGTTTGAGATGCTCGATTGCCCGCGCGCTGACATCTTCAAACCGCAGCGCATCGGCGTGTTCGACGCGCTCGTCCCGTATCGTTCCAATCAGACGAATGCGCCCCTCATCCGCGAGCGGAAAAACGGCGAGGAAGTCCGCTTCGTCCAGATCGACATGGAGTTCGCCGTCGATCGGCGGGCCGGAGGCTTCGACATCCGCAACGTAAAACAGCTGTCGGTATGTGCCACCCGGAAAGCCTGTGCCCATTACCTCGCGCACGCGCGAATGGGCACCGTCGCACCCCGCGATGTAAGCGGCTTCACAGACTTCCTCCTCCCCTTGCGGCCCGCGCAGGCGCGCGACGACGCGATCGCCCTCATCGCCATGGTTCAGGAGCTCGGTGCACCGTTCCACCGAAATACCCATCCCGTGCAGCCGTCCGACCAACAAGCGCTCATGCTCGTCCTGTGGGAATATGTGCAGGAACGGATAGGGTGTAAGATCGGCACCGATATCCTTGAACGACACGCGTGTTTCCCGTTCGCCACCGACCCAGAGATTGACGGCCGGCACCTCATGGCCGTTTGTGATCACGGCCTCGGTCAGATCGAGCTGCCGGTAGAGTTCCAGAGTCCGGGCATGCACGGCGAGGGCGCGAGATGTCTCGCCTGGTACAGCCGTCTTGTCGATGATGCGGACCTTGACGCCGAGCCTGGTGAGCCAGAGCGCGAGAACGAGACCGGTGGGCCCGGCACCGATGATGATCACGTCAGTGCGCGCCATGGTGTTTCTCCAGCCGGGTGTACGCCGCGGAAACGGGGGCAGACGGACTTGGTATCGCTCACATTCGCGCGAGAAGCGGAGCGCGGCCGCTCAGCGCGGCGGGGAATCGACACGCCGCAACAGGAACAACCCCTGTTCGCCGAACAGATTGGCCAGCCGAGGCGCGCGCCGCCACGGCCCGCGCCGGCCCGCGTCATCGGCGGCAAGCCAATGCTCCACCACGTAGCCGTCGTGTTCGCACAGCGCGAAGAAGTCGCGAATCGTGCAGGGATGGATGTTCGGAGTCTCGTGCCACGGCCGATCCCAGGTCGGCGTCATCGGCATCCGCCCGGTGCTGACCAACTGCCAGCGCACCATCCAATGGCCGAAATTCGGAAAACTCACCACCGCGCGCGTGCCGATGCGCAGCATCTGGCGCAAAACGGCACGCGGCCGCTCCACCGCCTGCAGGGTGCGCGACAGCACCACGTAGTCGAACGCGCCGTCAGGATAGTGCGCGAGGTCGGTGTCCGCGTCGCCGTGCATCACCGGCATCCCGTGCGCGACCGCGCGGATTACCTCGGCCATATCGATCTCGATGCCGCGCGCGTCGCAGCCCTTGGTGCGCGACAGGTGGTCGATCAGCGTGCCGTCGCCGCAACCGATGTCGAGCACGCGCGCGCCGGGCGCGATCATCTCGGCGATCAGCCGGAGATCGACCCGCATGTTCTTGGCGACGAAGCGGACGGGGTCGTGCGTGGTCATGGCGAGCGGCGGAAGCTAGCAGGCGGCGCCAGACGATCAAGCGGGGGGCGCGATACGATCGATCTCCTGCAGCTCCGCCGGGGTCAGCCTCCACTCCACGGCACAGACATTCTCGGCCAACTGGGTGGGTTTCGTTGCGCCGGCGATGATGCTGGACACGCAAGGCCGCGCCGCAAGCCAGCCGAACGCAAGTTCCAGCAGCGTCCTGCCGCGTGCTTCGGCGAACGCCTCCAGCCGTTCGAGGACCGGCCAGGTCGCGTCGTTGAGGAACCGGTCGCCATAGCGCGCGCCATGCACGGTCAGCCGCGCCCCGTCCGGCATCGCGGCATTGCGACGATACTTGCCGGTGAGCGTGCCGCTCGCCAGCGGGTAGTACGGCAGCAATCCGATGCCGTAGGCCTGCATCATCGGGACCAGCTCAGGGTCGGCGCGGCGGGTCAGCAGGCTGTACTCATCCTGACAGGAAACGAACGGCGCCAACCCGAGCGAACGCGAGGTCCACTGTGCATCCACCACCTGCCAGGCCTTGAAGTTCGAACAGCCGACATAGCGCACCTTGCCCGCGCGGATCAGATCGTCGAACGCACGCAGCGTCTCCTCGATCGGCGTCAACGGATCGGGCTGATGCTGCTGATAAAGATCGATCCAATCGGTGTTCAGCCGGCGCAGACTCGCTTCCACTCCCGCGACGATGGTCCGCCGCGAGGCACCTCGGACGCCGTCGTCGATCGGCATGCCCACCTTGGTCGCCAGCACGATGTCCTTGCGCCGTGGACCCAGCGCGCGGCCCAGAAATTCCTCGGAGCCGCCGATCTCGCTGCGATAGACATCGGCGGTGTCGAACAGCGTAATGCCGAGATCGAGCGCCGCATGCACCACCGGCTGTGACGCGGCGTAGTCGATGCGCCGCCCGAAGTTGTTGCAGCCCAGGCCGACCAGCGACACGCGCAGCCCCGAACTGCCAAGCGTACGATACTCCATCGCGTTCCCCCTGCCGTCGTCGTACTCTAGCCGGATCCAGACGGGAGAGAACGCATGCCGCAGTCCGGGCGCGTCGTGTTCAGCCAGATGGACGAGGTGCGGTTCGGCCAGCCCGCCGCGCAGGCGGTCGCCGAACAGGCGGAGGATGGGCAGCGAGTGTTCCTGATGGTCAGCGGCACGCTGCACCGCGAGACCGACGAGATCGACAAGGTCCGCGCTGTGCTCGGCAATCGCTGTGTCGGCGTGTTCGACCGGATGCCGCCGCACACGCCGCGTCACGCGGTGATCGAGGCGGCGGAGCAGGCCCGCGAGGCACGCGCTGACCTGATCGTCACCGTCGGCGGCGGCTCGATCACGGATGGCGCCAAGGCGGTCCAGCTATGCCTCGCCAACGACGTGCGCACGCCCGAGGCGCTGGATGCGCTGCGTCCGGTGAATGGCGCACCGCCGCCGTGCAACGCGCCGTCGGTGCGCCAGATCACCGTGCCGACCACGCTGTCCGCCGGTGAGTTCTCCGCCATTGCCGGTGTCACCGACGAGCGACGCAAAGTGAAGGAGCTGTTCCGCCATCCGCGCGTCATTCCGCGCGCTGTGATCCTCGACCCTGCGATCACTGTGCACACGCCCGAATGGCTGTTCCTGTCCACCGGCATCCGTGCGGTCGATCACTGCGTCGAGGGCATCTGTTCGAACGAAGCGCACCCGTACGCCGATGCGCAGGCGCTGCACGGGCTGAGCCTGCTGGCGCGGGGGTTGCCGCGGGTGAAGGCGGACCCCGCGGATCTAGCGGCGCGGCTTGATTGTCAGATCGGTGCATGGCTGTCGATGGGGCCGCTGGCGAGTGGCGTGCCAATGGGTGCCAGCCACGGCATCGGCTATGTGCTCGGCGCGCTGTTCGACATTCCGCACGGGCATACCTCATGCATCATGCTGCCGGCGGTGATGCGGTGGAACAAACCGGTGAACGCGGAGTCTCAGGCGCTGGTCGCGGCGGCGATGGACCATCCAGGTGAGGACGCCGCCGACGTACTGGATGCGTTCATTGGGGGCCTCGGAATGCCGCGCAGCCTGCACGCGGTGGACGTCGGGGCTGCTGCGTTCGAGCGGATGGCGGAGCAGGCGATGGGCACGCCCTGGGTGCCGCGCAATCCGCGCCGCATCGACGGACCGGCGCAGGTGAAGGAGATACTGGAGCTCGCGGCATGAGCGGAGTGGCACGTCACGATGCCTGGCGAGCAGGCGATAGCTACGATGGATATATGGGGCGATGGAGCCGACAGATCGCGCCGCGCTTCCTCGACTGGCTCGATGCGCCGCAGCGGCTGGACTGGCTGGAGATCGGCTGCGGCACGGGCGCGCTGTCAGCAGCCATCCTGGCACGATGCAATCCGAGGAGCCTGCTGGCGATCGACCCCTCGGAAGGGTTCATTGCGACCGCGCGCCGGAACCTAGCGGATCAGCGCGTCGAGTTCCGCGTCGCGGATGCGCAGTCGTTGCCGGTCGAGACGGCCAGCCGGGACGCCATCGCCTCTGCGCTGGCGCTGAATTTCGTGCCGGACCGCGATCGGGCGCTGGCCGAAATGCAGCGCGTGGCCCGGGCCGGTGCGACGATCGGCTTCTATGTCTGGGACTATCCCGGCGGCGGCCTGGAGTTCATTCACGCTGTCTGGCAGGCCGCCATCGCGCTGGACCCGGCTGCCCGGAACCTTTCCGAAGACCGGCGGTTTCCGTTCTGCACCCCGGACGGGCTGCGTGCCCTCGTCACCCGGGCCGGTTTGGCATCCGTGGATTGTGCCGCGATTGAGATACCGACGGTGTTCAAGGACTTCGACGATTATTGGCTCCCGTTCACCTGGGGCGCGGGGCCGGTGCCAGGTTACTGCGCGAGCCTTTCAACCGATGCTCGTCAACGACTGCGAGACCGGCTGCATGACGCGTTGCCGCGCGGCGAGGGCGGCACGATACCGCTGAAGGCACGCGCCTGGGCTATCAAGGCAAAGGCCGCGTGACCTGGCCTGTTTCCAGCAAGCGGCCAAGCGACGCGCGCAGAATGGCGACGTCGCGTTCTATTACGCCCCAGACCAGCCGATAATCCACGCTGGCGTAGCCGTCACGTTGCGGAACGCGACGATGCGCGCCAGGTCGGGGATGCCATCAGCGACGGTCGGATCGGGCTCCATTTCCTCAAACGTCACCAGCATGTCCAGATCACTTTGAGCCGTATTGAAACGTCGGGTCAGGGCAGATCCGAACAGATCGAGCCGCCGCACGCGGCAACGCCGGCACAGAGCGCGCACCGCATCACTGTGCAAATCAAAAACGCCGCGGCCAGGTAAATCGGCTTGATCCATGCTTAAGAGGTGGCACCCGGCGTGCCGAAGTGCAACTGCCTCTCCCTGATCTCAGACGACTCCTTGCGTCCGAAGCTCCCGCACTCCGTCCGCATCCACGCCGCACAGCGCCGCCAGCAGCTCCGCCGTGTGCTCGCCGAGCAGCGGCGGTCGTGTCACCTCGGCCGGCGAGTCCGACAGCTTCACCGGACACCCCACGGTCTGGTAGGTTCCGCGCGTCGGATACTCGACATCGACGATCATGTCGCGCGCGCGCAGATGCGGATCCGCGAGCACCTCGCCGGTATCCAGCGTGGCGCCGCAGGGAACGCCGGCATCGCCCAGCAGCTTCATCACCTGGTGCTTGCTGTGCTGGCGTGTCCACGCCGCGACGATCGCATCCAGTGCCGCGCGATTCTCCCATCGCCCGTCCGGCGTGGCGAAGCGCGCATCGTCCGCCAGCTCCGGCTGGCCCATCGCGTTGATGAACGGTTGCCACATCTGCGGCTGCGCGAAGATGTAGACGTAATCGTTGGGTCCACCCGGCGCGCATGGATACGTCGTGCCGGGCACGGTGTGGCCGAGCTGGTTGCCGTTGCGCTGCATCGGCGTGCCGGAACGCTGGTGGTCGCGCAGGCTGACACGGATCAGGTTCACCACTGCATCCTGCATCGACACTTCTACATGCTGGCCCTTGCCGGTCTGATGGCGCTGCTGCAATGCGGCCAGAATGCCGATCGCCATGTGCATGCCGGTACCGGAATCGCCGATCGCCGGATAGATGTAGGTGGGCGGGTTGTCCGGAAAGCCGGTAACGCTCATCGCGCCGCCCATCGCCTGCGCGATCGGCTCGAAACTTTTGAAGCCGCTGTACGGCCCGTAGGTGCCGAAGCCCTTGATCGTGGCGTAGATCAGCCGGGGGTTCAGCTTCGACAGCTCGCTGTAGCCAAGCCCCAGCCGGTCGAGCGCACCAGGCCCAAAGTTCTCCAGCAGCACGTCGGACTGTTCGATCACCCGCCGGAACAGCTGCTTGCCTTCGTCGGTCTTAAGGTTGAGCGTCAGGCTGCGCTTGTTCGCGTTCAGCACCAGGAAAAAAAGACTGTCGCTGTCGGTGCGGTCGCGCATGTTGGTACGCGCCACGTCGCCCCCCTTCGGTTCCTCCAGCTTGATCACATCGGCGCCGAGAAAGCCCAGGATCTGCGCGCAGGCCGGACCCGCCTGATTGTGCGTCATGTCGATCACCCGAATGCCTGACAGGGCCTGCGTCATGAGGTCTCTCCTTGGATGGCGCGCCGGACGCTTCCGGCGTCATTGGTATCTCGATAAGCGCAACACCAAGATGAGACAATGCATCCGGCACGACATCGTGGGCGCCAACCCGTCGCATGGGTAGAGCGCAGCGAAACCCATCGAGCCAGGCGATCGCATGACCGTCCGGTCAGGGCGGAAAATGCTCAGCCCTTCACCGCGCCGGCGGTCAGCGCGCCGACAATGAAGCGCTGCAGCACCAGGAACGTCAGCATCGCGGGCAACGCCGACAGGATCGCGGCGGCGGCGAGCAGATGCGTGCTGACCGAATCCATGCTGGACTGGAAATCCAGGATGCCGACGCTGACCGGGTAGAGATCGCCGCGCGTCAACAGCACAAATGGCACGATGAACTGCCCCCAGGTGCTGATGGCGAGCAGGATCGCGGTGGAGGCAAGCCCCGGCAGCATCACCGGCAGCAGCACGCGCAGCAGCGATTGCAGCCGGGAGCAGCCGTCGATCCGCGCCGCTTCATCCAGTGCCACCGGCACCGTGTCGAGGAAGCCGGTCAGCATCCAGGTGGCGAACGGCGCGCTGAGCGCGACATAGACCAGCATCACCGCGGCATGCGAGTTGATCAGGCCGAGCGCGGAGAACCAGCGATACAGTGGCAGCGCGGTGACCAGGGGCGAGATCAGTTGCACCGAGAGCATGCCGAGCATGACCAGCGATTTCAGCGCCGGCCGGCGGAACCGCAGCCGCGACAGCGCATAGGCGCTCGGCACGGCAATCGCGAGCGCGCAGATCACGGTTGCGGAGACCAGCTCGACCGAGTTCAGCAGATAGCGCGCCAGCGGCGAGCCTGTGAGCACGTCGCGGTAGGCGGCCAATGTCGGATGCTGCGGCACCAGACGCGGCGGGAACGCAAACAGCTCGGCCATCGGCCGCAAGGAAATCGATGCGACCCAGAGCAGCGGGAACAGGAAGATCAGACCGACCACGACATAGCCCACATAGATCGCGACTGACCCGGCCAGGCGGCGCGTGCGCGGTGATGGGCTCAGAATCACAGTTTCCTCCTTCCCCGTGCGGTTCAGGATAGACCCGCAGGCGGTGAAAGCCCGCAGCTTCACCAGCCGTGCCATCGTGGGATG
>DASXNR010000246.1:0-11068 GCA_036494925.1 Acetobacteraceae bacterium
CGATGAATTGCGGTTCCTGGGCTTCCCTAGCGGCCCGGTGACTGAAACCCGCCGCACTGTGAAACGCTTCACTGCGTTTCGCTCGCGGGTCCTCTATCTCCGTCAGGCGGTCCCCTCCCGGGGCTGCAGCCATTCGATGGAGAGGACCATGCTTACCACCATGCTCGTCGCCCTGGGAGCGCTGTTGCTCGCAGTGGTGGGCTGTGCGGTCCTTGATCCGGGGCCGCCGGCCGGCGGGCGGGAGACCGACCACCGGGACACGTCGATCGGTGATAAGGACCCGCTGCCGGCCTTCTGAGGGACGCGCCGCGGACCTGCGCAGCCGCGGCCGCCTTGCGTTATTCGGCGCGGCGGCGGTCCGATGCAACAGTCCAGCTCCGCTGCGCCCGCCACGCCCCGAGCAGCATCCCCGCTACTGCCGCCACGATGACTGTCGCCAAAGCGTAGAGTTTCGGCGCGGGGCCGAGCTTGATCGAGGAGAACACCACCATCGGCAGCGTCGAGGCGCCCGGCCCGGAAGTAAAACTGGCCACCACCACGTCATCCAGCGACAGGGTGAAGGCCAGCAGCCAGCCGGAAATCAGCGCCGGCGCCATCAGCAACAGGGTGACCAAGGCGAACGCCTTCCAGGGTGGGGCATAGAGGTCCATCGCCGCCGCCTCCAGATCGACCGGTGTGCCGATCAGCCGCGCCCGCACCACGACTGCCGCATAGGCGACCGAGACCGAGGCGTGCGCCAGCGTCACCGTCCCCGCACCTCGGCCCGTAGGCCACCCGATCGCCTGCTGCAAGGCAACGAACAACAGCAGCAGCGACAGACCGGTGATCACCTCCGGCAGCACCAGCGGCGCGGCCAACGCGGCGGTAAAGGCCCCACGGGTGGGGATGCGGCCGAACCGCGCCAGCGCGTAGCCGGCCAGCGGGCCGACGATCAGCGCCAGGGTGGCCGAGGTGGCGGCGATGCGCAGCGACAGCAGCGCGGCGGCGATCAGCGTCTGGTCATGCCACAGCGTCGCGTACCAGCGCAGCGAGAACCCGTCCCACGCGGTGACAAGCCGCGACGCGTTGAAGCTGAGTACCACGAGGACGCTATCGGCGCGTACAGGAAGGCGTAGCAGTCGATCAGCCAGGTCGTCAGCAGCGAGGTATGCCGGCTCACAGGTCGAGCTGCGACCGTACTGGGCGTGCGGCGGCATCGATGTCGGCGCGGACCAGCCGCCCCATGCGCTGGTGCAGGCGTAGTGCGTGCTTACGGTTGTGATCTGATCGGCCATCGCCTTCCGCCGATGACCGTTCACGATGATATAGGCCTCCGTCGGATAGAATTGGCCGACACTGCCGCTGATCGGCATGACCTGCACCCGGTTCAGCACCGCATCGGCGGTATCGTTGCCGAGCTGCACGGCCGGCGTCCGCAAGGGCGTCTACACTATTCGATGCAGCAACGGGTCGCCGGCGGCCAGCCGGCGGCAGTTCTCCGCAGCCAGCGCGAAGCTGCGATCGAATGTGCCGGTGGTGAGCCAGGCGATGTGCGGAGTCAGCACGACGTTGGGCAGTCGGAACAGCATCTCCGATGCGTCGTGCGGTTCGTGGACGAACACGTCGAGGCCGGCGCCAGCCAACCGGCCGTCTGCCAAAGCCTCGGTCAGCGCCGTCTGATCGACCAGTCCGCCGCGCGCAGTGTTGATCAGTACGGCGCCGGGCTTCACGCGCGCGAGCGCCGCGGCGTCGATCAGGCTCGCGGTGTCGTCGGTCAGCGGCAGATGCAGGCTGACGACATCGGCCTCGGCCAGCAGCGCATCAAGCGTGCACCATTCTGCGGCAGCATCGGCGTGCCGCGTGTGCGATGTGTAGATCACCCGGCAGCCGAGCGCGACCAGCACTGGCGCGAGCACCCGCGGGATCGCGCCATAGCCCACGAGGCCGACGGTGCGACCGCCAAGCTCATTGATGCCGTCCTGCAGTTCGGGATCGAGCCACTCGCCGCGTCGCATCGCCGCATCGAAACGCGGCAGCCGGCGGAGCACGGACAGCATCAGAGCCAGTGTCAATTCCGCCACAGCGCGCGCATTGGTCCCGGGCAGGTTGCACACCGCGATGCCTCGCGTCCTTGCGGCGTCGAGATCGATCGTGTTCACGCCGACGCCGATCTTCTGGATCAGCCGCAACTTCGGCGCCGCCGCGATCATCTCGGCCGTGCAGCGCTTCAGCACGTGCCAGATCACGTCGGTCTCCGGCAGCAGGCGCGCGAGCGTCACGTCATCATGTTCGGGGCACACGGTGATGCGCAACGCCGGGATGGCCGCCAGCCGCGCCGCGAGATCTGGGCCGGCCGCATAGTGGAACAGCACGTTCATTTGGCGGAGCGTGCGAGTACCGCGCCACCGGCGAAGCGCGCGCGGGCACCTAGGGCTTCCTCGATTCGCAGCGCCTCGTTCCACTTTGCCATGCGCTCGCCGCGCGCGAAGCTGCCGACCTTGAGCTGACCGACCCCCCAGCCGACCGCGAGGTGTACGATTGTGACATCCTCGGTCTCGCCGGATCGCGCCGACACTATGCCGGCGAAGCCTGCGCTCTTCGCGGCCTGCCAGGCATCCAGCGTCTCGGTCAGTGTGCCGCGCTGGTTGGGCTTCAGCAGTATCGCATTCGCCGTGGACCGCAGCGCCGCTTCGCGCACGCGCGAGGCCTGCGACACCAGGAAATCGTCGCCGATCACCTGGACGCGGGCACCCACCTCATGGGTGAACGCTGCGAAGCCGACATCGTCGTCTTCCGCCAGCGGATCCTCGACCGATACGATCGGATAGCGCCGGATCCAGCCGGTCAGCAGCTTGATCATGCCGTCGCTGTCCAGCGCCTTGTCCTCCAGCGCCAGCTTGTACTTGCCGCCGCGGCCGAACTCCGAGGCCGCGACGTCGAGCGCGATGGCGACCTCGCTGCCGGGCGCGAAGCCGGCGCGCTCGATCGCACGTACCAGCGTCTCGATTGCCTGCTCGTTGGTGGCGAAGGCCGGCCACCAGCCGCCCTCGTCGGCGACGCCGGCCAGCGTGCCGGCTTCCCTCATCAGCACCCCGGCGGCGCGATACACCTCGGCGGTCCAGTCCAACGCCTGGGCGAAGCTCTCGGCGGCGGGGCAAACGACCAGGAAGTCCTGGATATCGACACGGCGTCCAGCGTGCGCGCCGCCGCCAAAGATCTGGATCTGCGGCAGCGGCAGCGAGTTCGCGTCGGGCCCGCCCAGATAGCGATATAGGGGCTCGCCCGCGGCGGCCGCGGCAGCGTGCGCGGCGGCCATGGACACCGCGAGCACTGCGTTGCCACCGAGACGCGACTTGCTGGGCGTGCCGTCGAGTTCGATCAGGCGGCGGTCGAGCGCGGGCTGGTCGGCGGCATCCAGGCCGGTGACAGCGCGGGCGATCTCGCCGTTCACAAAAGCCACCGCGCGCGTCACGTCGTAGCCGCCGAACGTCTCGCCGCCGTCGCGCAGATCGAGCGCCTCGCCGGTGCCGGTGGACGCGCCCGCCGGCACGATGGCGCGGCCAACACCGCCGCCCTCCAGCAGCACCTCGGCTTCCACTGTGGGGCGGCCGCGGCTGTCCCACACGCGGCGGCCGTGCACGAACGCAATGGCAGTGTCGGTCATGCGGATAGCTCCTTCGTCCAGGCCTGGCGCACATCGCCGAGTGTATCGACCGGGTGGGCGAGCAGCGCACTCGCGGTGCGCCGAACCCGGTTCCTGTCCTGCTCTGTGGTGATGTACTCGACCGGCGACTTGCCATCCACCCTGGCAAGGAACAGTCCGGGCAGCAGGCGGGACGCACGGGCCTCAAGCGCGTGCGGTGCTTCCCAGGCAACGCGCGCGATGTAGCCGGCGGCAAGCGCGTCGAAGCAGGCGAGGAAGCCCGCGGCGGCGGACGGCGTCCAGAGGCACTTCAACAGCAGGTGATTGAGGCAGAAGGCGACATCGAAGGCGGGATCGCCCCACCAGGCGCATTCGGCATCGAGGAACACCGAACCGTCCGGGCCGCGCAGGATGTTTTTCGGGCTGACGTCGCCGTGCACCAGCGCGCGCTTGTTGGCCTGGGTAGCGGCGACCAGCGCGTGCAGCGGTTGCGCGAGATCGGCATGCGCGCGAGCAGTCGCGACCAGGTAGGGCTCCAGGCGGATGTCGTAGAAGATCCGGTCGGTGGGAAAGTCGGCTGAGACCGAAGGATCGCCGGCAGTGGCGCCGTGAATGCGCGCCAGCGTGTCCGCGACCTGGGCGGCAAACACCGGGTCAGCGTCGCCGTCACGAAGCTGCGCCTTCCAGAGCTGATAGCTTTCGGAGGGCAGGAACTGCATGGCCAGCGCGCCGCCGGCTTCGTCGAGGCCGAGCAGCAGTGGCGCGGAACCGGGGACGGCGGCGTTGGCACGCTGCATCCAGCGCGCCTCGTAGCGGTTGCGCTCGACCGGTGCCTGCCAGTCCGCCGCCACGCGCAGCTTCGCCAGCGCGCGTTTCACACAGACGGGGCCGACCGCGAGGTCGATCCGCCAGATGTCCGACGACACGCCGCCGGTCAGGCGTTCGCCGTGTGCGTCTGCGCCCTGCGCGAGCAGGCCCATGCGGCCAAGGGCTGAGAGAATCTCGGGTGGGACGGTCTCTTGCATGCCCTGTCATTGCGAGCAGCGCGGCGACGAAGCAATCCCCTCCGGTGAGGCAACAAAGGCATCGCGCCGCACTCACCACCACTCTTCGCCGCATTCGGGCCTTCTTTCGGGAGAAATGACGCCGGCCCCTGATGCCATTTTCAGCGCGCAAACTGGTTCGTTGGCCCGCGCCGTTGCTCGACGCCTGATTGAAAGGAGGCTGCTGTGATCATTGGCACCACGATAAAGGCTGACGACGGATTGACCGCAACGCTGTCACGGCAACGCGCCGCTTTCCTGCGCGATGGTCCACCATCACTTGCGCAGAGGCGCAGCGACCTGATGAAGCTCAAGGCTGTCCTGCGGCAGCATCGGGAGCACTTCGTCGCCGCCATCAACACGGATTTCGGCCACCGTTCGCGTCAGGAGACGTCGTTGTTCGATCTGGCCTCGGTCGCAGAGGGGATCAACTTTCTGCACCGAAATCTCCGGCGCTGGATGCAGCCAGAGCGCCGGCGCGTCGGCATGTCGTTTGTACCCGCCTCCAACCGCGTTCTCTATCAGCCACTCGGCGTTGTCGGTGTCATTTCGCCGTGGAACTATCCCGTTGCACTGGCACTCATGCCGCTCGCGACGGCTTTGGCAGCTGGAAATCGCGCAATGATAAAACCGTCCGAACTGACACCGCAGACATCAGCCTTGTTGGAATCGGTCCTGGGCGAGGTCTTTGCCCAGGACCAGGTCGCTGTCGTGACCGGCGATACCAATGTCGGTATCGAATTCTCGCGTTTACCCTTCGACCATCTTCTTTTCACAGGCAGCACGTCCGTCGGGCGCGCGATCATGCGCGCGGCAAGCGACAATCTGGTTCCGGTCACGCTCGAGCTCGGCGGCAAGTCCCCGGTGATCGTCCAGCACGGCACTTCGCTTGACACGGCCGCCCGGCGCATTGCTTACGGCAAGTTGGCCAATGCAGGCCAGACCTGCACTGCGCCCGACTATGTCCTCGTTGCCGAGCAGGAAGTGGATGCTTTCGTGGCCGCTTACGAAAAGGAGGTCGCGAAGCTCTATCCTGCTATTGCGTCGAACCCGGACTACACGTCGATCATCAACGACCACCACTACGCCCGGCTGACGGGCATGCTCAACGATGCCCGCACCAAGGGAGCACGTGTCATCGAGCTTCGCGGACCGGCCCAATACGGCGATGTGACACACACCCGCACTATGGTTCCCACCATCGTTCTGGATGTCACGGACCAGATGGATGTGATGAAGGACGAAATATTCGGTCCGATCCTACCCGTCATGCCATATCGCGATCTCGAAGACGCTGTCGGCTACATCAATTCACAGCCGCGCCCGCTCGCACTCTACTTTTTCGGTCGTGATGGCCCCGGACGGCAGATGATCCTCGAGCGGACGACATCCGGCGGGGTCTCGATCAACGAAACCGTTCTGCACTATGCCCAGAACGACATTCCGTTCGGTGGCGTCGGGCAGAGCGGCATGGGCGCCTACCATGGACACGAAGGTTTCAAGACTCTGAGCCATGCGAAGGGCGTGTTCGAACAGGCGAGGTTCAGTCTGACCGACGCCGTCCGCCCGCCGTTCGGTTGGGTCGTCGAACGAGTGATTGGTTTTATGATGCGCTGAGCCCGGCGTGTGAGCCGAATTGGCGGACGCCTGCACTGACGGATCGATCGGGGCGCCTACCGAAACCGCTCCTTCCATCCCGGCTTCCACCACTCTACAAATTCAGCCTCCGGTTGGCTGATCTTCGGCGGTCGTCCACGACGACGAGCCTGCGTTGGCTGCGCCACATCGCTGGGCGCAGCCGTAGCTGCAGCCCTGCCAACCTTCCGTCCCGGTCCGCCTCTCGATGGGGCCTGAGTCGGCTGCTGGTCCAGGACCTGCGCAAGGCGTGCCTCAGCCTGCCGCCGCGCAGCACGTTCGGTTACCAATTCAGTCTGAGCCTGCTCCGCAGTCTGTCTCTCCGTTGCGACACGGGTGACTGCCTCGTCCCTGGCCAGACGTTCATGTGCCAGTTTGGTCCGAAGGTCTCGGATCGTGGTCTCCGCCTGTGCGAGGGATCGTTCCGCAAGTTCCCTCGCCGCCGTAAGGGATCGAATGGTTTGGCGGGCGGCTTCAAGTTGATTGCCGCCGGATTCGCCATGCGGATGGTGATCCATATGGACGACGGGTACTTCGCCATCTCGAACGAAGCGGTGCGGTGGTCGATGCGGTCCGTTGAATACCGGTGCTGAGTGATGCGGTTGTGGCCTCGGCGACGACTCATCCTGCAACCCGAGAGCACGGCGCATCTGAGCCTCCGTTGCACGGAGACGTGACTCATCGTTGGTAACTTCTGACATGATTTTCTGGCAACCCGGATCGAGACGCTCGTTGGCGTGCTCACTTTGAAACCAGCCGACACGATTCGGCATGGACGTTTGATTAAAAGGCTGTACCGACGGATGAAGTCAAGCCTTCTCCCCGGTGATTCAGCCGGTCGAGTGGGTGTACATCAGTGCTTCAACCACCGCTCCGCGAGCCCGCGGGGACGTCTGGATGGGGTCGTCGGTCCAATCGCTGCTTTCGATTCTTGCCGCGCGTTTGGCCCTTAGAGAAACCTACGTCCACCGAATACCGCTCGTGTAATTCGACCGTAATTGATTACCCTGTCCCGTCTGAAGCGCCGCCGCACCGACGACGATCGGTTTGTGGACAGCCCTCCGGCACAAGCCCGGCCATCGCGGCCGCGCCCGGTGAAGCTGGGGGCTCGGCCACCGCCGCGAGCGATCAGCTCTCCAACTCGCTGTCCCAGTACAAATAGTCGCGCCAGCTCTCGTGCAGGTAGTTGGGCGGAAACCCACGCCCATTGTCCTGCAACTCCCACGTCGTAGGCTGGCGGGGATGGCTGCGCGGAAACATCCGGCACTCGCGCGGCAGGCGAGAGCCCTTGCGCAGGTTGCAATCGCCGCACGCGGTCACGACGTTCTCCCATGTCGTGCGACCGCCGCGGCTGCGTGGTACCACGTGATCGAACGTCAGGTCATACGCCGGGCGGCGGTCGCTGCAATACTGGCAGACGAACGCATCGCGCAGGAACACATTGAACCGGGTGAACGCCGGCCGCCGCGCCGACGGGATGTAGTCCTTCAGCGCGATCACACTCGGCAGCTTCATGGTCAGTGACGGGGAGCGCACCTCGGTCTCGTACTCCGACAGCACGGAGACGCGGTCGAGGAACACCGCCTTCACCGCGTCCTGCCAGCACCACAGCGACAGCGGGAAATACGACAACGGCCGGAAATCCGCGTTCAGCACCAGCGCAGGATAGAATTGGCCACCGTCAGGCACGCGCCGCTCCTCTGCGACCGGAGCGCAAATCTGGGGGACAATCCGTTACCGACCCGCCAGATATTGTGCGCCGCCGAGAACCGGCTTGTTTATCGCAGAGCACGCAATACGCCGCAAGCTGAAGCGGTGCGGGATTCACGGCAGCGTCATGCAAACGCGCGCTGCAATGCAAGCGCGCCCATTGCCAGTCCGGTGTCGTCGATGCCGTGGCCGAGCCGCGGCACATATGCTGCCTCGACAGGCACGTTCGCGGCACGCAACGCCGCCTCCGCTTCGCGTGATCGCTGCACCGGCACCACGTCATCAGCCTCGCCGTGCACCAGCAACACCGGTGCGCGGTTGGCGAGTTCCGCCGGCAGGGTCTCAGGCGCCACCAGCGCACCGGAGAATGCCAGGATCACACGCGGCGCGACGACGCGGCGCAGGCCGGCGAACAGCACGGTCATTGCGCCCTGGCTGAACCCCATCAGCGCATACGCCTCCGCCGGCAACGCAAGCCGGTCCAGTTCCGCGTCGATGAAGCCGGTCAGAAAACCGGCGGCGCGGCGTATCCCGGCATCCATCACCGCGGGCGAACGATCCGCCACGCTCCACCACTGTCGGCCGAAGCCCGATTCGTGGGGGAACGGCGCATCGACGGAGACGAACAGCGCGTCCGGCAACGCGTGCGCCCATGTGGGTGCCAGGTCGATCAGGTCGTGCCCGTCGGCGCCCAGCCCATGGCACAACACGACAAGCTGCTTCGGCGCCGCCTTTGAGGCCGGACCCCAACGCGGTCCATCGAGCTCTGCCATGCCGCTCTCCCATTTGTCCGTGGCGCGACTACCTTGTGCCGCATCCCCATGTCGAACGTCACCCGCTTCGCGCCAAGCCCCACCGGCCACCTGCATCTCGGCCACGCGTTCAGCGCGCTGTTCGCATGGCGGCGCGCACGCGAGGCCAACGGCCGGTTCCTGCTGCGCCTGGAGGACATCGATCCATCGCGCTGCCGGCCGGAATTCGCCGCGGCGATTCTGGAGGACCTGGCGTGGCTCGGCCTCGACTGGGATGGCGAGGTGCGTGTGCAATCGCAACACCTGCCGGACTATCGCGCCACGCTGGATGTGCTGGGGGGACGCGGCCTGCTGTATCCGTGCTTCTGCACCCGTGCCGACATCCAGCAATCGGCTGCCGCGCCGCATACACCGGACGGCACGCCGCGCTATCCCGGCACCTGTCGTGTGTTGTCGGTCGATGAGCGCGAGGCACGCATCGCCGGCGGCGAACGCTATGCGTTGCGGCTCGATATAACACGGGCAGTCGCGGCGACTACGATCCCACTGAGCTTTGACGAGGAAGCCGAGGGCGTCATCCCATGCCATCCTGAGCGCTTCGGCGATGTCGTGCTCGCTCGGAAGGATGCGCCCGCCAGCTACCACCTCTGCGTCACCCACGACGATGCGCTGCAGGGCGTCACTCTGATAACGCGCGGTGCCGACCTGAAGCCGGCGACACACCTGCACCGCCTGCTCCAGGCGCTGATGGACTGGCCTGCCCCCACCTACTCGCATCATCCGCTGCTGACCGATGCCTCCGGCCGCCGCCTGGCGAAGCGCGATCGCGCGGCAACTGTGCGCGATCTCCGCGCGCAGGGCCGTTCATCGGCCGAGGTGCGCGCACTCGCCGGCGACCCGACGCGATAGCCGAGCCGTATGGTGCTGTTCAGAAGATCCGGCTGAACCATCCTCCCGACGGCGCCTGTGTGATGACCGGCGTGTAGCCAGGCGGCGGCGCCCAGTTCATCACCCGGTCGAAGAAGCCCGGATCGGGATACACCAGCCCGGAATTCTCGTTGATCACCGAGCGGATGTCCGAAGACGCCACCGGGCCCGCCGCCTGGACCAGCGCATCCTGACCGATGCTGCCCGCCGCCTGCTCGCCCGACTGCGCTTCGCCGCGATTGGGGACGATGGCGCCTGGCCGAGCCGGGCGCAGCGCCAGACTCGGTGGCATGGACAGCGGCATGCGTGTCGCCGCTACGGTCTGCGGCCCGGAATCCCGGGACAGGCTGAAGTTGCGGGTCGAGCTGTCGTTGGAACAGCCGGCCAACAGCAGGATCAGCAGCAGAGGGCAGCGCCGCATCGCATTCTCCTTCATCCGTCATGCCGCGCGCAGCCGAGGCAGGATGCGCAGCGCGTTGTCGCGGCCGATCGCCTTCAACTCATCGGCATTGAATCGTTCCGTCAGACCGCGCACGTGCTCTGCCCCGGTGCGGTACGGGTAATCAGTGCCGAACACGATCTGCGATACCGGCACCAGCTTCGCCAGCGCGCCGATCGTCACCGCGTTGGCGACCTGCGCCGTGTCGTAGTAGAGGCGACGAAGCTGGCCGTCCACCATCTCGCGGGTGATTTTCTCCTCGTAGGGCGGCGTAGCCACCATCTGGATTTCCAGTCGTTCGGCCACCGCGGTCAGCACCCCGCCGCCATGCGAGAAGATGAAGTTGATGTCGGCGTGGCGCTGCGCCGCGCCGCTGAAGATCAGACTGGTGATGCTGTGCGTGGTATCGGCACCGTATTCCACCGTGGCATCGCCCACGCCCTGCACCAGGTTGACGCAACAGTTGGCGGTGGTCAGGTCGGTGTAGACCCGTCGCCTTGCGGCGATTGAGCTCATCGAACATCGGCGCGAACTGCGAATAGCCGAGCCTCCTGTCACCATAGCTGGTCATCATCCCGATGCCATCGACCCTTCAGTATCTCGAATGCGTATTCGATCTCCCTCAGACACTCGTCGATGTGGGGCATCGGCAGCATGGCGAAGACGCCGAAGCGGCCGGGGTGATCGGTCATCAGAGGCGTTGCGCGCGAACTCCGCGTCTGCCGCCACAATGGCCACCGTCTGCGGCTTCGGGTTCTGTCCCATCGCCACCGGCATCGCCGGCGCGGTCATATTGGTCGCGTAGCCCGAGACGATCAGGTCGACATGATCGACATCGAGCACTTGGTGTAGATGCCAGGCACATTCGAGGCATTGCTCTGGTTGTCGTAGAATACCAGTTTCACCGCCCGCCCCAGCAGACCGCCCTTGGCGTTGACTT
>DASXNR010000247.1:0-2640 GCA_036494925.1 Acetobacteraceae bacterium
CGGCGCTCGGAAGGCTGGGCCTGCTATCACACCGAGATGGACGTGACGGAGCATGAGGGCGTCACCATCGGAATCGTCGGGCTGGCTGTTGGAGCGCCATTTGCCGTGCTGGTGGCGGAGCAGTTGTTCGTTTCCGGCTGCCGGCTGCTGATCAGTATGACGTCGGCCGGACAGATCGTATCGGTTGGTCCGACGCCGTATTTTGTGCTGATCGATCGTGCGTTGCGAGACGAGGGCACCAGCCAGCATTACATGCCTCCGTCGGTGTTCTCCGAGGCGGATGTGGCGTTGGCCGATCGCGCTTGGCCGGCACTCGCCACGCTGCGCGAACCGGTGCATCGCGGCTTGGCGTGGACCACCGACGCGCCGTATCGCGAGACGGAGGCCGCCATCGCCGCAGCTCGCGCACACGGTGCGCTGGCGGTCGAGATGGAGGCAGCGGCGCTCTACGCGTTCGCTCGCGCGCGCCAGCGTGACGTGCTGTGTTTCGCACATGTGACCAATCGGATGGCCGTCGTTGAAGGCGACTTCGAGAAAGGCGAGGCGGATGGCGCTCGCGACTCGCTCGATCTGATTGCTGCTGTGGCGCGTGGGTGCGGGTTCGGATCATGAAAGGGAGAGGTCCATGCTGACCCTGTATTTCGCCCCTGGTGCCAGCTCCATGGCCGCGCACATTGCCCTGCACGAGGTCGGCGTGCCGTTCGAAAGCCGGCCGCTCTCATTCCGGCAAAAGCAGACGCGCGACCCGGCCTTCCTGTCGCTCAACCCGGAGGGCAAGGTGCCGACACTGCTGGTCGATGGCCGTCCGCTGACCGAGGTGGCTGGCATCCTGTACTACCTGGCGCGGCGCTATCCCGAGGCCGGGCTGTTGCCGAGGGTCGACGTGGAGGCGGAGGCGCAGGTGGTATCCTGGATGTCGTTCATCGCCGCCACGGTGCATCCGGCGCGGCGGCAGGGCGTGGAACACGCACGCCGTGTCTACGCGATCGCCGAGCAGCGGCTGGCCGGGCGCGAATGGGCGGTCGGGCAATACTCGATCGCCGACATCCACCTGTTCCGGCTGTTCTGGCGGTTCCGTGGCTCGCTCGACCAGGCGCCGGGGGAATTCCCTGCGCTCTCGGCGCATTACGATCGGATGATGGTGCGGCCCGCGGTGCAGAAGACGATCGAGATCGAGGCCGCCATCGGCTACGAACTGCCGGCGTAGCGGCGCATCAGAACGCGCCGCAGACGGGTGCCACCGTGGTTCCCACAGTCTGCTGGTGGAATAGCGTGCGATAGGCGTCCTTGACCGCGGCAATGGCGGCGGCGGTCGCGGGCGTATCAGGCACCGCGACGATGATCACCTTGGTCGGCTCGCGGCTGATGCGATGGGTGGCGGGGTTTTGCCACTGGCCCTCGGCGTCGAACTCGGTGAAGCCGGCAGGAAGCTGCGCTGTGACCACGCGCGCGGTGAAGTTCGCCCATTCCGGGTCGGTGACTGGAGGACGCCCAGCAATGTCACGGCCAAAGAACAGGTGGTATTCGAGCATGGGCGCACTGCCGACGTGCGTGCAGGAGGGCGGCGGAGGCGGAGGCGTGCAGGCAGCAGCAAGGCCGCAGAGTGCAATTGTGGCCAGCAGGCGCAGTTGCATCTTTGCGGATATCAGCGCGGGAAGTCGCCGCTTGTCTGAATCGCATGTCAAACATTTCTCAGTCGTCATGGCTGGGCTCGTCCTGGCCATCAGGAGCGGCGTGATGCCGCAACGGATGGCCGGAACAAGCCCCTTCGGCGCTAAAGTAGTGGCTAGATGTCGTTTATTCGTCATGGCCGGGCGAAGTCCCGGCCATCCGAAGCGGCAGTACGCCACAACTGGTGGCCGGGACTTCGCCCGGCCATGACGGAACAATATAGAGCGACGCTCTATTTTAGCGCCTATGGGAACAAGCCCGGCCATGAGGACGAACAGGACGCATCTGCTGGAATGCACCACCGCATGCGCGTTATCGCTACCCCTGCAGACTGAAATGTCCGCTCCGCAGCAACGCATCGCGATCGGCGCGGGCCACCCGCTGCACCGGTTGCGCGGCCGAGAAATGGTATTGCGCACCCGTTGCAGGGCCGCGCACGACGATCGCGGAACGAGCCAGATACCGCAGATTCACCATACCTCCCAGTGAGCCTCCAGCCGCAGTCGCACTCGAAGCCGCCTGCGCCATACCCGTTGGCGCCACCCCAGCCATCGCGGGAACCGGCCGCGGCGGCATAGTGGGCGCCACCACCGCCGGCCGTGACACCTGCGATGAGGCCACGCTAACGCCCCGGTTGTAACTCCCCGTCGCCGGGATCGTGCGAGCCACCGTGCTCTTCGCTCCGCCCGACACCAACGCCTCGCGTCTCAGTCCGCAGCAAGCCATCACCGTCTCCTTCGTCCGCAATTTGATTGAGCACCGCGACCGGCGCGGGAACCAGGCGTTCCAGCAGACAGGCCGCGCCCGACAAAGCCAACCATGCAAGCACCCACTCGACCGCATTGCCGGCAACCGCGAACGCGACCGGCGCCGCGACCCATACGCTCACGCAGTAGAGGCAGTCGAGCAACCGGCCCCAGAGCCCGTCGCCGACCGCCCCTCGCAAACGCACGACGAGGTCCCACGGTC
>DASXNR010000248.1:0-7954 GCA_036494925.1 Acetobacteraceae bacterium
CGGGCGTGATGTCGTGCTGCTCAACAGCGATACACTGGTAGCTCCCGGCTGGCTTGAAGAGCTGCGCGCCGTGGCTTATGGCGCGCCGGACATCGGCACTGTGACGCCGTTGTCGAACGACGCGACGATCCTGAGCTATCCCGACCCCGCCGGTGGGAACGATCCGTCAAATCTCGTCGCGACGACCCGCACCGACGCGCTGGCCCGACGGGTGAACGGCGGCACGGCGATCGACATTCCAGTGGGCGTTGGCTTCTGCATGTATGTCCGGCGCGCCTGCCTGGATGCGGTCGGCCTGCTGCGGGCCGACCTGTTCGCCCAGGGCTACGGCGAGGAAAACGATTTCTGCCTGCGCGCGCGCCATCTTGGCTGGCGGCACGTCGCGGCGCCGGGCGTGTTCGTCGCGCACGTTGGCGGGCATTCATTCGGTACGGCGGCGCGGCACCTCCGGGCACGCAACACCGCCCTGCTGGAGCGGCTCCATCCCGGCTACGCGGACCTGATCCGGTCGCACGTCAGGACCGACCCGTTGGCGGCGGCACGGCGGCGGCTGGATCTCGCGCGGTGGCGCGCGGCGCGGCAGCGCGGCAGCCAGGCAGCGATCCTGATCACGCATGCCGCGGGCGGCGGCGTGGAGCGCCAGATCGCGGCCTCCGTCGAGCGGCATCGCGCCGGCGGCTATCGCGCCATCGTGCTGCGGCCTTCCCGCTCGCCGGGCGGCACACGCTGTGTCACGGTTGGCGATGGTACCACGGACGGCTTTCCCAATCTGCGCTACGTCATGCCGCACGAACTGCCGGACCTGATCCGGCTGCTCACACGTGAGCGCCCGCGCGCCATCGAATTGCACCATATGGTTGGCCACCACCCCGCGGTGCTCGATCTGATCGGCGGTCTCGGCGCTCCGTACGACGTACATGTGCATGACTTTGCCTGGCTTTGCGCCCGCGTCGCACTGGTCGGCCCGACGCAACGCTACTGCGGCGAGCCTGCGGTTGCGCACTGCGAGACCTGCGTCGCGGATGCCGGCAACCTGATCGACGAGGAGATCACTGTCGCCGCGCTGCGCCGGCGCTCCGCGAAGCTGTTCGCTGGCGCGCGGCGCGTGGTGGTGCCATCCGAGGACGCGGCCGATCGCATCCGCCGCCATTTCCCCACCACGCGTCCGGTGGTGGCACCGCATGAGAGCGACACAGCGCTGAGCGATCCGCCGGCCACCGTCGCGACGGCATTGTGCCGGGTCTGCGTGATCGGCGCGATCGGCATCCACAAGGGCTATCAGGTCGTGCTCGATTGCGCCCGCGATGCCGCCGAACGACGCCTGCCGCTGGAATTCGTCGTGGTCGGCCACACGATCGATGACCGCAGACTGCTCGCTACCGGGCGCGTATTCGTTACCGGCGGCTACGTGTCCGACGAAGCGGTGGCATTGATCAAGGCACAGAATGCGACCCTCGCGCTGCTGCCATCGATTTTTCCGGAAACCTGGTGTCTGAGCCTCGCCGAAGCCTGGCGCGCCGGCCTCCGCGTGGTGGCGTTCGACATCGGCGCACAGGCCGAACGCATCCGGCGCACCGGCCGTGGCGTCCTGCTGCCACTCAGTGTGCCGGCGTATGCCATCAATAACGCGCTGATTACGGCAGCCGGTCTGTCGCGTCATCGATGACTTTGGTAATGAGGTCGCGCACATTGCGAAGCCCGTTCAATTCGTCGCGCGAGCGATTCAATCGCATCCGCCAGACATGATCGAGAAGAGCGAGACCCCGAATGTCCGAAGCCGGCACTGCCGATCCCAAACTTCCTGCGGCCAAGGCCCCCGCCCGTGAGGGCGGTGGGCACGACCGCGTCGCCGAACTGCGGGTGTCCGGACACCTGATGACGCTGGACACCGGCCTGTTCTGTGTATTTCAGGCGCCAGGTTCACCGGCTGCAAATGGCCAGTCGGGATTGCCCGGGGTGCGAATTTCGCTGCCGCCGGGACCCGCGGGGCGACCCGAAGCGGTCAGCATCAGCACATTCCGCGACGACGGCTGGATGAGCGGCAGCGATGCCGCAGCTCTGATACGTGTGGCAGAGGGTCCGGCGCAGGTACTGGTGACGGTCTATCAGGCGCCATCGGCGCCTCCGGAGACCGCACCTCGACTGCAGGTCATGCGGCTGGGCGCGGAGACCCGGGCTCCAGGTGCGGCGGCTGGTCAGGCGGCATCCAGCAACCTGGCAGTCGAGGAGGCCGATGTCGTGGTTCACGTGTCGCGCACCGGCGACACGCCGGGCAAGCTCGGCGACTGGGCCGGCACGCGCGGCAGCCGGCAGTGGATCGAGGGGTTCAGCATTGCGCCGCGTGACGGCGTCGAGCCGGCGGACATCGAATACCAGGCGGTGCTCGGCCGCGGCTGGCTGTCGCCATGGATCGAAGGCGGCAAGTTCTGCGGCAGCCGCGGCATGGCGCTGCCGCTGCTTGGCCTCAAGCTCCGCCTGAAAGGCAATGTTGCGAAGACGCACGACTGCAGCTACTCCGCCACTTTCGTCGACGGCAGTTCGGTAGGGCCGGTCCCTGGCGGTGAGACCTGTGAGGCCGAAAGTCTGGCGGCACTCGAGGCATTCCAGGGGGTGTTCCGCCGCCGCGGCGGCGAGACCGCGTCGCGCGGCACGCGCAAGCAGGCGGCGCAGCCGGTCGCCGAGAAGTTGGCGCCGGAAAAGCCTGCCGCCCGTCCGGCCAAGTCGGCCGGGCGGCGACCCGCCTGAGCAGCGACGCCCCACCGCACACCAATCGCCCAGCCTAGGGTCGCGGCGTGAAATTTCTGTTCGTCCACCAGAACTTCCCGGGCCAGTACCTGCACATCGTCCGACACCTCGTCGCATCGAAGCAGCATGACGTGGTGTTCATGACCGAGCCGAACAGCAACCGGATTTCCGGCGTCCAGACAGTGCCGTATCCCAAGCCACGGCCCGCTTCGGCGGAGGCTCATGTCGCCTCGCGCGAACTCGACGCGGCGGTTCGGCGCGCGGAGATCGTGGCGCACACGGCAGCAAATCTGAAGCAACTTGGGTTCGAGCCGGACATCATCATCGGCCATCATGGCTGGGGCGAATTGCTGAATATCCGCGATATCTGGCCCAACGCACCGCTGCTCGGTTATCTCGAATTCTACTACTGCGTCGATGGCATCGATGTCGGGTTCGATCCGGAGTTCCCGACGCATCCCGCCGACCACCCCCGCATTCGGGCAAAGAACGCGGTCAATCTGCTGGCGCTCAACCTTGGCGCATACGCGCAGACGCCGACGAAGTGGCAGCTCTCGACATATCCCGACTGGGCACGCCCAGGCATCACGCTGCTGCCGGAGGGCGTTAACCTCGATGTGTGCAAGCCGAATGCACAGGTGCGGCGGCGCAACCTGACGATCGGCGGAACCGTCATCAAGCCGAGCGAGAAGCTTGTCACCTATGTGGCGCGCGATCTGGAGCCGTACCGCGGCTTCCATGTGATGATGCGTGCGGTGCCGCATCTGCTGCAGGCACGCAACGATATCCGCGTGGTGCTGGTGGGTGCCGACGGCATCAGTTACGGAGCGCCTCCGGCGGAAGGCACCTGGCGGCAGAAGATGCTGGAGGAACTCGGCGACAGCATCGACCCGGCGCGGGTGCTGTTTCCTGGCCGTCTCGAATACTCGGCCTACGTTGCGATGCTGCAGCGCTCTGACGCGCACGTTTATCTCAGCTATCCATTCGTTGCCTCCTGGTCGCTGCGCGAGGCTCTGGCTTCGGGCTGCGTCGTGATCGGCAGTGACACGCCGACCGTGAGCGAATTTGTAAGCCACGAGCAGAACGGCCTGCTGGTACCGTTCCTCGATCCGAAGGGACTGGCGGACGCGGTGCTACGGGCGTTGGAGGATGCGGCACTCGCGCGGCGGCTGCGCGAGGGTGCGCGGCAGTATGCCGAAAAGGATCTGGCCATGGCGGACTATATTGCCGCGTATGAAGCGTTGATTGCGCGGCTGACCGAAGGCTGAGACTGCTCTCGCTGTCACGTGAGGAGCGCCGCGACAACGCGATCTCGTGCCCGAGCGGCGCACTTTGGTGGTCCGCTGTCCGTGCCGGCGACATCGCTGATGTTACTGCCGGAGGTTGCCTTTCGGTTCGATCGTGGGATAATCCCGGCCTGACAGGGGGAACCACGACATGCTGATGATATCCGGACGCCGAAAACTTTCCTCGCCATCATCCATAGCGGACCTGGGTGATTTGAACGTGTCCCAGACTGACCATCGGCAGATGTGCCGGGCGTAACATGATGCCTCAAGTACATAGCTGGTGGGAATGGTAATGCGATTACTGTCGCTGGTCGTGCTGCTGCTCGCATTGACGAGCGCGCTTCCCGCCGCCGCGCAGGCGCTATTCGGTTCCGGCTCTACATTCATTTTCCCCATTATGTCGAAGTGGATCAATGAATACGAAAAGGCCACTGGCGCCCAGATCGGCTATCAACCGATTGGTTCCAGCGCCGGGATCGAGGAAATTCGCGAGTCTGTCGTCGATTTCGCGGTTTCCGACGCGCCGCTGGACGATGCGCAGCTGCTGCGCGATGGACTTGTGCAGTTTCCGTTGGTGATCGGGGCCATCGTGCCGGTGGTGAACCTGGACGGGATCGGACCTGGCCAACTTCGTTTCACCGGCAGGCTGCTGGCCGATATCTATCTCGGCAAGGTGAGGAAATGGAACGACGCCGCCATAACCGAACTCAATCCCGGCGTCCCGCTGCCGAACCGGTCGATCCTGGTGATCTACCGAACCGACGGCTCGGGTACCACGTTCAACTGGGCGGATTTCCTTTCGAAGTCCAGTCCGGAATGGAACGCCAGGGTCGGAACCAACACCAGCCTGACGTGGCCGATCGGTGCCGGAGGCAAGGGCAATCGTGGCGTCGCCGACGCCGTAATGACCGTCAAGGGCGCCATCGGTTATGTGGAGTATTCGTACGCGTTGCGCCGAAAGCTGGCGCATGGGCTGGTGCGTAACCGCGCGGGCAATTTCGTTTCGCTCGACGCCGCGAGCTTCCTGGCTCCGGCGAGCAGTGTCGAGTGGACGATGCGACTGGATTTCTATGTGCTGCTGACCGATGCACCGGGGGATAACGCTTACCCGATCATGGCGACATCATTTGGGCTGCTGCGCAAGTATCCGAAGCATGCGGAGCGAACCCGCGACATGATCGCGTTCTTTCAATGGGCGCTGGAGAAGGGGGGAGATTTGGCGAGCGCGCTGGACTACCTGCCCCTGCCGATTCCGCTGGTCGGGCAGGTGGAGAACTACTGGCAGGCCGAAATCAAGTAGCGTGCCCCAGGGTCGCGTCAGTCCTCCGCCGTCAGACGGGTCGCCTGATCCTCCGCGATCAGCGCATCGATGAACTCGTCGAGCTCGCCTGCCATGATGCGATCGATCTTGTACAGCGTCAGATTGATGCGGTGGTCGGACACGCGGCCCTGCGGGAAATTGTAGGTGCGGATCCGCTCGGAGCGATCGCCCGTCCCAACCTGAGCCTTGCGGTCCGCCGCGCGCGTGGCGTGCGCTGCGGCGCGCTGCTGCTCGTAGAGCCGCGCCCGCAGGATCTTCATCGCCTTCGCCCGGTTCTTGTGCTGGCTCTTCTCCTCCTGCATCGCCACCACGATGCCCGAAGGCATATGCGTGATGCGCACTGCGCTGTCGGTCTTGTTGACGTGCTGACCGCCGGCGCCGGAGGCTCGATAGGTGTCGATGCGCAGGTCACCCTCGTCGATCTGGACATCGACCTCCTCCGCTTCCGGCAGTACCGCGACGGTGACGGTGGACGTGTGGATGCGGCCCTGGTTTTCGGTCGCCGGCACGCGCTGCACGCGATGCACGCCGGATTCGAATTTGAGCCGCGCAAACACGCCGCGGCCGGTGATCTCGGCGATGCCCTCCTTCAGCCCGCCCAGCTCGGTGTCGTTGTATTCGAGAATTTCCCAACGCCAGCCATGGCCTTCGGCATAGCGCTGGTACATCGCGAACAGTTCGGTGGCGAACAGTGCCGCTTCGTCGCCGCCGGCGGCGGGGCGCAGCTCCAGGATCGCGGCACGTTCATCGGCAGCGTCTTTCGGCAACAGTGCAATGCGGATCTCGTGCTCCAGGGTCGGAATGCGCTCCTTGAGTTCGCGCAGTTCCGCTTCCGCCAGCTCGCGCATCTCGGGATCGGTGAGCATTGCCTCGGCATCGTCCTGCGCACGTTCGGCGGCGCGCAGGTCGCCGATGCGTGCCACCACCGGCTCGATGTCGGCAAGCTCCCGCGACGCCTTCACGTAGGCCTCGCCCGACAGCCCCTGCGTCAGGATGTCGCGCAGTTCGTCGGCGCGGGCGGCGATGCGGTCGAGTTTGAGCGCCAGGTTCATCGCAGCCGATCGGCGAGCTCCGCCAGCGCCACCGCCTCCTGTTCGCCGGTCGCGAGGTTCTTCACCTGCGCCACGCCGCGCGCGATGTCGTCCTCGCCGATGATCACCGCGGCGCGCGCGCCGATCCGGTTGGCACGTTCCATCCGTCGCCGCAGGTTGCCCCGATACGCCATCTCGGCGCGGACGCCGGCGTGGCGCAGCGCCTGCATTACGTCGATTGCCGCCGCCTCCGCGGCCTCGCCGACCGGCACCACGGCCACCGACGCCGCGGCGCGCGGCGGCTCTTCCAGCAACATGGCCAGCCGCTCGACCCCGGCGGCCCAGCCGACCGCGGGCGTGGGGGGTCCGCCCATCTCTTCCACCAGGCCATCGTAACGGCCGCCGCCCATCACGGTGCCCTGCGCACCCAGCTTGCCGGTGATGAACTCGAACGCGGTGTGTCCGTAGTAGTCGAGGCCGCGAACGATGCGCGGGTTCTCCCGGAACGGCACGCCGAAGCGATCCAGATGCGTCTGCAGCCTGGCGTAGAACCGCGCGGCGGGCTCGGTCAGGAAGCCGGCGATGGTCGGCGCATTGGCAATGATGCGGCGGTCGCGTTCGTCTTTGGAATCGAGGATGCGCAGCGGATTGCGCTCCAGCCGTGCCTGGCTGTCGGCCGACAACTCCGCGTGGTGCGTGGTGAAATACGCCACCAACGCCCCGCGGTAGTCCTGCCGGCTCTCCTGGTCGCCAAGGGTGTTGATCTCCAGCACGGTTTCGCCGGCGACGCCGAGTGCCTGCAGGATGTGCCAGCCGCAGGCGATCACCTCGGCGTCGGCCAACGGCTCGTCGGAACCGATCGCCTCGATGTCGATCTGGTGGAACTGACGGTAGCGGCCCTTCTGCGGGCGCTCGTAGCGGAACATCGGACCAGCGCAGAACACTTTTTGCGGCAGCGACTGGGTCAGGCCGTTGGTGACCAGGGCGCGGCAGATGCCGGCGGTGGCCTCCGGGCGGAGCGTGATCGGGTCGCCGCCGCGGTCCTCGAAGCTGTACATCTCCTTCATCACCACATCGGAGGTCTCGCCCAGGGTGCGGGAGAACACGCGGGTGTCCTCGAAGATCGGCGTGGTCCATTCGTCAAAGCCGTAGCTGGCGGCGATGCGGCGGGCGGTGTCCACCACATGCTGATGGCGGCGCTGGTCGTCGCCGATCAGGTCGTGGGTGCCGCGGGCGGGCTGGAGCTGGGTCACGGGCGCTTCCGGATGGTGCAGGTCCCCGATATGGGGGTGCGGCAAGCTAGCCCGAAGCCGCCCGAACGCAAGGTCGGCACCGCCCGGCATTGAGGTCGTGCTGTAAAGACAGTACCCTGCCGGTGTCTACACAGGATCCGGCAATCCCGCGGAACATCAGGGATGAGGATACCAATCGGCTGGCAGAAAATCTGGCAAGCCAGATGCGCTCGACGAAAACGGCCGCAGTGAAGCAGGCATTGCGCAATGAACTCGAGCGGATCGAACGGCGGGCCCCGCTGCGGGAGCGTCTGCGCCCGTTGCAGGACCGGGTGA
>DASXNR010000249.1:0-6194 GCA_036494925.1 Acetobacteraceae bacterium
CTTGCCCCGCTCGCACCCCCGTCCCAGGATGCCGACCCATGAGCGAAACACTCCTCGACATGAAAGGCACCACCTGCCCGATCCCGGTGCTGCGCGCCAATCGCGCCCTCCGCACGATGGCGCCCGGCGAGCGGCTGCGCGTGCTTGCCACCGACCGTGCCTCGGTCGCCGACTTCCAGGCGTTCTGCCGCGAGACCGGCCACGCGCTGCTGGCGTGGTCCGAGGAGAGCGGCGTGTTCAGCTTCGTCATCCGCCGCCGCGCCGAAGATCCGGTCCAGAAGGACGCCTGAACCATGCCCACGGCGTTGATCACCCACCCTGCCTGCCTGAACCACGACACCGGCCCCTATCACCCGGAATGCCCTGACCGCCTGCGTGCCGTGCTGGCCGCGCTGGAGACGCCGGAATTCGCCGACCTGCTGCGCGAGTCCGCGCCGCAAGCCACCACCGAGCAGCTCGCCCGCGTCCATCCAGCGAACTACGTGGACGCGATCCTGTCGATCCGCCCGCCCGAAGGCGAGCTGGTCCAGCTCGACGCCGACACCGCCATGAGCGCCGGCAGCGCCGAGGCCGCGTTGCGCGCTGCCGGTGCCGCGGTGGCGGGGGTGGATGCGGTGATGGAGGGCTGGGCGCGTGCCGCCTTCGCCGCGGTCCGCCCGCCGGGTCACCACGCCGAGCCTGGCCGCCCGATGGGCTTCTGCCTGTTCAGCAACGCCGCCGTGGCCGCGCTGCACGCGCGCGCCCGCTGGGGCGTGCAGCGGGTCGCGGTGGTGGACTTCGACGTGCACCACGGCAACGGCACCCAGGCGATGTTCGCCGCCGACAAGGACCTGTTCTACGCCTCCTCACATCAGCACCCATGCTATCCCGGCACCGGCGAGGCCTGGGAGCGCGGCGCCGCCAACAACATCGTCAACGCACCGCTGCGCCCGGGCTCGGACAGCGCGGCGTTCCGTGCCGCCTGGTCGGACATCATCCTGCCGGAACTCGACCGCTTCGCGCCCGGCCTGCTGATCGTTTCGGCCGGCTTCGACGCGCACAAGGCCGACCCGTTGGCGCAGCTCCGCTTGGAGACCGCCGACTATGCCTGGATCACCCAGGAGCTGCTGCGCATCGCCGCGGTGCATTGCGGTGGCCGGCTGGTCTCGGTGCTGGAGGGCGGCTACGACCTCGAGGCGCTCGCCGCCTCGGCCGCGGCGCATGTGCGCACGCTGATGCAGGCGTAGGGGGAACAGTGTCCGGCAAGAACACCGATGTCAGCGCGCTGTCGTTCGAGGACGCCCTGGCGGAACTCGAGCAGATCGTCCGCGGCCTCGAAAGCGGCCAGCAGAAGCTGGAGGACGCCATCACCGCCTACGAGCGCGGCGCCGCGCTGCGGCGGCATTGCGAGGCGAAACTGGCGGAGGCGGAGGCGCGCGTGGCGGCGATCGTCGAGCACGCGGACGGCACGCTGACGCTGCGGCCGGTGGAGTGACGCTACGACGCCTGCATCCTTGCCCGCTGCGCCTCGTAGGTCGCCAGATGCGCGTAGGCCATGCGCAGCACTGGATACGCTGCGCCCCCGCCGCCGCGCCGCAGCAGATCGCCCAGTATGTGCTCCACCTCGGTCGGTGCGCCGCGCTCGACGTCGCGCAGCATCGATGCCGCGAACGGCGATCCGGCAGCGGTGACCATCGCCCGGGTGCGCTGCATCGAGGCATCGCCGGGCGGCGCACCGTCCCGCCGCGCGATCGCGGCACATTCTTCGAGCAGCGCTACCGCGATATCGCCGGCGCCGGCCGCAACGATGTCGCCGATCGGAGCCCGCATCAGGCAAGTGATGCCGGCGACGGTGGCGATGAACACCCACTTCTCCCACATCTCCTGAACGATCGCATCGCTGGCCCGCGCGTCGAACTTCGCGCCGGCGAACGCGTCGCTGATCGCCGCGATGCGCTGCGTGGCGGAACCGTCGCGTTCACCGAACAACAGGCTGTGGCTGTCATTGAGATGCAGGATGCGGCCGTCCGGGTCGAGCGTGCTCGATATCGCGCACCAGCCGCCCAGCACGCAGTGCGCGCCGAAGCGCTGCTGCAGCGCATCCAGATGCCGCATGCCATTCAGCAGCGGCAGGATGGCGGTATCCGGGCCGACCGCCGGCGCGAACGATGCCATGGCATCATCCAGGTCGTATGCCTTGCAGCTCAACAGAATCACGTCGAACGGATCGCGCAGCCCGTCGGCCAGCACCGTCGGCGCAGCCAGATCGGCATCGCCGAAACGGCTCCGAACCGACAGGCCCCCGCGGGCCAATTGTTCCGCTCGGCGTGGCCGCACCAGAAAGGTGACGTCGCCCCCCGCCTCGAGCAATCGGCCACCGAAATAGCCGCCGATTGCGCCCGCACCGACCACCAGGATGCGCATGTCAGGCCTGGTAGCGTGCGGCTGGATGTTCCTGGCGGAAACCGGGGATCATCGCCTTGCGTGCCTGCGAGAAGGCTTCCCATTCGGCCGCGTCGGGCAATGGCGGGATCGTCACCGGCTCGCGGCGATCGAAGCCGACCAGCGCCGCATCGACCAGTTTGTCCACGTCCATCACTCCCGGGATCTGATTCACGTCGCGGCCGGCACGTTGCCAGATCTCGGTGCGTGTTGCTCCCGGCAGCACCGCCTGCACATAGATGCCGCGCGGCCCAAGCTCGGTCTGCATCGACTGCGACAGGGTCAGCACGAAGGCCTTGGTCGCCGGATAGATCCCCGGGAACACTTCCGGCGCCAGTGCCAGCACCGACGCGAGGTTGATGATGGCACCGCCGCCTTCGGCCAGGAAGCGCGGCACCACCGCACCGGCCAATCGCGTCACCGCGGTGACGTTCAGGTTTATCAGCCGCTGCAGCGCATCGAGATCGGGTGCGCTGAAACCGCCCGATATCGTCGCACCCGCGTTGTTCACCAGCAGTCCGATGCGTGCATCATCACGCAGCCGTTGCTCCACGCGGGCAAGGTCGTCGGCAATGGTCAGATCCGCCGGGAGCACTTCGATGCCGGCGCCGGTCGCCGCGCGCAATCGCGCAGCAATGGCAGCCATGCGTTCCTTATCGCGTGCCACCAGCACCAGGTCGTGGCCGCGACGGGCAAGCCGGTCGGCGTAGGTCGCACCGATACCGGACGAGGCGCCGGTGATCAGAGCGGTTCTCAGAGACTCTGCAGACATTTTCAGGCTCCTTTGCAGCTTCATGCACCGCCTGCCGCGATGGTTGCTTCGACGTCGCGCAGGCTGTCCTTGCCGAAGTAGATATCGTCGCCGACGAAGAAGGTCGGCGATCCGAACGTGCCGCGTTCCACCGAACGCTGCGTATTGGCAAGCAACTCGTCCTTCACGTCCTGGGTCTGCACCAGCGCCAAAATCCTGTCGGCATCCAATCGTGATTCGAGCAGCGCTGCACGCAACACATCGGGATCATCCATCTTCTTCGGCTCCGCCCACATGTGCCGGTAGATCTCGTCCACGTATCGCGCCAACACGCCCAGCCTTTGCGCCGCGATCGCGCCGCGCATCATCACCAGCGTGTTGACCGGAAAGAACGGGTTCGGCGCGAACCGCGTGATGCCATGACGCTTTACGAAGCGAGCGGTCTCCAGCCGCTGGTATTCCGGCTTGTTCCTGATGCCGGCGAAACTCTCGGCCGGCGAACGGTTGTTGGTCAGCTTGAACACGCCGCCAAGCAGGACCGGCACATAGATAAACCGCGCGCCGGTCCGACGCTCGATGTCGGGAATGACCAGATGGCTCAGGTAGGCGTTCGGACTGCCGAAGTCGAAATGGAATTCCACCTTGCTCATTGCCGTCACCACTTCTCGCCAAACGGACGGATGTCCATCTCGAACGTCCACGCGTCGCGCGGCTGCCGGTAGAGCTGCCAGTACGCATCCGCGACCGAGGTCGGTTGCATCAGCCGGTTGGGATCGAGGTTGCGCAGACCTTCCTCGCCCTCCCGCGCCTTGATCCGGTCGCGCACCCATTCGGTATCCACGCCGGCATCGATGACCAGATGCGCGACGTGGATATTCTTCGGGCCCAGTTCGCGCGCCGCGCTCTGCGCCACCGCGCGCAGCCCGGCCTTGGCTGCGGAGAACGCAGCATAACCGGCGCCGCCGCGCAGGCTCGCCGTCGCTCCGGTGAAGAAGATCGCACCGTGGCCGTGCGGCAGCATCAGCCGTGCTGCCTCGCGTCCGGCGAGGAAACCGGCATAGCACGCCATCTCCCACACCTTGCGGAACACGCGCTCGGTGGTGTCGACCAGCGCGAAGTTGACGTTTGCGCCGATGTTGAAGATGCAGACCTCCAGCGGTCCCTCCTGGTCAGCCGCACGCAGGAACGCCGCGATGTCCTCTTCCCGGCGCGCGTCCAGCGAACGGGCGACGATGCGTCCGCCCTGGGCCTCGACGTCATGCACCAGCGGCGCGAGCTTGTCGCCGTTGCGGCGTCCCGCGAACACGGTGAAACCTTCGGCGGCGAACTTCCTGGCGATCGCGCTGCCGATGAAGTCGCCGGCGCCGATCACTGCCGCGGTGGCATGCCTTCGTTCCATCTCTCTCCCTCCTGTGTCAGTGCGCATCGCGTGACGGCGCCGCGGGCGCCGTGAGCTTGCGCATCAGCGGCACCATCGTTGTCGCAATCACGAAGCAGATCGCGATGGCCATGAACGCGTCGGCAAAGCTCTGCGTCTGCGCCTCGCGCAGCGCGAGCGACCACAGCATTTTCAGCGCCGCATCATATCCATGCAGCGCATCGCCGCCGCGCGCCACGGTCTCGTTCGCCGCCAAACGCTGGACGAATTGCAGCATCGCCGGATTGCCGCCGTTCAGGTGCTCGGCCAGGCGCTCGAAGTGCAGGTTGGTGCGGTCGTTGAGGATCGTGCCGCACACCGCAATGCCGATCGCACCGCCGAGATTGCGCATCAGGTTGAACAGGCCCGACACCAGCTTCAGCCGCTCAGGCGCCAGGCCGCCCAAGGTCAGCGACACTGTGGGTGCCACCGCGAACTGCTGCGAGAAGCCGCGGAACGCCTGCGGCAGCAGCAGCTCCCGACCGCCCCAATCATGCGTGATCGGGGTGAAGTTCCACATGCTGGCGGCGAAGCAGGCAAACCCGAACATCATCAGCCAGCGCAGATCGATGCGTCGCGCCAGCACGGTGTAGAACGGGATCGCGCACACCTGAAACAACCCGGTGGTGAACACCGCCTCGCCGATCTGCAACGCGCTGAAGCCGCGCACGTGCGCCAGAAACAGCGGGGTCAGGTAGATCGTGGCGAACACGCCGATGCCGGTGACGAACGAGAAGAAGCAGCCCAGCGAGAAATTGCGGCTCTTCAGCGCGCGCAGATCCACCACGGGCCGGCTGAAGGTCAGGCTGCGCCAGATGAAGGCAACCCCCGCAACACCGGAAATCCAGGCCGTCGTGCGGATGGAGGCGTCACCGAACCAGTCCCAGCGCGGCCCTTCCTCCAGCGTGTATTCCAGGCAGCCGAGAAACACCGCCATCAACACCATGCCGGGGTAATCGGCACCGCGCAGCAGCGACAGGTTTGGCCGGTCCACGCGCACCAGCAACGGCACCACGATCGACACGAACACGCCCGGTACCAGGTTGATGTAGAACAGCCAGTGCCAGGAATAGTTGTCGGTGATCCAGCCGCCGATGGTGGGCCCCAGCGTCGGCGCCAGCGAGGATATGCAGCCGATCGTCGCCGCCGCGATCACCCGCTGCTGGTTGTTGAAGTAGATGAACGCGGTGGTGAACACGGTCGGGATCATCGCACCGCCGAGGAAGCCTTGCGCCGCGCGGAATACGATCATGCTCTCGATGTTCCACGCCCAACCGCACAGCAGGCTGGTGATGGTGAACCCCACCGAAGAGACGCAGAACAGCCAGCGGGTGGACATCACGCGCGACAGCCAGCCGGACAGCGGGATCACCACGATCTCGGCGATGAGGTAGCTGGTTTGCACCCACGCGGTTTCATCGGCGCCGGCCGACAGCCCGCCGCCGATGTCGGCCAGCGAGGCCGCGACGATCTGAATGTCGAGCAGCGCGATAAAGAAACCGATGCACATGCTGGCGAAGGCGAACACTTTCGTCGCCATCGGCAGCTCACCTGGCGCCACCACCGGTGGCAGGCGAATATCCGCAGTGGTGGCACTCATCGCTC
>DASXNR010000250.1:0-17520 GCA_036494925.1 Acetobacteraceae bacterium
ATCGCCCGGAGTCACTGGAGCGGGTGCCGGTGCGGGATCGCCCGGAGTGACGGGCGCGGGTGCCGGCGAGGGGTCGGCCGGAGCTGCGGGGACGGGTCGTGTCGTGGGTTCGGTGGGTGTCGCCGGCACGGGTGCCGGCTCCGGGTTGGCCGGTGTCGCAGGCACAGGTGCCGGTACGGGTTCGACGGGGATCGCGGGCGCGGGACCTGGCGTGGGATCAGCCGGTGTTGCGGGCACCGGTGTCGTTGTCGGTTCGGCGGGTGTCGCGGTCACGGGAGCTGCCGCCGGGTCGGCCGGAGACGCCGGCGAAGATGACCCTCCCGTGTCCGCCGGCGTCGATGATACCGGTGTCGCCGCCGGGTCCGCCGTTGTTGCGGACCCGGGTGCCAACGTGGGATCCGCCGTCGGCGCTGGAGCGGAATCCGGCTGGAGAGGCAGCGTTGGAACGGGTACCGGGGCCGATACAGGGGCGGGCTCTGAAACCAGCGCGGGGACCGGTGCGGATGTCGAAGCGACGCCGGTGCCGCCGTTCAGGGTTGTGCCGCTCATGATAAGTGCTCCTGGAAAGGGCCGATGGACCGCAGCGGCTCACCGCCCTGGCATCGAGAAGGATTTCTCGTGCGAAACACGGCCGCGCTGCTGGCCTGAAATAGCCGGGCCTAATCCGCGCCTGATGTGCGAATTCTCACCACGCCGGGGACTTTCCGCCGCGACGGCAATTCATCCGTGCGGATGGTCAACCCATTGCGCAAGTTCTACCGCCCGCGCGACGGTTCGCACTGCGATCGGCTGCTCGCGGCCGCGCAGTTCGATGATCTGCCGCGGCAGATCGTCCGCAACTATCCCGGCGCGGTGGCAGACGGCATCGGAAATCACCGCCTCGCATTCGAGTGTCTTGCAGTGCTGCTCCAGACGTGCCGCAACGTTGACCGGATCGCCGAGCGCGGTGAACACAGTCATGCCGCCATAGGTGATCCCACCGACGATAGCCTCGCCGCCGTGCACGCCGATACCGAACCGGATCGGCTCGATCCATTCCCTGCCAAGGATCTCGTTGAGACCGGCGATGTTCCTGGCGATCCCCGCCACCGCGTTGAGCGCGCGCCGGCACGCCTCGGCTGCGCCGCAATCCAGACCGAATATGGCAAGCAGACCGTCGCCGAGGAACTGGTTGGGTTGTCCTCCGGCCGCAACGACAGCGCGGCTGATCTCGTCGACGAAATTGCCGATCGCGAACACCGCGTCGAACGGCAGGCGCCGCAGCGCGAGCTGGGTGGAATCGCGCATGTCGATCATCAGAACGGCGACGAACCGTTCCTCGCTGGCACCCAGGGTCGCTTGATCACGCAGCCCGATTGTCGACATGTCGGCGGGCAACAACGGCACGATCGCGGTATCGGTCACCGGCCGGAGTTGGCACGCGAGGCGAACGAATGGGCCGGCATGGACCCGGTGGAGCACGGCTTGCTCGACTTCGCTCGGTGCGGGCAATTCGCTCTTGTCGCCAAGCACACGGACCCGGCACGTCGAGCAGCGGGCGCGTCCACCGCAGATACAGGCATGAGGCACCCGCGCCATCAGGCTCGCTTCCAGCACGCTGAAACCACGCGGCACCCGGACCGTCCTGCCATGCGGATAGAACAGTTGGATCGAACCGTGCAGGCGTTCCCGCAACTTGCGTGCACCGCGCGCGGCGAGAACGAGAGCCAGCAGGATCGCCAGTGCAAGCAGTACCTGTTGGTGCAACAGAGCGAGCCAGGCGTTCTCGACGGAGGTCCCGACCTGCCCCGGGGTGAGATTGATCGCGCGCCATGCAGGGACTGGCGCGGCTTCACCGATTGCCTTGCCGCCCTGGACGAAGCCCAATAGCGCGAGCACCGGCAGCAGAACCGCGAAACCGAGCAGCGGCGGCGCAATCCGCGGAAAAATTCGTTGCAAGCGGAGCCAGTAATGGATGCCGATGCAGCCATGGATCCAGACCACCGTCAGCAGCGCGACCTGCACCGCGCCCCATCGCGGCGTGGCCACCCAAAACGAGTAGAGTTCCTGAGCATAGCCCTTTTCGGTGCCGAACAGCGCGTGGTCGACGCGGGTGACGATCAGGTGGTGCGCCAACAATGGCGGTATCGACAGACCCAGGATCAGCTGCAGAACTTCGCCTCTGGCCCAGCCGTAATGGCGGCGCTGGTAGAGTGCCCAAAGACCCAACAGGAAATGCACCGCGAGTGCCAGATAGAGCGCACACGTGCCAAGCAATCCCTGCCAGATGAATTTCTGGACAACAAGGCCAGCCTCCATCGCGCCGACCGAAATGTTGCCGAGCGCGTGATTGGTAAGATGCGTCCCTACATAGGTGAACAGGGTCAGTCCGCTTACCAGTCTGAGCCGGTTCAGCCCGATGGCGTGCAAGGCTTGAACGGCTCTGCGACAAAGGACGCGAACCACCGGATGGCCCTGTATCAAGCTGGTGCACACGACCCTACCGGCGGCAGACCGCATGTCAATGCGAGCGCGGCCGTTGACGGTGACGCCACCCGGGCGTAGCGGGTGATCGATCACCCAGGCACGAGCACACGAGGATGGATGCGCGTCGTTCCGATTCGTTGATCGGCTGCAAGCTGTTCGCTGGAATCGCGCGTGACCGGCTTGGGGCCCTGGAGCGTCAATGCCGGTTCCAACGCGCGCCCCGTGATGGCCTGATCGTCAATCATACCGACCCGACGACGGATGTATACTTCGTGCTGCATGGTCGCGTTCGGGTGACGATGTATTCGCGGACTGGACGCGAGGTCATTCTTCGCGACTTCGGAGCTGGCGATTATTTCGGCGAATTGGCGGCGATCGACGGTCTGAGCCGCACCGCGGCCGTTGTCGCGGTGGTGGAATCGGTGCTGGCAGCGATGCCGGCGGCGGTGTTCTGGGATGCGCTGCACGAACACAGGTCGATTGCGGAAGGTGTGCTGAAACGCCTCGCCGGCTTTGTGCGGACCCTGAACGAACGAGTACTGGAGTTCAGTACGCTGGGCGTGCGCAACCGCATCCATGCGGAGTTGCTGCGGCTCGCACGAGAGAGCGGCGAGCCGGGCCCGGTCGTGACGATAAGCTCGCCGCCGACCCATGCGGAACTTGCCAGCCGGGTCAGCACGCATCGCGAGGCAGTCACGCGCGAGCTCGGCGAGCTGACCCGCCTTGGATTGCTCGAACGACGTGGCAATGGCCTGGCGATCACCAATCTCGCCGAGTTGGAGCGGCTGGTGCGCGATGTCGGCGAACGCTAGGCCGGTCGGTCAATTCTGCGGGATCGGGGTTCGGGGATCGGATCGTTCGATCGGGTGATGGGTTTCGCTGCGCTCTACCCATCCTACGTTGGCGAGCACGGGTTGCCGTAGGATGGGTAGAGCGCAGCGAAACCCATCGAACCAGGTGGTCGGACGAGTTGCCGTTCGGGCCGAGAATGCTCCAGCCCTGCCGCAACCAGCGCATCCGCGTCGGGCAGGTTCGTTGCTCGGCAGGAAAGGTAGCCGACCCTGGCGGCAGGGGATGACCCCTGCCGCCATCGTCAGCTAGTAGTAGGCGTGAGGAAACCCGCCGAACAACAGCAGCAGGACGACGATCAACAGGACCAGACCGAGGCCGCCGCCGTAATGATAGCCACCGTAGTAACCGGACCGGTAGCCGTAGTAGCCGCCACCGCCGAACAAGACGACGATGACGAGAATCAGCAGAAGGAGGCCCATGTGCGTGCCTTTCGCTTGTGACCGGCGCCAGATTGCCAGCAAGCAAGGTCACGACATGGCGCGATTGTGGCGCCGCCGCGGTGCCGGAGTAACATAATCGCCATGTTGCAACCAGCCTGGCATCCGGAGCGGCTCGCCGCACGCCTGCCGTTCCTGCGCCGCCGCGCCTTGCTGACGCAAGCAACCCGCGCGTTCTTTGCCGGACGCGGCTACGCCGAGATCGAGACGCCGTACAGCGTTCCGACCCCGGGCGAGGAGGTCCACCTGCGCGCCTTCCGAACCGAACGCGAACATACCGATGGCAGGCGTGAACCGCTCTGGCTGCACACCAGCCCGGAGTTCGCCATGAAGAAGCTGCTGGTCGCCGGCGCCGGGCCGATCTTCCAGCTCGCGCGCGTGTGGCGAAACGGCGAGGGCAGCGATCTGCACGCGCCAGAGTTCACCATGCTGGAATGGTACTGCCCGGGCGCCGACATGGCCTCGCTGATCGACGAAACCGCGGCATATCTGCGCGCGGTCCTGCCGCCTGTCGTCTCCTGCCGAGGCGTCACCACGGATCTATCGCGGATCGAATGTCTCACTGTCGCGGAGGCGTTCGCGCGCTACGCGGACGCCGACGTGCTGGCCACTGCCGACAATGCGCTGGCGCTGGCAAACGCGGCGCGAACCCGCCTGCGCGAGAACGAAACCTGGGAGGACCTGTTCTTTCGCCTTCTCCTCGAGCGGGTCGAGCCGCGGCTTGGCCGCTCCCATCCCACCTTCCTAACCCACTGGCCTGCCGCGCAGGCGGCGTTGGCGCGCCGCGATCCCGCCGATCCCCGCGTGGCCGAGCGGTTCGAACTGTTTGTCTGCGGCATCGAACTGGCCAACGCGTTCGTCGAGCTGACCGATGCCGACGAGCAGCGAGCGCGCTTCCAGGCCGATCGCGCCAGGCGACACGCAATGTCCGGCCCGGACTGGCCGCTGGATGAGGATCTCCTCGCGGCACTCGCGTTTGGCATGCCGCCGTCCGCCGGCATCGCCCTCGGCTTCGACCGGCTCGCGATGATCGCCGCCGGCGCCAGCCGCATCGATCAGGTGCAGTGGCTCGGCTGATCCAGGTTCAATGGCGTGTTAGTGCCGGGAATTGAAGGCACAGCGCTTCGGCGCCACCTGCGCCCGCCATCATCGCCAGCTCACCGTCCCCGGGCGCGACAAAGACGCAGGAATTCGGCGGCAGGAGCGCCGTTCCGCCGGCTGACGCGGAGCCGGACAGCACGATCCAGAACTGCCCGCCACTGCTCTGCGGATCGGGGCCGCTGACGCGCGCGCCAGGCGGCAGGCGATAGCGCCACGTTGCCATGCCGTCAGGCGTCTGCTCGATCACCGTGGCGCAGGACAGCCGGTCAGTGACCGCCAGTTGCTCGGCCGCGGCAACCGGCATCGGCGCCGCGGTCGCCTCGCGGTGTTGGAAGTTCTGTGCCCGCGCCGCGCGCAATTGATCGCGTGCGGCCGGCATGTAGCGCGCGCCGGAATCCCACGCGTTGCGCAAGGTGAACCAGGAAATGCCTTCGTCGGCCGCCACGATCGGTCCGTACGCGGACCACGCGTCGGTGTAGTGTACCGCCACGGTGCCCACGTCGTGGGTGCCGAGCCGGCCACCGCCCTGCACGATCACCTGGTACTGATCAGCCTGGTGGAAATGCGGCTTCGTCACCGCGTGCGGTTCCTTCTCGACCAGGAAGGCCATCGGATACAGCACGCCGGCTTCGGGCGGCGTCTGGTCCTGCTTCAGCGTGTTGCGGTTCTCGCCGATGAAGGTGGTGTGCCAGCCGTTGCCGGTCTTGCGCCGCGTCTGCCGCACAACCTCGCTGTTCGCTGTCAGGATCATCGTCCCGCCTCGTCTGCTGTTCGATCCAGCCTACGCCGCGAACCGCCGCCGCGCCAAGGCGGCACCCGCGCCGAGTGCCATCAGCTTCGCCTCCGCCACCTCGCGCCGCATCGGCGCCATGCCGCAGTTGGTGCACGGCAACAGCCGTTCCGGCGGCACGAACGACAATGCCGCGGCGATGGTGTCGGCGACCTCCTCAGGCGTCTCCACGCGATCGGTCGCGACGTCGATCACACCGACCAGCACGTCCTTGCCGGCGAGCAGCCGCATCAGCGCCATCGGCACGCGCGAGTTGCTGCACTCGAGCGACACCTGGTCGATGCGGCTTCGCGCCAGCACAGGAAATGTCGTCTCATACTGGCGCCACTCCGAACCGAGCGTGCCCTTCCAGTCGATGTTCGCCCGGATGCCGTAGCCGTAGCAGATATGCACCGCCGTCTTGCACGCGAGCCCCTCGGCCGCGCGTTCCAGCGCCGCCACGCCCCATTCCGTCACCGCCTCCATGTAAACGTTGAACGCGGGCTCATCGAACTGGATCACGTCGACGCCGTCTGCTTGCAGCGCGCGCGCCTCCTGATTCAGCAGCGCGGCGAATGCCATCGCCAGCGTCACGCGGTCGCCATAGTGCGCATCGGCGATCGTATCGACGATCGTCATCGGCCCAGGCAGGGTGAACTTCAGTTTGCGGGTGGTGTGCGCCCGGGCCAGGCGCGCCTCGGTCGCATGCACGCGGCCGCGCAGACGCAGCGGGCCGGTGACTGTCGGCACCATAGCCTTGTAGCGGTCGTTGCGAATGCCGATCTCGACGCGCCGTCCGAAGTCGATGCCTTCGACGTTCTCCAGGAACCCGTGCACGAAATGCTGGCGCGACTGCTCGCCATCGCAGACAATGTCGACGCCGGCGTCTTCCTGCTGCTTGATCGCCAGCAGTGTGGCGTCGCGCTTCGCGGCGGCCAGCTCATCGCCGGCAAGCTTCCACGGCGGCCACAGCATGTTCGGCTCGGCAAGCCACGGCGGCTTGGGCAGGCTGCCGGCGATCGTGGTCTCGAACATGGCGTTGGCCTCAAGAATTGAAACCACGGATCAACCCGGATGCACACGGATATCCGCGCTCATCCGTGTGCATCTGTGGTTTCATGTTGGCGCCTCCGGCGTGCGGAACAGCAGCGGGAACGCACTATGCACGTGCGGCGCGGTCACCGGCGGCACGCCGAAATGCAGGAACGAGCGGTTCAGCTCCGCCAGGCTGCGTGCGCCCGACAGTGCCATCGCCACCATCACCTCCTGCTCGAGGATCTCCAGCAGCCGGTGCACCCCGACATCGCCTTCCGCCGCCAGCGCGTAGCAATACAGCCGCCCCATCGCGATGGCATCGGCACCCAGCGCGATCGCCTTCACCACGTCGGTGCCGCGCGCGAAGCTGCCGTCGATCATCACCCGCGCGCGGCCACGCACCGCATCCATCACCTCGGGGAGCACGTCCATCGAGCCACGGCCGTAATCGAGCTGCCGCCCGCCGTGGTTGGACACGTACACCACCTCGACGCCGTGCTCGCAGGCGATCGCCGCGTCCTCGGCAGTGGCAATACCCTTCAGGATCAGCGGAATGCGGTGCCGGTCCTTGAAGTGCTTCACGTTGTCCCATGAGAAGGCCGCCTGGTGATTGTGCCCGGTCGCCGCCGTGCGCCACGGCTTGACGAAGCGCGCCGCGATGTCGCGTTCGCGCCGGCTATAGGACGCGGTGTCCACCGTGATGCAGAACGCGTTGTAGCCGGCATCGACTGCGCGCCGCACCACGTCGTCCACCCAGGCATCGTCGCCCCGGACGTAGAGCTGAAAAATCTTCGGCCCGGACACAGCTTTCGCCGTCTCCTCGAGACCTGGCCTGGTCACCGAACTCACGATGATCGGAACACCGAACTCGGTGGCGCCACGGCCGGCGGTCGCGGCACCACTCGGGTCGAACGATTCCAGTGAGCCCACCGGCGCCAGCATCACCGGCAGCCGCAGCTTCATGCCGAGAAAGCTGGTCGTCGCGTCCACCTTGGAGACGTCGCGCAGCACCCGTGGACGCAGCGCGATCGCGTCCAGGGCCGCTCGGTTGCGGCGCAGCGTGGTCTCGCTTTCGGCGGCGCCGATCAGGTAGCCCCAGATGTTGCTGTCGAGCTTCGCCCGCGCCGCCGGGATGAATTCGTGCAGGCACTGGTAGTCGCCAGTCAGTTCGGTCAGGTGCGGCGCTTCGGCATCGGTCTCTCCACGAGGGTGGTTCAGGCGGCAACGACGGCGGGCCGACCGGTCAGCGGTTTGCCGGGCCGTGTCTCGGGCATCATGCGCCACACCAGCGCAACCGCCGCAAGCCCGGCCAGCGCCAGCCCGAAGAATGCGACCGGAGCACCGAAATTGTCGGCCAGCCAGCCGGCGACAGTGGTGCTGGCGGTGGCGCCCAGGCCGGCGGCCAACCCCAGCGAGCCGATCGCCAGATTGAGATAGCCGGTTCGCGTCGTCAGGTCGGCCGCGATCAGCGGCATGGTCAGGCCGAACACGGTCGCGCTGACGCCGTCCAGCACCTCGATCATCACCAGCGGAACCGCGTCGGGCGCGGCGATGAACAGCAAGGCGCGCAGCGGCACCGCGGCGAAGCCGGCCAACAGGATCGGCCGTCGACCGATGCTCTGAGCCAGCCGGCCGGCCCAGGGCGAGCATGCCATCACCACGATCTGCGGCACCAGGATCGCCGCCGACACCACGAACCCGGACTGCCCGACGCGCCTGGACAGCTCGTTCAGTGCCAGCGGCAGCATCGCGGCGTTGGAGAAATGGAACAGCACCACGCAGACCGCGAAGATATGCAGGGTGTGATCGTGGAAGATGTGCCACGGCCGGTGCCTGCTCTTCTTCCGTACCCGGGGATGGCGTGTGGCGGGATGGTCGTCGGCGACGACGTCGGTATCGCGGAACATCAGCAGCGTGGCCAGCGCCGGGATGATCAGCAGGGCGGTAAAAGTGAACACCGTCCCCGACGACCGGTAGTACGACACGCCGCCCAACACCACGGCGGCGAATGCACTGCCAAGCGAAGCGTAGCGGCCGTTGCTGCCGAGCCCCTCGCTGAAGCCGTCGTGGCCGCATAATTTCAACGTGAGCGCCGCGATCGCCGGCGTGAGGAGGCAGCCGGCGAAGGCCTGCAGCACCCGTGACGTCAGGACCGATCCCTGGGTGGGCGCGGCGACCACCATCATGGCGCTGATGCCGATCAACAGCAGGGCGAGGGCGATGGCGATACGCTTGAAGTGCATGGCATCGATCAGCGCACCCGCCGGCACCTGAAAAATCAGCGCCGATGCGGTGCCCACGCTGAGCGCGAAGCCGATGTCGGTCTGGCTCCAGCCCTGCTGTGTGAGGTAAACGGTGAAGAACGGTCCGAACGCCGTCAGGATGGCGCCGACCGAGAAATTGAGGCTGGCCAGTCCACCCATGCAGCGCAGCGATGTCATGGTCCGACCGTAACCCCGCCGGGTGCAAAAATGAAACGGGCCGGGCAGAATTCTGCCCGGCCCGCATGGTAGTCGCGAGTGGACTGGCTGTCAGTCCCCGACGGCGCGGAGCAGCGGCCGCTGCGGCTCACACAGTTCGGCGTAGAGGTCCAGGTAGTCCTCCGCCATGCGCCGGGCGGTGAAGCGGCGCTCGAACTGGCGGCGGACCTTGGTGCGGTCCAACTCGCCGAGCCGGTCCACCGCCGCGATCGCGGTCGCCTCGTCATGCACGATGAAGCCGGTCAGGCTGTCGTCGATCACCTCGGGCACCGAGCCGCGGTTGAACGCGATCACCGGTGTGCCGCAGGCCATGCTCTCGATCATCACCAGGCCGAACGGCTCCGGCCAGTCGATCGGGAACAACAGCGCGTGCGCGCCGGACAGGAATGCCGGCTTCTGGCTGTCGTTGATCTCGCCGATGAACTCGACCCAGGGACTGGCGTCGATCAGCGGCTTGATCTCGTTCCTGTAGTACTTCTTGTCGGCGTTGTCGACCTTGGCGGCGATCATCAGCTTCATGCCGGCGGCGCCGGCGATGCGGATTGCCTTATCGACGCCCTTTTCCGGTGAGATACGACCGAGGAACGCCAGATAGTCCTGCTTCGCCGGCTGCGGCGTGAGCAGGTCGGCTGGCATGCCGTGATGCACAGTGCGGATCCAGTTAAGCCGAGGGATCGGGCGGCGCTGGCTGTCCGAGATCGACACGAACGGGGCATCGAACAGCTCGTAGACATCCTTGAACTCCGGGATGTCGAGCCGGCCGTGCAGCGTGGTGAGGAACGGTGTGCGCTGGCGGCTGAACAGCGACAGCGGGAAGTAGTCGGTATGGAAGTGCAGCACATCGAACTCGTCGGCGCGGCGATAGATCAGCTCCATCATCCGCATGTAGATGGCGATCCAGTCGATCACGGTGGGATCGAGCCGCAGCGCCTGCGCACGCATCGGCGCGAGCGTGGCGGAGGTGATCGAGTCACCGCTCGCGAACAGGGTCACGTCGTGACCCATGGCGACCAGCTCCTCGGTGAGGGAGTAAACGACGCGTTCAGTGCCACCGTACAGCTTTGGCGGCACCGCTTCGAAAAGCGGAGAAATCTGAGCAATGCGCATGAATACAGGCCCCGGGGTTTACTTGCGTTCAACAGTAACCAGCTCGGCTTTACTGACACTTGACTTGTTCAGGGGCCGTGCTTAATCACTATGTCGTTATAGGATGCGAATGTGGCGAAAAATCGGCAGATTTCCTGCCGGAAATGGCCACGAGGCCGGGTGAGATGGCAACGATTGCGGCAGAAATGAGGCAGGACGAAACTACGCGGTTGGCGCGGCTGCGCACGCATCCGATCCGGTTCCTGTGGCACTACGTGTGTCGGCATCCGTGGGGGCACGCCACGGTGTTCCTGTCGGTGCTGGTGGCGGTGACCTGCGCCGTCTCGGTGCAGTACGGCCTCAAGCATCTGATCGACATCATCGCCGCCGGTCCGGGAAAGGCTGCCGGACTCTGGACGGCATTCGCACTGCTTTGCTCGCTGGTCGCCGCCGACAGCCTGCTGTGGCGCGTCGCCGGCTGGGCGGCGGCTCATACTTTTGTTGCAGTGACCGGCGATATCCGGCGCGACCTGTTCGCCCATCTGTCCGGCCACTCGCCGAGCTACTTCTCCGAGCGCCTGCCGGGCGCCATGGCGAGCCGCATCACCGCAACCTCCAACGCGGTGTTCACCACCGAGAACACCGGATCGTGGAACGTGCTGCCGCCTGTGGTAGCGGTGGTCTGCTCGATCGGCTTCATCGGCTCGGTGAACCTGACCATGGCCGGCGTGTTGGTCGGAGCGGCGGCCTGCCTGGGCGTGCTGATCTTCCGCCTGGCCCGCCGCGGCACGCCACTGCACCGCAGCTTCGCTGCCAAGGCGGCGGCGGTCGATGGCGAACTGGTGGACGTGATCGGCAACATGTCGGTGGTGCGCGCGTTTGGCGCCATGTTTCGCGAGCAGCGCCGGATCGGCGCCACGATCGGCGTTGAGATGGGCGCGCGCCGTAGCAGCCTGATCTATCTGGAGCGCCTTCGGCTGATCCATGCGGTGATCACCGCAACGCTGATCGCCGGCTTGCTCGCGTGGGGCCTGCTGTTGTGGCAGCAGGGCCAGGCGACCGTTGGCGACCTGGTGCTGATCACCGCGCTGTCCATCGGCATCCTGCACTGCACCCGCGACCTCGCGGTGGCGCTGGTCGATCTGACCCAGCACGTCGCGCGGCTGGAGGAGGCAATCGGCTCATTGCTGATCGATCATGAACTGCCGGATCAGCCGAACGCGCGGCCGCTGCGGCACGGCGCCGGCGAGGTGACGTTTGAGCAGGTGCGCTTCGCCTATCCCGGCCGCGCGCCGGTGCTGCGCGACTTCGACCTGACGATCGAGCCTGGTCAGCGCGTCGGTCTGGTTGGCTATTCCGGCGCCGGCAAATCCACCGTGCTCGCCCTGCTGCAGCGGTTTTACGATGTAGGGGGCGGACGCATCCTGATCGACGGCCAGGACGTGCGCGACGTGACACAGGAGAGCCTGCGCACCACCATGGCGATCGTGCCGCAGGACATCAGCCTGTTCCACCGCACTGTGCAGGAGAACATCCGCTACGCGCGTCCGGACGCGCCGGAGGACGAAGTGCTGGCGGCCGCCGAGATGGCGAACTGCCGCGAGTTCATCGAGGCGTTGCCCGATGGCTTCGCCACCATGGTGGGCGACCGCGGCGTGAAGCTGTCGGGCGGGCAGCGCCAGCGGCTGGCGATTGCGCGGGCACTGCTGAAGGATGCGCCCATCCTGCTGCTGGACGAAGCCACCAGCGCGCTCGACAGCGAAAGCGAGCGGGCGATCCAGGATGCGCTCGACCGGCTGATGCAGGGGCGGACGGTGATCGCCATCGCGCACCGGCTGGCCACGCTGAAGAGCTTCGACCGCATCATCGTGATGGATCGCGGCCACATCGTCGACGATGGGCCGCCGGGGGTGCTGGCGGCGCGGCCAGGCCCGTACCGCGACCTGCTGCGCAAGCAACAGCTGGTGGAGCCGGTGCCGGAAGCGGCTTAAGCTGGCCATTGATGGGTTTCGCTGCGCTCTACCCATCCTACGTCGCGGCTCTTTGCCGTAGGATGGGTTGAGCGCAGCGAAGCCCATCGGAGCCGGTCCCCCACCCCCATCGAGGCCTGGAAAAAATGTCCCGCCTTGTCGTCGTCTCCAACCGGGTGGCGCCGATCACCGAAGGCGAGCCGACAGCCGGCGGCCTGGCCGCAGGCGTGCTGGATGCGCTGAAGCAGAAGGGCGGCATCTGGTTCGGCTGGAGCGGCGAGATCACTGACGATGCCGTCGCGGCGGCGCATGTCGAGCGGACTGTCGGCTCGATCACGCTCTACACGGTCGATCTGACCCGCCGCGACTACGACGAGTTCTATCGCGGCTTTGCCAATGGCACGCTGTGGCCGACGCTGCACTACCAGGTCGGCCACGCACATTTCGACTGGGCGGAGTTCGCTGGCTATCGCCGGGTGAATGCCCTGTTCGCGCAGGCGCTGGCGCGGCTGGTGCAGCCGAACGATCTGGTCTGGGTGCACGACTACCATCTGCTCTGCCTGGCCGAGGCGTTGCGTGAGGCGGGGTTGCGCAACCGCATGGGCCTGTTCATGCACACGCCGTTTCCGGCGCCCGCGGTGTTCATGACCAATCCGGCGCATGAAACGCTGATCCGGGCGATGTGCCAGTTCGATCTGCTCGGGTTCCAGACCGAGGACGATCGTACCGCATTCGCCGACTACCTGCTCCGGCAGGCAGGCGGCAAAGCGTTGGATGGCGGCGTGCTTGCCGCGTTCGGTCGCACAGTGAACACCGGAGTCTATCCGATCGGCGTTCATGTCGACCAGATCCGGCACGAGGCGCAGGCGCCGGCCCATCAGCGCTATGCGTCCCGGCTGCACGACAGCCTGTTGGGGCGGCCGTTGATCCTCAGCGTCGATCGGCTGGACTATTCCAAGGGGCTGCGCTTCCGCTTCATCGCATTCGAGCGGTTCCTGGAACAGTTTCCGCAGCACCACGGCAACGTGGTGTTCATGCAGATCGCACCGCCATCGCGCGGCGACATCGAGACCTATCGCGAGATCCGCCGTGAACTGGAGGCAGAGGCCGGCCGCATCAACGGACGCTTTACCGAGGTGGACTGGATGCCGCTGCGCTACCTGAACCGCGGCTTTGCGCGCAGCGCACTGATGCCGCTCTATGCCGAGGCGCAGGTGGGGCTGGTGACGCCGCTGCGCGACGGGATGAACCTGGTGGCGAAGGAATATGTGGCGGCACAGGATCCGGAGAATCCCGGCGTGCTGGTACTGTCGCAATTTGCCGGTGCGGCTTGCGAACTCGATGCGGCGCTGATCGTCAATCCGTACGATCAGGCCGGAGTTGCGGCCGCACTGGATCGCGGCATGGCGATGCAGCGCGATGAGCGATGCGAGCGCCACGTCGCGATGCTGCAGGTGATGCGGCGGAACAGCCTGGATGCCTGGCGCGATCGCTTCGTCGCAGACCTATCGTGACCGCAGCCTGAACGTCGGCGGGTGGTTGGGCTGCGTGGTCACGATCGCCACCGGAACCAGCGGCACCGGATCATCCAGCGTCACCTGGAGCTCGCGGATCAGCATGGCCAGAACCAGCGTTGCCTCGGCGAGTGCGAACTGCGCGCCGACACAGACGCGCGGGCCGGCGCCGAACGGCAGATAGGCGAAGCGAGGGATGGGCGGCGCGTCCGGCAGGAAGCGCGACGGATCGAACGCGTCGGGGTGGCGCCAAAGGCGCTGATGGCGGTGCAGCACCCAGGGCGCGATCAGCAGCACCGTGCCGCGCGGAATCTCGATGCTCCCGACGCGGTCCGGACCGATCGCCTCGCGTGCCAGGGCGAAGGCAGGGGGATATAGCCGCAGCGCCTCGCTGATCACCGCGCGCGTGCGGACCAGGTGCGGCATCATGGCCATGGCGTTCTCCGGCGTGATCTCGATGCGCCGCGCCTCGTCGGCCACGCGCTGCTGCTCGTCCGGAGCACCCGCCAGCAGGACGAGGGACCAGAACAGCGTGACGGCCGTGGTCTCGTGCCCCGCCAGGATCAGAGTGGCGATCTGGTCGCGCAACTGGTCGTGGGAAAATCCCTTGCCGGTTTCCGGGTCGCGCGCGGCGAGCAGCAGATCGAACAGGTCACGTGGAGCATCGGCGGCGGGCTCGGCGATGCGCGCCTGCATGATCTCGGCCATCAGTGCCATCCAGCGGCGCTGGAACCGCCGGCGGCGAAGATCGCGCAGCGTCGGGATCGACGGCGGCAGCACCATGTCGAACAGATGCGGCTTGGCGTAATGCACGCCGTACTCGGTTAGCATCCTGCGCATCGCCGATCCGTACTGCCGTGTCTCCAGCGAAAACATCGAGCGGCCGGCGATGTCGAGCGCCAGGTTCTGCATGGCGGCCAGCAGATCGATCGGCTGGTTGGTCCGCGCGCCGAGCCCGGCGACCGCCTCGTGTGCGCTGGTGACGATGTGGCGCGCCAGCAGCGGCAGGGTGCGCGGGGCGAGTGACGGCGCGATGGTGCGGCGTTGCAGCCGCCAGTCCTCGCCGTCGCTGAGCAACAGGCCGTTGCCGGTGATCGGACGCAGAATGCGGACCGATGCCGGCGAACGCCGGTAGTTGCCGGGATTGTCCACCAGCACGTGGTGGATCGCATCCGGCGCGTTGATCAGCAGGTGGCTGCGCCCGAGGAAGCGCCGCTCCAGCACATCCTCCTGGTACGCCTTCTCGGTCCACATCGTCAGCGCATTGGTGCGGATCGCGCGCAGGAACGCGAGGAACGGCAGTTCCTGCGCCGGGATCGGCGGGCGTGGCGGGATGAAAACGTCAGCGTGCACAGCGTCCATGGCGGGGAACTTGGTGCTGCCTGCACGACTATGAAAGTGTCACGGGGCGAAGATCAGGAACACATAACTTGCCAGCAGGACCAGGTGGACGAACCCCGACAGCAGGTTGGTGCGGCCTTGCCCATAGGTGAGCATGGCCACCACGAACGACAGCACCAGCAGCACGGTGTTTTCGTTATCGATGCCGAGAGCGAGGGGCTGGTCCAGCTTTATGGCGATCACCGTCACCGCGGGGACGGTGAGGCCAATGCAGGCCACCGCACTGCCGAGGGCGAGATTGATGCTGGTCTGCAGTTGATTGCGCCGCGCCGCACGCAGCGCAGCGAAGAACTCCGGCAACAGCACGATCGCCGCGACGATCACGCCCGCGAGCTTGAACGGTGCTCCCGCTGCGGCGATCCCACTTTCGATGAACGGTGCGAGCAATTTGGCGAGCAGGACGACCGCGGCAAGCGTAAGTACCAGCAATCCGCCGCTGATCGCGCCGATCCGCACCGGTGGGGCCGTGACATGCTCGACCTCGGTGGTATCCGAGGGCACGAAATAGTCCTGGTGACGCACGGTCTGCACGAACAGGAACACCAGGTACAGCGCGAAACATGCGCCTCCCACGAACAGCAGTTGCAGTTTCGAGTAATAGGGACCCGGCGTCGCCAGCGTGTGATTGGGCAGCACCAGGACGAATATCGCCATTGGCGTCAGCACTGCGAGAAAGGCGTTCGCCCCTAGTGTCCGAAACTCCTGCTCGCGGTGTCGCAGCGTGCCCGCGACGATACAGATTCCGGCGAGGCCGTTGAGCACCAGCATGACCACCGCATGAATCGTGTCGCGCGCCAGGGCGGGGTTCGGTTTGCCAGTCAGCATCAGCGAGATGATCAGCGCCAGTTCGATGATCGTCACCGCCAGGGTGAGGACCAGCGTCCCGTAGGGTTCGCCCAGCCACAGCGCGACCACCTCGGCGTGGTGAACGGCGACCATCACCGAGCCGATCAGCAGCACCGCAAGGGCCACGCCGGTGATCCAATCGCCGCTCTTGCCGAGCAGCAGTCCGCCAATCAGGGCGGCGAGCGGTAGTAGCCAGCCATAAATGGGAATGCGGTTCGTGTGCGCTGCTGCCATGTCGGCTCCCCTGGTGCTGGAACCCGCCCCGTCTGGCGGCCCAGCTACTGATCAGTATAATCGCTCCGTCCGAACCGGACCGATCGTGGTCCCGAAGGGAGCGAAACATGAGTTTGAAGGGTGTGGGCTACATCGTCGGGGCATACGAGCACCCGACGCGCAAGGCCAGCGACAAGTCGGTGTCCCTGCTGCATGCCGAGTGTGCCAAGGGCGCGCTGGAGGATGCCGGCCTGACCAAGGACGACGTGGACGGCTATTTCTGCGCCGGCGACGCGCCGGGTCTCGGCCCGCTGTCGATGGTCGATTACATGAACCTGAAGTGCCGGCATGTCGATTCCACTGATGTCGGTGGTTCATCGTATCAGGTCGCGGTCGGTCATGCGCTGGAGTCGATCGCCGCCGGGCGTTGCAGCATCGCGCTGATCACGCTGGCCGGCCGGCCACGCAGCGAGGGCCAGGCCACCGGCACCGCGCCGCGCGCCGGCAGCCCTGCACAGCCCGAGGTGCAGTTCGAGTTCCCCTACGGACCCGCGACCGCGAACATGTACGCGATGTGCGCGACGCGGCACATGTATCAGTACGGCACCACCAGCGAGCAGCTCGCCTGGATCAAGGTGGCCGCCTCGCATCATGCGCAGCACAATCCGCACGCCATGCTGCGCGACGTCGTGACCGTAGAGGATGTGGTGAAGTCGCCGATGGTGGCATCGCCGCTGCACCGGCTCGATTGCTGCGTGATCAGCGACGGCGGCGGCGCGCTGATCGTGACCAAGCCGGAGATCGCCAAGGGCCTGAAGCGGCCGCTGGTGAAGGTGATCGGCGTCGGTGAATCGCCGAAGCATCAGGCGGGCGGCGACATCGACCTGACCTATTCCGGCGCGCGCTGGTCCGGTCCGCCGGCATGGGAGATGGCGGGGATCAAGCCGTCCGACATCAAATACGCCTCGATCTACGACAGCTTCACCATCACCGTGCTGATGCAGTTGGAGGACCTCGGCTTCTGCGAGAAGGGACAGGGTGGAAAATTCGTCTCCGACGGCAACCTGATCGCCGGCGTGGGCAAGCTGCCGTTCAACACCGACGGCGGCGGACTGTGCAGCAACCATCCGGCGAACCGCGGCGGCATCACCAAGATCATCGAGGCGGTGCGTCAGTTGCGCGGTGAGGCGCATCCGGCGGTGCAGGTGAAGAACTGCGATCTGGCGATCGCGCATGGCACGGGCGGCTCGCTCGGCACACGGCATTGCGGCAGCACTGTCATTCTGGAGCGGGAGTGATCGACATGGCCTTTGTTCAGCGCAAGATCCCCTTCGTCGGCACGCCCGATAC
>DASXNR010000251.1:0-2669 GCA_036494925.1 Acetobacteraceae bacterium
GGCCGCAATTGGCGCTCCAATAGCTCGAGGTGACGTGGCCGAGCATCGGAACGGGAATGGCATGCGCAGGGTCGGCGACGATCTGCGCGCCCTCGTCGAGCACCAGCTTGGGATCGTCGGTCAGCAGACCGACGAGCTGCTTGCGGCGGCCCGCGACGAGGTCGGGCCGCGCGAGCGAGCGCTTGCCGACGAAATCGGGCTTGGCCCTGGCGATCATGCCGGAGAGGCCGAGATCGTCGGGCGTCACCGTGCCGTCCGTTTCTTGCCCGACGATGATGAAGCCCTTCTCGGCGCGCAGCACGTGCATCGTTTCCGTGCCGTATGCCGCAATGCCGTGGGGTTCACCGGCGGCGTACACCGCCCGCCACACGGCATCGCCGTAATCGGCCGGGACATTGATCTCGTAGCCAAGTTCGCCGCTGAAGCTGACACGGAACAGCCGGACGGGAACGCCGCAGATACGGCCTTCGCGAACGCTCATATGCGGCATTGCCGCGGGCGCGAGATCGATGTCGGCGATCAGCGGTGCGATCACCTGCCGCGCCAGCGGACCTTGCACAGCGATCACCGCCCATTGCTCGGTGATCGAGGTGAGCCACACGCGAAGCTGGGGAAATTCGGTCTGCCGGTAATCCTCCATATGGTTCAGCACACTGGCTGCACCGCCGGTCGTCGTGGTGACATGGAAGCGATCGGGCGCCAGCCGGGCGACGACCCCGTCGTCCATCACGAAGCCCGCCTCGCTCAGCAGTATGCCATAGCGGCAGCGGCCAGGCGCGAGCCGGGTGAAGCTGCCGGTATACAAACGGTCGAGAAATTCCGCCGCGTCAGGTCCGACGACTTCGATCTTGCCGAGTGTGGTGGCGTCGAACATGCCGACCGCACTGCGCACGGCGCGGCACTCGCGCGCGACGGCCCGGTGCATGTCCTCGCCGCCGCGGGGAAACCAGCGGGCGCGCTGCCATGTGCCGACGTTCTCGAACAACGCGCCGTGCGCTGCGGCCCACGCATGCATGGACGTCCGTCGCACCGGCTCGAACAGATCGTCCCGCGCGATGCCGGCCAGCGCACCGAACGTCACCGGCGTGTACGGCATGCGAAACGTGGTGTGGCCGACCCGTTGCACTGGTTGACCCGTAAGCCCGGCCACCATCGCCAGGGTGTTCATGTTCGCTGTCTTGCCCTGGTCGGTCGCCATACCGGCCGTGGTGTACCGCTTCACGTGCTCGATCGAGCGAAAGCCTTCCTGTGTGGCGATCACGATGTCTTTGGCGGTGACGTCATTCTGGAAGTCGACGAATGCCTGTTTGCTGACAACCACGGACTGCGCCACGGCGGGCGCGGACTGGGTCGCAGGCTGCCGCAGCGCGGTAGCGCTGCCGGCGGCGTAGCCTTCCGCAACGCATTCGGCCAGCTCGCGCGTTCCATTGCACGCGCCGGCGGAACGGACCGACTCGGTCCATTCGCCCGGCAGAAATGCCCGCAGGCGTTCGTCGTAGCGCGGCCTGGCGCGCGACTGCGAATAGAGATGCACCGACGGAGTCCAGCCGCCGCACATCAACACAGTATCGCAGCCGATACTCTCGCCGTTGGACAGGATCGCTCGATCGACGCGCAACCTGCCGCCGGTGGACACCACGCTGACACCGGCGCGCACCGGCAGGCCGGACGCGCGTGCTATGTCGCTGGCGTCGGTTCGCAGGTCAGCAACGGCGGCGACGACGACACCGGCGTCCTGCAGCGCGATCCCCGCGGCATAGGCGCTGTCGTCCGCAGTGGCGATCACCACGCGCGTTCCGACCTTCACGCCGTAGCGACGCAAATAGATACGTGCGGCGTCTGCCAGCATGATGCCCGGTCGGTCGTTGCCACGGAACACCAGCGGTCGTTCCAAGGCACCGGCGGCGATCACGACTTTGGTGGCCCGCACATGCCACAACCGCTCGCGCGGCAGACGCGGGTCGGGATCGTGCAGATGATCGGTGACGCGCTGCACCAGGCCAATGAGATTGTCGGGGAACCAGCCAAATGCAGTGGTGCGGGGCAGCAACGTCAGATCGGGTTGCCCGCAGAGCGTTCCCAGCGTGTCACGCAGCCAGTCCGACGCAGCCTGGCCGCCGATGCGTGCGTCCGTCTCTGCCAGCAACGATCCGCCAGGCTCCGACTGTTCGTCGCAGAGCACGACACGAGCGCCGGTTGCCGACGCAGCGAGAGCGGCGGCCAGACCAGCGGGGCCGGCTCCGATCACCAGCACGTCGCAATGTGCGTAATGATGCAGATAGCGATCAGGGTCTGGCGCAGTCGGCGCGCGCCCCAGACCCGCAGCCGCACGGATCGCAGGCTCGTACACATGCCGCCAGAATGCGCGCGGCCACATGAAGGTCTTGTAGTAGAACCCAGCAGGAAACAGCGGTGCGATCCCATTGCTCACCGCTCCGAGATCCCAGGCGAGCGACGGGAAACGGTTCTGGCTGCGAGCCCGCATGCCTTCGTGCAATTCAAGCTGGGTTGCCCGCAGGTTCGGCGTGACGCGCCCAGCGCCGCGATCAATCGTTACCAGCGCGTTGGGTTCCTCCGATCCGGCGGACATGATGCCGCGCGGCCGGTGATACTTGAACGAACGGCCGACCAGGTGCACGCCATTGGCCAGCAGCGCCGAAGCCAGCGTG
>DASXNR010000252.1:0-1593 GCA_036494925.1 Acetobacteraceae bacterium
GACGGCTTTCCCCGACCCAGCCCGGCGCAAAAAGCCATCGCGCAAGAGCGGCTACTGGCGACGCCGACGGACCGCCCGCTGGTGATCGACGGGCTGGCGTTCGGGGTACTGCCGGAAGCGGCGCTGCTGCTGCATCCCGAGTGGCCGGTGGTGGCCTTGGTCCACCATCCGCTGGCGTGGGAAAGCGGCCTCACGCCCCGAGAGGCGGCGCGGCTCCGCGACAGCGAACGCGCCGCCCTCGCTTTAACCCGAAGGATCGTCGCGACCAGCCGCGCGACGGCCGATCTTCTGGCTGCGCGGTTCGACGTGCAGTCCGGGCCCATCGACGTCATTGTGCCCGGCACCGACCGTGGTTCGTTCGCGACAGGCTGCGACCGCGCCCCGCTGCGGCTGCTTTCGGTCGGGGCCATCGTTCCGCGAAAAGGCTTCGATGTTCTGGTCGAAGCGCTGGCGCGGCTGACCGATCTGCCTTGGCGTCTGACGATCGTCGGCGATCGCACGCGCGATCTGCAGGCCGTTGCGCGTCTCGATGCCGCCATCGCGCACCACTACCTAGAGGACCGGATTGAGAACATGGGCGCGGTGTCATCCGGGCGCCTGGCCGCGCTGTACGAGGGCGCGAATCTGTTCGTGCTGGCATCCCATTTCGAAGGCTACGGCATGGCCTATGCCGAGGCGATCGCCCATGGCCTGCCGGTCGTCGGCACGACCGGCGGCGCCATCCCGCAGACCGTGCCACCCTCTGCCGGTATCCTCGTGCCGCCGGGGGACATCGAGGCATTGGCGCAGGTGCTGCGTGAGCTTATCGGAAACGATGTCCGTCGCCGCGCGCTGGCCATGGGGGCCCGCGCTGAAGCCGGCGCCCTGCCCTCGTGGGCTGATTCAGGCGCGCGGTTTGCCCGGGTACTGGAAAGTCTTTCCTGAGCGCCGGGTCGACAGGTCGCAATCGAACAGCACCTCGTTGCCCAGCGCGCGAATGTGCATTGGCACCCGCAACGCCTCGTTCATCCGCGCGATCGCTGGCAGAACAAGTCCGGGAATGCCGGAGCCGAGAATGACCGGCGCCACCACGATGTGCAGCCGGTCGAGGCAGCCGGCGGCCAGGAAATGCGATACGGTCTGCGCGCCACCTTCGATCAGCACGCGCCGCAAGCCGCGGGCGGCCAGGGCCTCGAGGATCGCCGCCGGCGCGAAGAGGCCGCCTGTTTCGGGCAGGACGATCGTCTCAACATCCTCCCCGGCCGCGAGTGGCGCGTCCGCGCGCGTGATCACGATGCGGGAAATCCCGTCGGCGGCAAAGGCGCGGGCCGTGGCCGGGAGGGTGCGGCGCGGATCGATCACCACGCGCGCCGGGTTCGGGCCGTCGACATGGCGCACCGTCAGCTGCGGATCGTCCAGACGCACCGTGTTGGCGCCGACCACGACGGCGTCGACCACCGCCCGCAGGCGGTGCAGATGAGCCAGCCCTTCCGAGCCGCTAATATAGTGTGAGTGGCCGGACAGGGTGGCGATGCGCCCGTCCAGCGACTGGCCGAGCTGCCCGATCGTCACGCACTTGCCGGCGTCCTGCCGCAGCGCGCCGAACAGGCCCTC
>DASXNR010000253.1:0-39913 GCA_036494925.1 Acetobacteraceae bacterium
GCGCCTGTCGGTCTCCTCGACGAAATCAATGCACGGGCACGCGCTCGGCGCGAGCGGTTCGCTCGAGTTGATCGCCGTCATCGAGGCAATCCGCCGCGGTATCGTTCCACCCACGATCAACATCGAGGAACTCGATCCCGAATGCGATCTCGACGTGACACCCGGTTGTGCGCGGGAACGTCCGATCCGGGCCGCTGTCAGCAATGCGTTCGCATTCGGCGGGACCAATGCGGTCGTCGCGGTGAAGCGCTTCGACGGTTGACGTCCCCACCATACCGCACCGGCCCTACCGCCCGAACACGATAAACCCATTGGCCGGCAGCGTGATCGCGGCCGAGGCCGGCATGCCATCCCAGCCAAACCCGTCCTGCGCGGTGACTGCGCCGCCGTTGCCGGCCGCGTTCGGATTCGGAAACCCGTCGTACACATCGCTGTTGAACAGTTCGCGCCAGACGCCGCCCGACGGGAAGCCGATGCGATAACCGGAGCGGCTCTGTTCCTGGAGGTTGGCGACGACCAGCACATCCTGACCGCTGCCCGCGATCCAGCGCTGGATCGCTATCACCCGATCGAGCGAATTGCGCGTCGATACGTGCAGGGATTCGCTCCTGAGTGCAGGCTGCGTGCGCCGCAGACGGATCAGATCACGGCAGAAGGTCAGGTGATCGCGCATCGCCTGATCCGTTTGCAGCCCGTCCCACCAGATCAGCAGATTGCCATGGAACTGCACATCGTCGCTCCACGGTTTATCCTCGAGGATCTCCTGACCCATGAACAGCTGGGGTATGCCGCGGCCGGCCGCCAGCAGGCCGGTCGCGACCCGCGACCGGCTGCGCGCGTACCAGGACCGCGGGTTCGCTGCGTCGGCAAGCCGCGGGATGCGCGGCTCGTGCTGGTCGAACACGATGTCATGGTTCTCGAGGCAGTTGACGACCCGCCATGCATCGCCGAACCCGCCGGGCGTGTCGAATGCTTCGGCCAGGGCGCCGATATCGACCGATGCATCATGCCCGCCCGCCGCCTGCGCGATCGCTGCACGGACGCCGTCGCGCAGCCGGTCGCCCCAGGCGGCGTCGAAGCCGAGCCCCGAAGGCGCCGCCCGTACCGCCGCCGCGCGATCGTCTCCCCAGTACTCGGCGATCTGGATCGCCTGCGGCCTGGTGAATCGCGCCGTGCCGGTTACGTCCTGGCAGAACCGCCCGCCGCCGTTGCGATCGATTACGGTGACCTCGTCGTAACGAATGCCGTCGATGTGAAATTCCTCGAGACACTGTTCGGTGTTGTCGATCAGAAGCTGGCGGACGTCCTGGTTCCAATAGGCAAACACATTGCCGCCGACCCAACTCTGGTCGGTGAAATACAGGCTGCGGTTGTCATCGCCGTAAGGCTGCCGGTCGAGGAACTTGATGCACTGATCATTGAAGCCGGGACCCGCATGGTTGAACACCAGATCGAACAGCACGGCGATGCCGTTCAAATGGAAGATGTCGATCACGCAGCGAAGCTGGTTTGGCCCGGCGCGCAACTGCTCGAGTGTCAGCGTCGGCTGGTTCGCGCGCGCGAGCAGCGCATTCGCCTTCCACAGATAACGACCCAGCTCGTTGTCATCGGCGATATGATAGTCCATCTCGGGCGAATACAGATCGAGGCCGTTGTAGCCTCGGCTGGTCTCGCTGGGGAATTCCTGAATCGGCAACAGCTGCACGCCATTGACGCCGAGATCGCGCAGGTAGTCGACGCGATCGAGCAGATCGAGGAACTTGCCGACACTGCGGCGCTTGTCCTGTCCGCGCGCATCGACCGCGTAGTAGGTGCCGATATGAAGCTGATACAGGATCAGGTCGCGGAACTCGGGCGCACCAAAGCCGCCATCGTGCCAGGGATAGGCCGCCGGGTCGTTCACCAGGCAGTCGCAATCGGGATAGGCCGGTGTCGTGCTGAGCTCGCGCGCGCGGGGATCGCGCTTGAAGCCCGTACTGCCGGCGCCGATCACCCAGAAACGGTACGGTGCCGCATTGCCCAGGCCAGCGACGAAGGCGCCCCAGGAGCCGTCGCCAAGCGGCCGCATCGCCTGGGGTGGTCCCGGCTGGAACCCCGGTTGTTCCGCCAGGCGCAGCGCATCGCCGGTCAGCACGAACATCTGCTGCGCCGCGGGCGCCCAGACGCGGAAGGTGACGCCATCATTCACGATGGTCGCGCCCAGCGGCGTGCTGCGATCGACCGCGGTCATCAGTCGTAGCCGCCGAACATGAACAGCATCATGTCTTCGTCCGACGGATTGATCAGGCCGTGCAGATTGCCGCCCTTCAGCAAGGCCAGGTGACCAGGCTTCAGCGTGCGCAGTTCGAGGCAGCGTTCGCGGTTCGGCAGCTTGGCCCAGTCGCCGACCACCATCAGGCCGGCACGGTCACCGATCACCATGAACGCCTCCTGGTTGTCGCGATGACGATGCAGTCCGATTGCGGCGCTGGGCCGCACGATATGCAGGTCCATGTAATCCACCGTCATGAACTCCTCGCGGCGGTCGCCTGCGGCCTTGCGACCGAAGGCATCGAAACTCCACGGCGGAATGTCGCGGCCGAGCTCCTTCATCCCGGCATAGCGCCCGTAGTTCGACAGCAGATTGCGGTACTCCAGGAATCCCAGCCCGCCATGCGGATTGGTGCTGGTGCCGACACTGAGGAAATTGTCCCAGCCACGCAGGATCATACTGAATTCGAACTGGTAATTCGCGCCGCCCAGCGAGTCCCACAGCGAACCGTCGGCGGTCGCCCATGCGGCCTCGATGTGCAGCGCGCGCGTCGGGTGCAGCGCGTGGTCGGGTGCCACCTCATTGACGAAGCGGCCGTCCAGCGCCTCGCGGAGGAAGTCGTCGGCGCTGCCCGGGACCAGCGACGGCGCGGCCACCAGCGCGCCGCGGTCGAATGCCGCCTGGCCGCGCGGATCGAGCGCGGCGCGCAGATCCGCCGCACTGCCCCGCCACCCCCAGAGCTCGATGCAGTAGCGCCGGCTTTCGCCGTCATACGGCACGCTCAGCGGAGCCGGCGTGGCGTTCGCACCGACCCGTAGCCACAGCCGTATCGACGAACCGAGCGACGCGCGGGCCATGCCGGCCAGCACCGAATCCGGCCCCGCGCGATACGACAGGCGCAGGAACGGTCCCGACCATGCGCCGGCGGATGCCACGCCACGCACAAGCTGCGTATCGCCGGCGGTGAACGACGCGACGTTCTGTTTCTGGAAGTCGGTCTTGTTGTCCTGCTGCTCGGGATCGAGCACGCCGTCGGCCGGCGGGCTCGGTCCGTACATCTGCAACGCGCGGATCGGGAACAGATACTGCAGCTCGTCGAACGCATACGCCTCGCGCCCAGCGGCGAGACCGGCGCTCTCCACCAGCGACAGCAGTCGGACCACGGGATTGTTCTGGTCATAGTCCGGCGTGGTGCCGGGTCGCACCGGCACCACTTCGGAGTGCAGGATTTCCATGCGCTTCGGCTCCGCTCAGGCGCTGTGATACAGGAACGCGACGAACTTGAGGTTCTGCGTGCTGGTCGGCGGATTGCGGATGCCGTGCATGCCGCCGCTCTTGGTGAAGATCATGCTGCCGGCCTTCACCGGCAGCTCCTTGAACATCTGCGTGCCCAGGCCGAACACCTCGCGCGGCACGGTCTTGTAGCGCGCGTCATTCTCGTCACCGAGCGTCGGGTCGTCGCCGACGCGGAGATAGGCGATGCCCTCGCCCTCAATGATGTAATACAGCTCCTCCGAGCCGATGTGCTGGTGATTGCCTTCGACCTTGCCGGGCGGGATCGTCACCTCGTGGAAGAAGATCATCGAGCCGCCAAGCTCGCGCTGGAACAGCCAGCGCATGGCGATGATGTTGTTGGGGTCCGCATCGGGGTTGGTGAACCTGCCGTCGGGGCCGCCCAGCATCATCGCGTTGCGGTACAGCACCGGCGTGACATCGCTCGCCTGCTTGTACCAGCCGCGCTGGAAGTCCAGCAGATAGTTCAGGTCCTGCACCGTGTTGTCGTTGGAGCTGGGCTGCAGCGCGTTCACCGGCGCCTGATGCGTGCGCTTGTAGTTGTTGTCCCACGCCAGATCGTCCGGCGCGATCGCCGCACCCGATGGATAGCGGCGTGCCGGTTCGCGAAACGCCAGTTCCACCCTGGCAACCGACGCCACGTCAGCGAGCATCGGCACGAACTGCGGCATGCGGGTGATCTCGCCGTCGCGTCCCATCATCGACAGCACCGACGCGTCGTGCTGGATCGTGTCGGGCGGTTCGAGCCGCTCCCAGATCTCGGCCTGGAAGGCGTTGACCCAGTCGTCCCAGTGCAGCGTGAGCAGATGCTCGCCCGGCGTCTCCACCTGACGCCCGGCCTTGTCGGTCAACCTGATCCATGCGGCACAGTTGTTGCGAAGCAGCCGGTTCTTGGTCCGCACCGCCTCGGTCAGCCGAGTGCCGCGATATTCGAAGCGCAGGAAATTGCAGTACAGCGCGCCGTCCAGGAACACGCGGCCCTTCAGGCACAGCACCTCGTGATAGCCCCGCACTTCCTGCACGTTGTAGCGATAGCGCGGACTGCGCGTCGCGTTCAGGTATTCCTGATGATAGATCCGATCGGGAAAGAACACGACGGCGAAGATCGTGTTCGCGGGGTCTTCCGCGATCGTGGCGAGGCGTGGGTCCATCGGTTCAGATCCTCGCTGCCAGGATATCGGCGACGCGGAAGGAATTCGCCTGGATCGTCAAGGTCGGATTGGCCCCGCCGGAGGTCGGCATGAAGCAGCCGTCGGTGACGTACAGGTTGTCGAAGCCCCAGGCGCGGCAGTCGGGATCGAGCACCGAATCGGTGCGATCGGTGCCGAAGCGCGCGCCGCCCAGGATGTGATTGGCGCAGCGCGCCAGTTCGTCCTTGCCGAACACCGCGCCGGAGCCGATGTCGTCGGTCACGCCGCCCTTCACCAGGACCTGCCGGCACAAATCGGCCAGCTTGTTCATCAGCGCCACGTCGTGCGAGTGATAGTCCTTGATGATGTAGGCCACCGGCCGGCCCCATTTGTCCTTCACCGTCGGATGCAGCTCGATGCGGTTGGTCTTCACCGGCACCTGATTGGCCATGAACGTGATCGACAGGCCACGACCGAAACTGTGATCAAGGAACTGGTCCAGCGCGTCGCTGATCAGGCCGGTGTTCTGGTTGAAGCCCTGCCAGATGGTATCGAGGTCACGGCTGCCCAGGTTGCGCGCCATGGCCAGCGGCAGCGCGCGGTCCGAGGTGTTGTTGTAGATCACGGCGCCCGCCCAGACGCGCTGTGCCGCGAGGAAGTCGTCGGCGTGGCAGAAGTCGGAGGCGAAGTCGCTGTCCAGCGTCTCGGATTTGTCGTAGCGCTCGGACGACGGCACCAGCGCCGATGCACCGCCGAAGCAGTGGGTCAGGAAGTAGGCGCCGAGCATGCCGTTGCCATCCTGGTTGATCCGCGGCGCGAAGCCGGTCCGGTCGATGTCGGCCGACAGCCTGAGCAGACGCACGCTCTCGATCGCCGAGCAGGCGACGATGACGATGCGGCCGGACACGGTGCGCGGCGTTCCGTCGGGGGTAAGGAAGTGCACCTGGCTGATGCGTGAACCGTCCGACGACAAATGGGTCACGGTGCAGTTCGGCATTAGTGAAAAATTTGGCAGGTCCTTGATCGGGCTGAGCAGCGATACCCAGGTGGACGACTTGAACCCCATCGGATCGCCATAGCGGTTGACATAGGCGGTCTTCGCCGCCTCGCCGGGCTGCGGTCCCTTGCGGCCACTGGGCGCGTGGTCCGCTGTGATCACCGCGAGCGGCGTGCGGTAGAACGGCATGCCGAGAGCGCTCATGCCGGTCTTCACGTGCTCGCTGATCGGATTATAGGCGAGCGGCTTCTGATACTGGTCGCCGCTGGTGAACGGCTTGTTCTGGTTCTCCGCCGTACCGTTGATGCCGACCAGCATCTCGGCCTTGGCGTAGTAGGGTTCCAGCGCCGCATACGGGAACGGCCAGTCACGTGCCGCGCGCCGCACCTCATCGTTGGGATCGCCGTCGAGCGCGGCACCCGGCCGGTTGTTCCACTGCGCCAGCGTCAGGTCACGCGGAGTGAAGCGCAGCGAGACGCCGCCATAGAGCTGGGTGCCGCCACCGACCACCTGCGCGGTGTAGCCCTCGATCGTCGCATCGTCGCGGCCATCGGCGCGGCGATAGACATGCGGCTCGTCATTCAGGTCCGGCTCGACATGGCTTGAATAGTACGACGCGCCTTTATTGCTGACCTCGAGGTGCAGGATCTTTTCGGTGCCGGTCGAGAACGCCTCATCGCGCCGGAAGCCGCTGATGCCGCTCGGCGCCTGGTATTGCGGCACCAGCAGCGGACCCTTTTCCAGCATCAGCACGCTCTTGCCCTTGCGGGCGAGCTCGTGCGCGATCGGCGCGCCGCCGGCGCCGCTGCCGATGATCACCAGGTCGTATTCAGTCTGCATGATGCGCGTCCGAAAATTTCAGGCGATATAGTCGGCGCTGGCGCCGAACGGGGGTTCGATCGCTCGCTGCCAGTTGAAGCAGCTCTCGTCCTTCGGGCCACGGAAGCGATGTTCGAGCCAGGCCCAACCAGCGGCACCGGCATTGCCGCCATATTTCGGGTGCGAGAACGCGCCGGTGTAGGTGTGGCGGCGCAGGACCTGCAGGAAGTAGTTCGGGCTGCCGTATTGCGACGTGTCCCAGCCATCGACATGGTCGGCCGCCATCTGGTGGTACAGAGTCTGGTACGCGTCCTTGCTGATGTCCGCTGCTGCGAGGCCGGGAAAGCGGCCGCGCAGCACGTTGTCGATCAGCTTCAGGCAGATCTTGTAGTCCACCAGCCGGTGCCGTTCCTCGCGCGCCAGCAGCTTGTCGATGTAGTTGACCGCACCGACCGGCTGCTCGAGCCGGAACGCCTGATGCAGGGCGGTCTCGCGCGCCTGCTGGTCGGCGGTGAAATAATACAGATCCATGAATTTCTGCGCGTCGTCGCTGGTGAACGGCAGGATCTCGTTGGTCAGGCGCGCCAGGATCGCCAGTTCGCGGCGCTCGAAGCTGACCGGGATGGCGCATTGCTCGGTGAAGAAGCGCGACCACTCGATGCCGTTGTCGAGCACGACACGCTGCGGGTTGATGGCATCGAGCACCGGCTGCCCATCGGCAACGAACTTGTAGCAGTGGATCTGGCCCTTCGGCACCAGAACCGTGGCGGCGTGATACAAGGTCGGTGCGCCATCGAACTGCACCGGCTCGCACGGCGTCGCGTCCCACAGATTATCGAACGTGCCCACAACAGCGACGGCACGCCCGTCGTTCTGGTCCGCCGCGCGCCAGAGGAAGGTGACGCGGTTCTGTGCGGTTTCGCCGGCGCGGTCGCTGTCGATGATCGGGAAGCGCCAGGGTTCGGCATAGTCGCCGACCGCGGCGTCATGGCGGCGCGACAGGTACTTGGCGGCCAGGTTCAGCACGCCAGTGTGGTCAAGGGGTTCGCGTTTCACCCTGCGACACTCCCCCACGCGCCCGCGGATTGGGTTCCGACGGTGTCAGATCATGTCACGGGCGTCGGGTTAACAGCGGATTAAGCTCGGCCGCTCGTGTATCGCGCTTCGCTCGGCGACTGCGCACACAATCGTGTGCACTCAGCCGGCGCCAGGATCGGCGGTCAGTCCCGCCGCGGTGATGCCCTCGATGGCGGCTGCTTCGTCGTTGTCGGAATTGTCGCCCGAGATGCCGACCGCACCGATGATCGCCTTCTCAGCGGTCCGGATCAGCACCCCGCCGGGAACGGGCACCAGCGATCCTCCGACCGCATGGGTGACCGCGGCAATGAACTGCGGATTCGCCGAGGCACGCTTGGCCAACGCCCGCGAGCCGATACCGAACGACAGGGCGCCATGCGCCTTGCCGCTGGCGATCTCGAAGCGGCGCAGGCTGGTGCCGTCCTGCGCCGCATACGCCTTCGGCACGCCACGTTCGTCCAGCACCACGACGGCCAGCGGCTGCATGTTCTGGTCGGTGCCGTGCTTGATGGCTGTGGCGACGATGGTTTGCGCCTGGGCGGGCGTGAGCTGGGGCATGCGTTGGTGTCCTTTCGAGCGGTCGTGATCAAGCCGCTAGCTCGCCGAGGATGGGCAGCAGGTAATCGGCGAACAGCGCCGGGTTCTCGGCGAATGGGAAATGGCCGATCCCGGCCATCGGCCGGAACCGCACACCGGGGATTATCGCCACGGTGGCGGCGGAGTGCTCGACGGTGCAGGAGTAGTCGTATTCGCCGGTCAGCATGTACAGCCGGCAGCGGTCGGTATCGATGCGACCGACCCGCTCGCGCGCGTCCCAGTCGCCGGCGTAGAACTCGATGTCGCCGAAGAACACCGCCGGACCGCCCTGCCCGTAGTGCCAGACGATGTCGGCGACGCATTCCGCCGGGCTCTGCGGCGCGATCAGGCCGCGGATCCATTCCGGGACGAAATATGCCGCGTTGATCTGCGGGTGATTGGAGAATGGCGTCTGCCGCCGCTCGATGCGTTCCGAGGCCTCGCACGCAACGATGCCAGTGAAGGCGTCGGGATGGCGGTAGGCCAGTTCGAGGCAGATCTCACCCGACATCGAGGCGCCGAGCACGATCGGCCGATCCAGGCCGGCGGCTTCGATGAAGCCCATGACCAGCGCCACGTAGAGATCGGTGTTGAGCCGCCACGCGCCGGGAATGCCGCCGACGGGTGGCGGCGACTTGCCGTGCCAGGGCAGATCGAACGTGACCATGCGATGCGACGCGGTGATGCGCGGGTCGGCCATCAGGCGGTGGAACTGGCGTCCGTCCGCGCCGGCGGTGTGCAGGCACAGCAGGTCACGGCCGTTGCCCGCGCGCTCGTGGTAGATGTGATAGGTCGAGCTCCCGACGATCACCGGCAGGTAGGCTCCGGTCACGACCGGCGTCGGCGTGGCGGCGCCGAGTGACGGATGCAGCGAGGCAGGCACCGGGGCGTTGCGGCCAAGCGCCAGCCATTTGCCGATCTCCAGCACACGCCGCACGACGTGGGCGTGCTGAAGGAACGCAAGCTGGTCGCCGCGCACAGAAAACTCAGGCACGCGGGCCAGCATAGCGAAGATCGCGTGGTGGTGCCGGGGCGGCAGCGGGGCAAGGAACTTCGACCAGATCGTGTCTGGCGCCGCGAGGATGAACTGCGGGATCCCGCCGCCGGCGAGGCTGCCGTCGGAAAAGGCGAACGTCGTGGTGGCGCCGTCGCTGTCCACCGCGAACGCGACCGACCAGGGGCCACGCCAGGCCGCCAGGACCGCGTCCGCGGTACAGGCTTCGTACCAGGAGGCGGCACCCGGCCAGATGGTCATGTCGGGTCGATCACCCTCAGTACCGCCGGGTGATAGGCTTCGCCGTTGCCGGCCTGCTCGGATTGGAGCAGGCGCTGCATGGTCAGTTCCGCCCCCGGCACCGCGAGGTTGCTCGCCGCCGCCATCTCCAGCGCATAGGACAGGTCCTTGATCGCGTAGCGCGTGGAGAAGGCACGCTCCGGGAAGTCGGCCGGCAGCATCGACTTCATCCCATGGCTGCGCAGCACGAAACTGTCGCCGGAGCCCTTCGCGATGGTCGGCAGCAGCACCTCCGGCGGCACACCGTTGCGCCGGCCGACCGCGATGGCCTCGGCCAGAGCGGCAGTATGCTGAAAAACCAACATGTTGTTGAGGATCTTGACAACCTGTCCGCAGCCTATCGGCCCGCAATGGGTCACGTCGGTGCCCATCGTCTCGAGCACCGGGCGGATGTGGGCGAACATCGGCTCCGAGGCGCCAACCATGATGGACAGTTCGCCCCGCGCGGCGGCCTCGCGGGTTCGGGCGACCGGCGCATCGGCGTAGCCGATCCCGCGTGCCGTCAACCGTGCACCGATCTCGCGGGTGAGCGGAACCGAGGAGGTCGAGGTATCCACCACGCACTGCCCTGGGGCGAGGTGCGCTTCCAGTGAGGCCACCACCGACGCGACCGCCTTGCCGTCCGGCAACGACAGCAGGATCAGATCACATTTTTCCGCGATCTGAGGAGGTTCTGCGGCCTTCACGCCGTGGGCGGCGAGCCGCGCCAGCGGTTCCGGGCTGAGGTCATGCGCCAGCACAGTGCGGCCGAACCGACGGGCGAGATGGCCGCACATCGGCTCGCCCATCACACCCAGGCCGATGAAGCCGAGCGTGCCGATCGGCCGCATTGTATCGGTATCATTGGCCATTCACCGCACTCCCCGGCTGCGCCGGCCAGTCTAGACTGCGGCGCAGGCAACCGGGAGAGGACCATGTTCGACTTCGGTGCGCCGCACGCGCGTCTATTTCGATGTGGAAGGAATGGGCCTGGTACAGCTGTGCAGTGCCCCTGACCAATTGAACATGCTCCGCGAAGCTTGTGGCGCTCGAAGACAAGAAAGAATTCAACGCAGATGAAGGCAGATGCACGCAAAACACGCAGATGGTTCGGCGTGGTTCACAGACCGTGGACCACGCGTTTGATCTCCAGGCGCGGCTTGCCGAAATTGAGCAGCAGGCATAGCAGGCCGGTCGCTTTGAGGTAATTGGTGCATTGCATGCGATGCGTCTCGTCGAGCGTTTTGACGGTCTTCAACTCGACCAGAAGCACAGCCTCGACCATGAGGTCCGCGAAGTACTCGCCGATCACCACGCCTTTGTATTCCACCTTGGCGCCGCGCTGCTGCGCCACCGAGAGACCCACGGCACGCAGTTCAAGCGCCTACGCATTCTCATAGACCTTTTCCAGGAACCCGGCTCCCAGCGTATTGAGCACGGTAAAAGCGCAGCCGATCACACGTCCTGACAGATCGTTCAGCCGGTTGCTATCTGCGTGCATCGGCGTCTATCTGCCCGCATCGGCGCTTGATACTTTCTTTCTTAACGCTGCCGGAAGGGCGGTTGCCGAAGTGCTGACGCATAAGTCAGCAGCGGCCGGTCAGAACGTTTGTGCAGCTAGCGCCCGCCGGAACGACGATGCGAGAGCGGCCGGCGGCCATGGAGGTCGAAATTGTCCTCACTGTGCCACTCGTACCACCCCTCCCATGCGTCCTTCATGGGCGCACGACACTCAGATGGAGCGCTCAGTGACCCGCGCGGCCTCCTCGCATCAGTCCGACCGGTCTAGACTGCACTCCTGACAACCGGGAGAGGGCCATGTTCGCTGGGGTGCGGGGCACGCGGATCTATTTCGATGTGGAAGGAATGGGCCTGGTACCGGACGGCCCCACAATGCGCGAACGCCCGGTCGCGATGGTGATCCACGGCGGTCCGGGTGGCGATCACAGCGGGTTCAAGCCGGGCTTCACGCCGCTCGCGGCGCGGATGCAGCTGGTGTATTTCGATCACCGCGGCCAGGGGCGATCGGATGCCGCCGACCCCGCGACCTACACGCTCGACGAGAACGTCGAGGACATGGAGGCGCTGCGCCGCCACCTCGGCCTGGGACCGATCGTTTCGATCGGCACATCCTACGGCGGCATGGTGGCAATGGCCCATGCCGCGCGCTACCCGGACTCGGTGTCGCACCTCGTGCTGATCGTGACCGCGGCGCACGGCGGGTTCATTACGCGCGCCCAGGCGATCGTGCGCGAACGCGGCACGCCGGAACAGCAGGCGGTGTGCGAGAAGGTGTGGGCGGGGGCATTTCGCACCGCCGAGGAGATGCGGCACTACTACGCCGTGATGGGGCCGATGTACGCGCGTTCGCATGACGCGGCGGCGGCCGAGGCAGGCCGGGCGCGTACGATCCATTCGCCGGATGCGCTGAACCAGGCGTTCGGGCCGGACGGGTTCCTGCGCCGGTTCGACCTGCGCGGCGAACTGGGGCGGATCACCGCGCCGACCCTGGTGCTGGCAGGGCGGCACGACTGGATCTGCCCGCCGGAGTTCTCCGAGGAGATCGCCCGGCTGATCCCAGGCGCCGATCTGCGGGTGTTCGAGCGCAGCAGCCACTCGATCCGCGGCGACGAACCGGAGGCGATGGTGGACGCTATCCTGGGGTTCCTGGTGTATCGCTGACGGGAAGGGCCATCCGCCTGATCGTGCCGGTCGTGCTGTGCCCGGCCGCCAGGTCCACCAGCAGCACTGTCCCGCCCCAGCTCTGTACCAGGTCGGCACCGACCACCTGTTCGATGCTGTAGTCGGCGCCCTTCACCAGCACGTCGGGCCGCAACGCCCGGATCAGTTCGGCCGGCGTGTCCTCGCCGAACAGCACCACCATGTCCACCGGCGCCAGCGACGCCATCACCGTCGCCCGCGCGGTCTCGGTCTGCAACGGCCGTGTCGGCCCCTTCAGCCGCTGCACCGAAGCGTCGGTATTCAAGGCGACGATCAGCCGGTCGCAGCGTGCCCTGGCCTCGGTCAGCAGCCGCACATGCCCGGGGTGGATCAGGTCGAAGCAGCCATTGGCGAAGCCGACCCGCAGTCCCCGAGCGTGCCACGCCGCGGCTCGCTGCGCGGCCTCGTCGCGCGTCGCGATCTTGCGGTCGGTCGCCACCAGGTCCTCCAGATGGAGCACGCCGAGCAGTTCTTCGCGGCTGACCGTCGCGGTGCCCGGCTTGCCCACGGAAATCCCGGCGGTGACGTTGGCGAGCATCGCCGCCTCCGGCAGATCGGCGCCCGCGCCCAGTGCCACCGCGAGCGCGGCCACCAGCGTATCGCCGGCTCCCGAGACATCGGCGACCTCGCGCGCCCGCGTCGGCAGGTGCATTGCGGGCGCGTCGCGCCGCACCAGCGTCAGACCTTTCGAAGAACGCGTCACCAGCACCGCGTCGCAGCCGCTGTCGTCCAACGCGCGCTGACCCGCGCGATCGGCCCCGGCGTCATCGGCCGCGTCGACCCGGGTGGCCTGTCGCACCTCCAGCTCGTTGGGCGTCAATACCGTGGCACCACGGTAGGCGGTGAATTCGCCACGCTTCGGGTCCGCGATCACCAGGCGTCCGGACGCCTTGGCATGCACCAGCGCACCCCGCAACACGGGGTCGCTCAACACGCCCTTCGCATAGTCGGACAGCACGACCACGTCCGATGCAGCCAGCGCGGCGGCGAAATGCTGAAGCACGTGCGCCTCGGTGGTTCCATCGATCGGTTCGGTGGTCTCTTCGTCAAGTCGCAGCAGCTGGTGGTGACCGACCATGAACCGCGTCTTCGCGGTGGTGGGCCGCCCGGGGACAACGACAAGGTACGGAACGACGCCGCTGCATGCCAGCAATCGCGTCAGTTCTGCGCCATCGGCATCGTCGCCGACGACACCGATCAGCGCCGCATGCCCGCCGAGCGACGCGACGTTCAGCGCCACGTTCGCCGCGCCGCCAAGCGTCGCGCGTCTGGCGCTCGGCCGCAGCACCGGGATCGGCGCCTCCGGCGACAGCCGGCTCGCGCTGCCGCTGACATAGCGGTCGAGCATCACGTCGCCCAGTACCAGCACGCGCGCATCGCCGAAGCCGTGCACGGCCCGTGCCAGTTCCGCATCGCCGGGCCGGGGTGCCGTGGCGTCCATGCAGGATGTCCCACTCATTGCGGGTGTCTCAACCTGGCGTCCGATATCCCATGGGTGATGGAGCCGCGCAACGGCAGCGGTATTTCCGCGCAAATCGGGAAAACCGGGTTCCCTCGCGATCCTCTCGCGGGTAGCCTACCGGCGCCATCCTATAGCTCGTTCAGATCAATTCCCTGACCCACCGGAGGCATCGTGAAGTATCTCCCACCGTTCGATCTGATCCGGCGCATGGTGGAGGTTTCGACGGTGAGGGGCGAGTTGCGCGTCAGCCTCTCGTACGACGACTTCATCAAGATCATGCGAATGATGATTTCGGGCGTCGAGGTGGACCAGGCGTGGTATCTCAGGGAACATGAGGACATCGCCAACGCGGTCGCCGGTGGCGGCGTGGAGTCGGCGAAGCGGCACTTCCTGGACGATGGCTATTTCGAGGGCAGGTTGCCGTTCCCGATGCCGGTGGACGAACGATGGTATCTCGAACACTATCCGGATGTCGCCGAGAGCGTGCGCAAGGGCGTCGTCACCTCCGCGGAGCAGCATTTCGTCGAGGATGGCTATCGCGAGGGACGTCTGCCGCATGAGCTCTAGGTGCTTGCGGCGCCCGCCTGATATGCCGTACGGGGCATGTTGGCTCACCAGTTGCATCTTGCCGTAGCGCAAGGTTGGGCAAGCCGCACGGGGGCAGTGCCGTGATGAGCGGGAAGACGTTGTTGGCATTCCGGCCGAGGCATCGGGCCATGCGGACCCGCACCGCCTCCGGCGTCCTGTCATGAGCCGTCAGCCGCGATCACGCTCACCGGGCAAGGCGTCGGTCTCTCGGCAGCAGTCCGCCGGCGCCGCGACCGAACCGGCGAGCGAGCCGGCGGCGTTCGAGCCGGCAGCCAGCTCGCGTCGCGGTCCGCGAACGGCGCCGGCACCGCCACCGGAGATCCGGATCGATATCGATCCCGGAATCAGTGCCGGTTATATCCATGACCGTTACGATCTGCTGGTCCGCGGCCGGGTGGTATCGGACGTGCCGGTGGAGGAGATCGCCATCAGGTTGGACGACGCGATCATCGGCCGCGTCCAGTTTGGACAGTCGGTACAGATGACGCCGGCCGGCCTCGCGAACAGCGAACCCGGCATCCAGCACCTGTTCCACATCAATGTGCCGCTGCGCCGCGCCCAGGCGTACCGGGTGTGTACCTTTAGCATCGCTGCCCGGATGCAGAATGGCGATACCCACGAACAAAGCTTCAAGTTCGCGGTCGATCCATCCAATGCGATGCCGGTCTCGGTTGCCTCCGGACCGACGCGGTCGTCCTCCACCTACGCGCATGCGCGGCCACCGGTCGTGCTCTATGTCGAGCGCGCGGCGCTGGACGACAGCGGACAGCTGCTGGTGCATGGCTGGGCGGTATCGCTCACCGCGATGGTGACGGTGCAGGCGTTCCTCGACGAGGAACTGATCGGGTCCGCGCAACTAGGCGCGCAGCGCGACGATGTAGGTACGGCCTTTCCGGCTTATGCGAACTCGCGCCAGTCGGGATTCACGCTGTCCAAGCATATCGATGTTGCTGCCGCCTCGGTGTCTGCCGTTCGCGTGCAGGCGATCAGTCTGAACGGATTACTGCACGAGGCGATCCTGCCGGTGGAGCGGGTGCATGCACTGGCGCCGGTGCGACCGGCCGAGACGGCACCCCTAGCCTTGCCGGATCCGACGACGACGTTGTCGCCCACGTTGCAGCAGCCAGCCTATCGTCTGGTGACAAGGTTCCAGCTTGGCCCCGATCTGCCACCGCAGCTGTCCCCGCCGATGCCCATGTCGGCCATGGCGCCGGCGCCGGCCAGCGACCCGCGCCGGGAAATCCACTACTTCTGCGATGAGGTGGACCTCGATGCCGACGGCAAGCTGACCGCGGTCGGCTGGGCGGTGTGTGCCGTCGGGATCGCGGCGATCACCGTCCATCTCGATGAGCAGGAAATGGGCGAAGCCGAACTGGGCCTGCCGCGCACGGACGTGGGCGGACAATACAGGCATATCCCGATGGCGCGCTATGCGGGGTTTCGCTTCGCCAGATCGCTCGGCGACGTGCCGGCCGGTGAGCACCGCATCCGCGTGGCGCTGCGCAGCGGGCTCGATGATGTGCGGCACGAAATTCGCACCGTCCTGATAGAACGCGCTCCGCCGCCGCCTCAGTTCAGGCTGGAGATCGACACGCCCACTGTGACTGCCGGCGTGGCGGTCGAGCCGGTCACCGGACGGCTGACGATCGAAGGCTGGGCGCTGTGCCGCTCGGGCATCGCCGGCATCGAGGTGCTGCTGGACGATCAGCGGCTCGGCGACGCTCATTTTGGCCTCGCACGGCAGGATGTCGGTGCCGCATTCCCCGACTGGGTGGACTCGCTCCGCAGCGGCTATGCGTTCCACTGTCCGCCGCGCAGCCTGCGCAACGGCGACCACGTCGTGCAGCTCAACGTGCGTGCACGCAGCGGCGACGTGCTGGAGCATCGCTTCACCATCGCGGTCCGCAAGTCCGAGGAATTCGAGGACGGCACGACAATCCGCCGGCGCATGTCGCAGGTCGAGGCCGATGTGTCGGAGGATGTACTGGACAGCCTCGGTCGTCGCCCCGGGTTCCGTCTGATCCTGCGCCAGGATGCGGCACTCGACCTGCAAGGCCTGCTGGCGACGATAGAATCGTTGCGATCCCAGGTGTACCACGACTGGCGACTGGATATTCTGGCGAGTGATTCCGACACAGGCCGAGCGGTCGGCGCGCTGATCGCCGCGGCCGCCGAGGATCTGGCCGAGCGGATCGACGTGATCGACGGGTCCGACGAGGCGGCATCCGACCAGCCGATCGGCAGCGCCGACAGATCCACGACATTGCGGCTGGTTGGCCTGCTGTCGGCGGGCGATCGACTGGGCTGCGACGCGTTGCTGCAGATCGCGCTGGCCAGCGGGCTGCACCGCGACGCGGACCTGCTGTATGCGGACGAAGTGCGCATGAGCCCGGTGAGCCACGAACGGGAGCCGTTCTTCAAACCGGATTTCTCTCCCGACCTGCTGCTTTCGACCAACTATATCGGCCGCCCGTGGTTTGCCTCGACTGCGCTGCTCGGACGCAGCGGGGTAACGGTGCGCGATCTGCTGCTGCAAGGCGAGTACGATGCGGTGCTGCGATGCGCGGAGCAGGCGGTGCAGGTGCACCATGTGCCAGGTCTGCTGTGCCTGCGCGGCGCGCGACAGATCGACGATGCGGAGCTCGAGGCGGCGGCACTCGCGCGCGCCGCCGCACGGCGCGGTATCGCCGCCGAGGTGCGGGCCGGCGCGATACCTGGCACCTGGCGCTTCCGGCGAGCGCGGCCGGAGAGCGGCATGGTGTCGATCATCATCCCGACCTGTGCCGCGCGAGGCTACATCGAGACCTGCATCAAGTCGCTGCGTGAGCGCACCGCCTATCGCAACATCGAAATCGTCTGCGTCGACAACATCCCGGACACGCAGGTCGCATGGAAGATCTGGCTGCAGCAGAACGCCGACAAGATCGTGCCGATGCCGAATGCATTCAACTGGTCGTATTTCAACAACCGCGGCGCGGAAGCCGCGTCGGGCGACTATCTGCTGTTCCTGAACGACGACATCGAGGTGACGCAGCCCGGCTGGCTCGACGCGCTGCTCGAACATGTGCATCGACCCGAGGTGGCGGTGGTGGGGCCGCAGCTGCTGTATCCCGACGGCAAGGTACAGCACGCCGGCATGTTCCTCGCCACCCGGGGCATCGCGCGCCATGCGTTCCGCTTCGCCGCGGCCGACGAGCCGGGTTACTTCGGATTGGCACTGACACAGCGCAATGTGATCGCGGTGACCGGCGCCTGCATGCTGATGCGGCGAGAAATCCACCAGGCGCTCGGCGGCTTCGAGGAAGCGCACGAGATCATCAACAACGATCTGGACTTCTGCCTGCGCGCACACCGCGCGGGCAAGCTGATCGTGTACACCCCGCACGCCTCGCTGGTGCACCATGAGGCGGCCAGTCGCGACAGTCTGGCGGACGTGTTCGATCTCGGCCAGTTCGAGGCCCGCTGGAACAGGCTGTTCGCTGCCGGCGATCCATATTTCAGCCCGCGCCTGTCACGTCACTCGGACGACTATCGGCCGGACGACGAACCGGTGGAGACGATATTCGCCGGGCACCCGCTGTTCCGCCACGCCGACATCAAGCGGATCCTGGTGGCGAAGGTCGATCACATCGGCGACTTCATCACCGCGATCCCGGCGATAAGGCGGTTGAAGCAGATCTTTCCGGCCGCCGCGATCCATGTGCTGGCGAGCCGCGCCGCGCGCGCCTTTGCCGAGATCGAGGACTGCATCGACGAATTCATCGAGTTCGAATTCTTCCACTCGATATCGGGACTGGGGCCGAAGCAGATCAGCCGGGAGGAGTATCAGGCGCTGCGCGACCGGCTCGCGGCGTATCGCTTCGATATCGCGGTGGATCTGCGCAAGCACCTCGATACCCGCGATGTGCTGCGCTACACGCCGGCACGGTTCCTCGCCGGTTACGACCACATGGGGCAATTCCCGTTCCTCGACATTTCGCTGGAGTGGGAAGGCGACCGGCACCTGCAGCGCAAGCGCAGCCATGTCACCGATGATCTGATCAACCTGATCGAGGCGATCGGTACTGCCGGTGGAGCGGACCGCACCAGGCTGGAGCCGAGGGCGCCGCAGGCGGAACTGCCGGAATTCCTGCCGGACGACGCCCGCGCGCTGTTCGACCGGCCGGTGGTGGCGGTGCATCCGGGCGTCGGCAATGTGATGCGGCAATGGCCGGCGGAACATTTCGCCTCGCTGATCGACCTGCTGGTGGAGAAGAACGCGGTCAATGCGGTGCTGATCGGCGGCGCGGAGGAGGCTGAACTGGCGGAGGACGTGCTCAACCGGATCGCCAACCGCACCGCGGTCGTCTCGGTGGTCGGCAAGACGCCGCTCCGCCGGCTCCCGGACCTGTTGCGTGCCTGCGCGCTGTATGTCGGCAACAACTCCGGGCCGAAGCACATCGCGGCGGCACTGGGCGTGCCGACGATCGGCATCCATTCAGGTGTGGTGGATGCGATCGAGTGGGGACCGATCGGCCGGCGCGCGGTAGCCATGCGGCGCAACATGACGTGCAGCCCGTGCTATCTCGCGCGGCTCGAGGACTGTCCTCGCGGTTTCGCGTGTATGCGAGGGCTCGAACCGGGTGCGGTGCAGGAGGTGTCGGAGATTTTTCTCGCCCGTCCCGTCGCCCGGCCTGTCGTCGAGGCGTTGATCGAACCGGAGCCTCCGATGACCGCGCCGCCGGACGGCTTGAAAACCAGGCCGGCAGCGAAATCAAGACGTAACCGGCGCCGTCAGGTGTCGCCCGCGCCCGCCAACTAGTACGCGCGTTGCCACCATCGCGTGTGGCCGGTATGACCGATGCATGGATGACGACGCACTGATCTCGCTCGCCGCGGCGCTGGCACTGGATGCCGGTGCTGCCATTCTCGCCATCCGCCAGCGCGGCTTCGACGTGGTTCGCAAGGAGGACCGCTCGCCGGTCACCGAGGCGGACCATGCCGCCGAAGCGATCATCGTAGCCGGTCTGCGTGCGGCGGCGCCGGACATCCCGGTGATCGCCGAGGAGGAGGCGGCGGCAGGCCGCATCACCGCACCGACGGCGGAATACTGGCTGGTCGATCCGCTGGACGGGACGCGCGAATTCGCTGCCGGCAACGACGAGTTCGCGGTGAATATCGGCCTGGTGCGGAATGGCCGGCCGGTGCTGGGCGTGGTGGGGATCCCCGCGGCGGGCGAACTGTTCGGCGGCATCGTCGGACGAGGCGCATGGAAACGGGTGGGATCGGCTGAGACCGTGGTCAGCGCGCGCCTGCCGCCGGAGGAGGGGCTGACGGTGCTGGCCAGCCGCTATCACGGCAGCAGCACGAGGCTCGACGATTTCCTGCGCGACAAGCGCGTGGCGAAACTGATCAACTTCGGTTCGAGCGTGAAATTCTGCCGGCTGGCGGAGGGAATTGCCGACCTCTACCCACGCTTCGGCCGCACCATGGAGTGGGACACCTGCGCGCCGCAGGCAGTGCTGGAGGCAGCCGGCGGCACGGTGCGCACCTTCGAGGGTGAGGACTTGCGCTACGGCAAGCCGGGCTGGGAGAATCCGCACTTCGTTTGCACCGGTCTGCCAAGTCCATAGGATGGATTATCTGACGCGATTGAAGGCAGCCTACCGGGACCATGCGGGGATCGAGATCGCGTCCGGCCTCAGTCCGTACCACTTCAATAATTATCGCGATGCGCCGTTCACGCATTATCTGCGCGGGGGCACGAGCCTGACGGAGCATCTGGGCATCAGTTTGTGGGAGCTGCTGGTCCTGGAACGCTTCTGTCGCGCGCAGGCACCACGTTCGATCTTTATCATCGGCAACGGGCTGGGATGGAGCGCGATCGCGCTGGCGATGATGAACCGGATGCGTTCGTCGTCGTTATCGACCCGCAGATCGGCGTAGAACTTACCAACCGCATTGCGTTCCGGGAGCGGCTCAGTTGTATCGCCGTGCAGGGATCATCGCCGACAGACTGCGCCCGCATCATCCAGGAGCATTGTCCATGTCAACCGGATTTCGTGCTGATCGACGGGCTGCATTCCAACCAGCAGATCATGCTGGATTTCAATGCGACCTTCGCGATTTCCGGCCGGGAAGCCACCTATTTTTTTCATGATATCGTCAATTTCAACCTGTTCGAGGGCTTGTCGCAGATATCGGAGACTGGCCGGTGCTGTGCGATGACGACTCACCTGTTGTTGTGCACACCATCGGGCATGGCGGTGGTCGTGCGCAATGATGCGCCGCAGGCCGTGCGGGACGCGATCGAACTGTTCAGTGTGTCTGCTGGCGAGATCATCGCAATCGGCAAGGCATCAGAGGCAGCCATCGCCGACACGTGGCTCGAGCACGTGCAAACCTAGTGGATACAATCCGCGGGACTCGTCCTGCTCGATTGCTCCAGCGCAAGAAAGCAAGCCAGATATTGCAACCACTGATGCACACAGATAGGACGCTGATTCGTCACGGCCTGCCGACGGATTTTTTGTAGCGGCCCGTCAGCTTTCATCCCCGGCGCATCGGAAACGCCGCAGAAAATTTGCATTGCGTAATTACGCCTTGCCACCGAGCCGCTCTTCCGCCAGCTTCATCGGCACGACAACAGGGGGTCGATTGCCATGCAACAGATCTGGGTCTGGTTAAGACGGAGTTTCTCCGCAGCGACGTTGGCTGCAGCGCTGCTGCTGCCGTGGCTGCCGGCGCACGCGCAAGGTCTGAATTTTCCGGGGCCGACGGTGGAGGCCATCAAGAAGCGGGGCATGCTGGTCTGCGGCATCGATGTCGGCGTGCCGGGCTTCGCCTCGCAGGACAACACCGGCAAGTGGATCGGGCTGGACATCTCCTATTGCCGTGCCATCGCGGCCGCGCTGAATACCGATCCCGAGAAGATCCGCTACGTGCCGACCACGGCCGCTGCGCGTTTCACCGTTCTGCAATCGGGTGAGATCGACGTGCTGATCCGCGACAGCACGCTGACCTTCACCCGCAATAACCAGCTCGGCCTGGAAGAGATCGCGGTGAACTTCTACGCCGGCGAGGGTTTCCTGGTGAACAAGAAGCTCGGGGTCTCCAAGATCGCCGACCTGACCGGCGCCACCATCTGTGTCGTCACCGGCGCCACGCTGGAACTGAACATCGCCGACTTCGCGCGTTCGCATGGCACCAAGATCGGCACGCTGCTGTTCGACAAGGCGGATGAGGCGGTGCAGGCGATGGAGGCCGGACGGTGCGACGGCTACACGGATGATACCGGGAGCCTCGCGGGCATGCGCTCGACGTTGAAGAACCCGGACGACTGGGTCGTGCTTGAAGGCGTGATCAGCAAGGAGCCGATGGGCCTGCACGCTCGCGCCGGCGATCCGGCGTGGAACCGCATCCTGTTCTGGGTTCATAACGCGCTGCTCACCGCCGAGGAGTTCGGCGTGACCAAGGCCAACGCCGATCAGTTGAAGGCGTCCAGCAACGACCCGTTCATCCGGCGCCTGCTTGGAGTGGAAGGCGGTTTCGGCAAGCTGATGGGGCTGGATGATGACTGGGCGCTGCGCGCTATCAAGGTCAGCGGCAACTACGGCGAAATCTACGACGAGTACTGGGGTCCGAAGGGCCTCAATCTGCCGCGCGGCCTGAACGGCCTATGGACCAAGGGCGGCCTGCAATACGCGCTGCCGTTCCGCTGAGCGCGGTGACAACACGTCCGGGCTGGTCGCTGTCGCGGCCAGCCCGCGCGTGGCTGTGGCAGTTGCTCGCCGTTGCCGGCTTCGCCGCGCTGGTGCTGTGGCTTGGCCACAACGCGCGCATCAACATGGCGCAGCGCAACATCACGTTCGGCTTCGACTTCCTGCTGCACCCGGCAGGGTTCGACATTCCGTTCCATCTGTTGAGCTGGCAGCTCACCGACACCTATGGCCGCGCGCTGTTGGTGTGCTCGCTCAACACCATGCTGTGCGCGTCGATGTCGATCGTGCTGGCCTCCGCGCTCGGCCTGCTGATCGCGCTGATGCGGCTGTCCGGCAATCCGCTGGCCGCGGGAACCGCGCGCACGGTGATGGAGGTGGTGCGCAACACACCACAGCTCATGCAGATCTTCTTCATCTACGTCGCGGTGCTGCAGAGCCTGCCGGTGCCGCGACAGAGCATTGTATTCGGCTGGGGCTTCTTCCTGAACGTGCGCGGCCTGCTGATCCCGTCGCCTGACATCGATTCCCGCATGTTGCTGCTGGGCTGCATGGTGCTGGCACTGGCGGTCGCCGGCTGGGTCGCGCGGCCGCCCGGTTCGATCGCCGGGGTGATTGTGGGGCCGATGCTGCTGCTGGCCTGGGCGATCGCCGCCGCGTTCAGCGCAACCTGGGACCTGCCGGCGATGCACGGCTTCAACTTTACCGGCGGGCTGCGCATTCCGCCCGAGCTGCTCGCGCTGTGGCTTGGCATCTCGATCTACACCTCGGCCTTCATCTCCGAGATCATTCGCGCCGCGATCCTGGGCATTTCGTACGGTCAGACCGAGGCATCGCTGTCGCTCGGCCTGACGCGCGGGCTGACGATGTATCTGGTGATTCTGCCGCAGGCGCTGCGCACGCTGATCCCGCCGCTGACCAGCCAGTACCTCAACATCATCAAGTCCACCACACTGGGCGCGGCCATCGCCTATCCGGAGATCCTGCAGATCTTCGGCCGCACCGTGCTGAACCAGTCGGGTCGCGCGGTCGAGGTGATGGCGCTGCTGATATCGGTGTTCCTGTCGGTCAATCTGCTCGTGTCGGCAGTGATGAACCGGTGGAATCGCCGGCTGATGGCGCAGGGACGATGAAGGCGCTGTGGAAGCCCCTGTTCGGCAGCCCGCTGAACGTCGTGCTGACCGCCTGCATGCTGGCGCTGTTCTATCTCACCGTGCCGCCGTTCCTGCATTGGGCGCTGGCGAACGCAACGTGGGATGGGCTGAGCCGCAAGGCATGCGCACCCGACGGAGCCTGCTGGGCATTCGTCAGGGCGCGCTTCCCGCTGTTCATCTATGGCCGCTACCCGCAGCCGGAGCGTTGGCGTGTCGATCTTGCCTTCGTGCTGCTGGTGGTGATCTCCGCCGGCACGCTGTTTGCGCCGCGCCGGCGCGGCTGGTGGCTGCTCGCGCTGCTGGTAGTCATGCCGATCGTGGGCACCGTGTTGCTGGTGGGAGGCGTGTTCGGTCTCGAGCCGGTCCCCACCGGTGACTGGGGCGGTCTGATGTTGAACGTCGTGCTCACCTTCGTCGCCGTCGTGGGCTCATTGCCGTTCGGCATCTTGCTGGCGTTCGGGCGGCAATCGACGCTGCCGGTGGTTCGCTGGGGCTCGATCGGCTTTATCGAACTGTGGCGCGGTTCGCCGCTGCTCGCCGTGCTGTTCACCGGATTGATCATGCTGCCGATGTTCCTGCCCAACGGCGTGACTGTGGACAACATGATCCGCGCCAGCGTGGTGCTGACGCTGTTCGTGTCCGCCTACATGGCCGAGACGGTGCGCGGTGCGCTGCAAGGCGTGCCGAGCGGCCAGACCGAGGCGGCGCTGGCACTCGGCATGCACAAGTTCGGGGCCGAGATACTGGTGGTGCTGCCGCAGGCGATGCGGCTGGCGATTCCCGGCATCATCAACATCGTGGTCGATCTGTTCAAGGACACGACGCTGGTCTCCATTGTCGGGCTGTTCGACCTGATGGGCGTGATCAATCAGTCGCTGAAGGATCCGAACTGGCTTGGCCTGGCAATGGAGGGCTATACCTTCGCCATGGCGCTGTTCTTCGTCGCCTGCCTGGTGATCTCGCTGATCGGGCAGACGCTGGAACGGCAGTACGGCAGCGCCGCGCGCGCACCGCGGCGGTAACGGAGGAGTTGACGATGACCATCGAATTCATCGGCATGATCCACCATCGGCACGCCTCGGAAATCCACCCGCCCGGGCCGCTGATATTCGATCGGGGCTATGTGCGCGATTTCGCCCAGGCGGCAGAGGCGGCGAGCTTCGATCGCGTGCTGGTAGGGTATTTCTCCGACGGGCCCGACGGGTTCCTGCTGGCCGGGTACGCGGCGGCGCATACCGAACGGCTGGGTTTCCTGCTCGCGCACCGGCCCGGCTTCGTTGCGCCGACGCTGGCGGCACGCAAGTTCGCGACGCTCGATCAGGTCACCGGCGGACGCGCGGCGATCCACGTTATTTCGGGCGGCGATGATGTGGACCAGTTGCGCGACGGCGACACTTTGCCGAAGGACGAACGTTACGCGCGCACCGACGAATACCTGCACATCCTCAAGCGCATCTGGACCGAGACGGGCCCGGTGGACCACGCCGGCAAATACTATCGCTTCGTCGGCGGCTCGACCGCGATGCGGTGCGTGCAGCAGCCGCGCATTCCGATCTATTTCGGCGGCGCGTCGGACGCGGCGATCGAGGTGGCCGGCAGGCACGCCGATGTCTATGCGCTGTGGGGCGAGACGCACGAACAGGTGCGCGAGCTCACCACGCGGGTGCGCGCGGCGGCCGCGCAGCACGGCCGCGAGGTGCGGTTCAGCCTGTCGTTCCGGCCGATCCTGGCGCCGACCGAGGACGCCGCCTGGGCACGTGCGGAACAGATCAAGCAGCGGATTGCGGAACTGCGTGCGAAGGCTGGCCTGGGTCCGCGTGAGCCGGCGAACGAGGGATCGCGCCGGCTGCTCGCCGCCGCCGCACAGGGCGAACGATTGGACAAGCGGCTGTGGACCGGTGCGGCACTGTTGACCGGGGCGCGCGGCAACACCACCAGCCTGGTCGGTACGCCGCATCAGGTGGCCGAGGCGCTGTGCGAGTATTACGACCTAGGCATCACCACGTTCCTGATCCGTGGCTTCGACCCGCTGGACGACGCGGTCGAGTACGGCCGCAGCCTTCTGCCGCTGACGCGCCAGATGATCGCCGAGCGGACGCGGATGGCCGCAGAGTGACATGCCCCCCACCGTCACTCCCGCGCAAGCGGGAACCCAGGGGCGACGACAGAGTTGCTGGTCTTACTGGGTTCCCGCTTGCGCGGGAATGACGGGTGTGTGTTGACACAATACGTTCCCCTTCTCGGCCAGGCCGTGCGCCACGAATGGGCGCTCGATTGGGATTTTCTCAGCGTCAATCACGGCTCGTTCGGTGCCGCGCCGCGCGTGGTGCTTGCCGCGCAACGCGACTGGCAGCGACGCCTGGAGGCGCAACCTGGGCGCTTCATGCGGGCAGTGCTGCCTGACGCGCTGCGCCATGCGGCGGACCGGCTGGGCATGTTCATCGGCGCCGACGGCAAGGATGTCGCGTTCGTCGACAACGCGACAACCGGCTGCAATGCGGTGCTGCGCTCGTTGCGTCTCGCACCGGACGATGAAATCATGGTGCTGAGCCACGGCTATGGCGCGGTGCGCAATACCGTTCGCTACCTGTGCGAACGCGCCAGCGCCCGCATGGTGGAAGCCGAGGTGCCGTTCCCGCATCCAAACGCTGATGCGATCGTCGCCAACATCGCAGCGGCGCTGACCCCGCGTACCAGGCTTGCGGTGGTGGATCACATCACCTCGGGCAGCGCGCTGGTGCTGCCGTTGCGGCGCATCGTCGAGGCGTGCCACGCGGCCGGTGTCCCGGTGCTGGTCGATGGCGCCCATGGGCCAGCGCAGGTGCCGCTCGAGCTGCGCGTGCTCGGCGCGGACTGGTATGCCGGCAACTGCCACAAGTGGCTGTGCGCGCCGAAGGGTTCGGCGTTCCTGTACGCACGGCCCGACCGCCAGGATGACCTGCATCCGGCGACGATCTCGCACGGTCTCGGCAAAGGATACCTCGAGGAGTTCGACTGGACCGGCACCCGCGACCCCAGCGCCTGGCTGGCGACACACGTTGCGATCGACTTCCATGCCCGTCTTGGTGGCGAAACGCTGATGGCACGCAACATCGCCCTCGCGGCGGACGCCACGTCGCTGCTGGCGCGCCGGCTGAACACCGAACCGGGTGCCACTGGAGCGATGGCCGGTTGCATGGGCGTGGTGCGCCTGCCGCTCGCGGGCGCCGCAACCACCGAACGCTCGGCCGATCTGCGCGCGCGGCTGCTCGCCGCAGGCACGGATGCTCCAACGCATGTACAGGCGGGCGCGATCTGGCTGCGGCTCTCGGCTGCCGCCTACAACGACATCGAGGACTTCGAGCGCCTGGCCGAGATCGTCGCGCGCGTCTTGCGCGAAGCCGGCTGACGCCGACGCGGTGCCGCCAGTTCGGCGAGCGAGCAGTTCTCCAGCACATCGGCCACCGCGTCGCGCGCCTGCCGCATCAGGTGCTGTAGCCGGCAGGCGGCAATCTCCACGCAATCGGTGCAGGGCCGGAACCGCGTCACGCTGGCGCATGGCGTCAGCGCCAGCGGACCATCGAATATGCGGATGATGTCGGCGACCGAGGTCTCCGCCGGTTCACGCGACAAATGATGGCCGCCATGCGAGCCACGCCGGCTCTCGACGATGCCATGGTCGCGCAACTGCACCAGGATCGCTTCGAGGAACTTACGCGGGATGTGCTCACGTTCCGCGATGTCCGCGGTCTGCGTCCATGGCTCGCTGTCCGCGCGCTCGGCGAGCATGGTCGCGGCACGGACAGCATATTTCGCCTTGCTGGAGAGCATGCGGCTGTCCTGCCAAGCGGCGCGGCCAGGGTCAACACCTCACGCAGAATCCAGTTGACGGCGCCGCGCCAGTTTGTCCACCATTCCTATAGGCTAAATAGGGAATAGTATATTGCCATGACGACGCACGCCATTGCCGTCATTGGCGCGGGAGCGAGCGGCACGCTGCTCGCGCTGCACCTGTTGCGCCGAGCGCCGCCGGGCACGCGCATCACGCTGATCGATCGCAACGCGCCGTTTGGCCCCGGCCTTGCCTATGCGACCGGCAGTGCCAGCCACCTGCTGAACGTCCCGGCGGGGCGGATGAGTGCGTTCGTCGATCAGCCTCGGCATTTTGTCGACTGGTTGGAGCGTCAGTCGGCGCAATTGCTGGGCGGCATTCAGCCGACGGAGGCCAGCTTCCTGCCGCGCCGGCTGTATGGCGCCTATCTTCGGCTTTGCAGCATCGGAGCACGGCACGGACGTGCAGCTTCGTCTGCGCGACGGAGGCGCCACGGCGCTGCATGTCGAACGCGCGGTGAACTGCTCGGGTCCCTGCACCGACGTGACGCGCAGCGACGATCCGTTGCTCCGAGCGCTGCTGCGTGACGGTGTTGCGCGACCCGATGTCTGCCGGCTTGGCCTCGACGTAACGTCGGCCGGTGCATTGCGTGGTCACGATGGCACGGTCTCGCAGACACTGTTCGCGCTCGGCCCGCTCACCCGCGGCGCACTGTGGGAGATCACGGCGATCCCCGAGATCCGCCGGCAGTGCGAAGTGCTGGCGTTGCATCTATCGGAGCTGCTGCGCGAGCAGGCGCGGCAACGGCACAGAGCACTTGCCTACGCCTGACCGACACGGATACACGCGACGCCATTGGTGAGTGCGGGCACAACCGCGGCGCACTCGGCGATCGCGATCGGGCAGCGGGTGCGGAACACGCAGCCCGACGGCGGATCGGCGGGGCTGGGCGGATCGCCTGACAGCAGGATGCGCGTTCTGCGCTCCGCGGCATCGAGCCGCGGCAAAGCCGACAACAGTGCCACCGTGTAGGGATGCCGCGGCGCGGTGAACACCTGTGCCACCGAACCTGTTTCCATCACCCGGCCGAGATACATCACCGCCACGCGCTCGCACAGGCCGCGCACCACCGCCAGATCGTGGCTGATGAACAGCAGCGCAAGGCCGAGGCGCTCGCGCAGATCGACCAGCAGCTCGAGCACCTGCGCCTGCACGGACAGATCGAGTGCGGACACCGGTTCGTCCGCGAGAAGGAATTCCGGCTCGGTGGCAAGGGCACGCGCGATGCCGATGCGCTGGCGCTGGCCACCGGAGAATTCATGCGGATAGCGGTCGGCGTGGACCGAATTCAGTCCGACCTGTGCGAGCAGTTCGGATACCCGGGCGCGTCGGTCCGCGGGCGGCACGATGTTGTGGATCTCCAGGCCGTCGGCGATCTGCGTGCCAACTGTGCGGCGCGGGTCCAGGCTGGACTGCGGATCCTGGAACACGATCTGCATGCGCCGGCGCAACTGCCGTCGCTGCGCCGCGCTCGCGCTGGCCAGATCGACACCGTCGAAGCGCACGCGTCCCGCGCTCGGCGGCAGCAGACCCAGCAGCATCCGGCCCAGCGTGGTCTTGCCGGAGCCGCTCTCGCCGACCAGCGCCACCGCTTCGCCGCGATCGAGCGACAGCGATACGTCGGTCACTGCCTGCACCGGCGGCGCGCGTCTGAACCAGCCACGTTCGTCGAAACGACGCGTGAGGTTCTCGGCCACGACCAGCGCCGTCATGCGAGTTCGCGCCAGCGCAGACAGCGCGTCATGCGACCGATGGCAACCTCGACCAGTGGCGGGCGCTCCGCTTCGCACGCCACTTCGCACAGCGGGCATCGCGGGGCGAAGACGCAGCCCGGCGGCATCGCGTGCGGCAGCGGCACGGCACCGCGGATGCCGACCGGCAACGTTCCATCGTCGTGAGGGGCGCTTTGGAGCAGTGCGACGGTATAAGGATGCAGCGGTGCAGCGAAGAGTTCTCGCACGCTGCCCTGTTCGACGATGTCGCCGGCGTACATCACCAGCACGCGGTCGGCGATCTCGGCGACCACCGGCAGACTGTGACTGATGAACACCAGACCCATGCCAAGTTCCCGCCGCAGATCGGCGAGCAGATCGAGCACCTGTGCCTGGATCGTTACATCGAGCGCGGTGGTTGGTTCGTCGGCGATCAGCAGCCGTGGATCATTGGCGATCGCCATCGCTATCATCGCGCGTTGCCGCATGCCGCCAGACAGCTCGTGCGGATAGGCGCGGGCGCGCCGCCGCGGGTCAGGCATGCCGACGCGCTCGAGCAACGTCTCCACCTCCTCCTTCGCCTCGTAGTGCGCCACCTCGAAATGCGCGTGCATCGCCTCGGCGATCTGGGTGCCGATGCGATGCACCGGATTGAGGCTGGACAGCGGGTCCTGGAAGATCATCGCCAGCACGCCGCCACGCACGCGGCGAAACGCCTTATCGTTCAGGCGCAGCAGATTGTGCCCCTGCAACCAGGCGCTGCCCCGGCTGACATATGCGGCCGGCGGCAGCAGACCGATCAGCGCGAGGCCGGTCAGAGTCTTGCCCGATCCGCTTTCGCCCACGATCGCCAGCGTCTCGCCGGCCTGCAAGGTAAATGACACGTCCCGTACCGGCCGGATCGTGCCGTGCGGTGTATCGATCTCGACGGTCAGGTTGCGCACATCAAGTACCGCGGTGCCGGTGGCTGGGCGCGGCGGCGCCGGTTCCGGCTGCCTCGCATGCCGCGGAAGGCGTATGGGCTGGGTGTGCGGATCCACCGCATCGCGCAACGCGTCGCACAGCGCGTTCATCGCCAGGATCGTCAGGCTGAGTGCGGCGCATGGCCATAGCAGCAACAGCGGCGCTTGATTCATTGTGGCGCGCGCGGCGCCGATCATCAGGCCCCAGGATGGCGCCGGCGGCACCACGCCGAGACCGAGAAACGACAGCCCGGATTCCAACACCACGGCGGACGCGGCCGCGAGGCTGAACTGCACCAGCAACGGGCCTGCGACGTTCGGCAGGATGGTGCGCAGCATGATGCGCGACGGACCGGCGCCCAACGCACGCATCGCCTCCACGTAGTCCTGCGATCGCACGGACAGCACGCCGGCATAGACCACGCGGACGAAGCCAGGCGCGTAGAGCACCGCGAGCACCGGGATCAGCGTGGCGGCGCCAGGGCCGAGCAGCGTCACGATGAGCAGCGCGAGCAGCAGAGGTGGGAAGCACAGCACGATATCCATGCAACGCAGTGCGACCAGTTCGGCCACGCCGCGCACGAAGCCGCCGACCAGGCCAAGGGCGGTGCCGAACAGGCATGCGAGCGATGCCGATGCCGCGGCGACCACAAGCGAGGTGCGCGCACCCCATAGCAGGCGCGACAGCACATCGCGGCCGTATTCATCCTGGCCGAGCGGATGCGGCAGCGACGCCGACGCGAGATGGTGCGCCACGTCCATGTGCAGCGGATCCGCCAGCGGCAGCAACGGCACCAGCAATGCGACCAAGGCGATGGCGGCAACAGCAAACGCGGGACCGCGACGGACCCGCATCATGCGGTGCGCACGCGCGGATCGAGCACGGCATAGAGCAGGTCCACGGCAAGGTTCAGCGCCACGAACAACACCGAGATCACCAGCACGACGCCTTCCACGGTCGGGTAATCGCGGGCGTTCACCGCGTCGACCAGCAGGCCGGAGAGGCCGGGGTAGTTGAACACGTACTCCACCAGTACCGTGCCGCCGAGCAAGGTGCCGAGATGCAGCGCGAGCACCGTCAGCACCGGCATCAGCGCATTGCGCAGCACGTGGTGCAACAGGATACGTGTCCGTCCGAGACCCTTCGCCCGCGCGGTGCGCACGAAGTCGCGCGGGGCCACATCGAGTACGGCGGCGCGCGTCATGCGGAATACAGTGGCCGAAAGTCCGAGGGCGATGGTGATTGCCGGCATCAGCAGCAGCGCGATATGGCCAAGCGGATCGTCTGCCAGCGGCACGTAGCCGCCGGCCGGCACCCAGCGCAATGTCTGGGCGAACAGCAGCACGAGCAGCGTGCCGACGACGAACACCGGTACGGCGAGGGCGATGGCGGAAAGCCGGTTGGCGATGCGGTCGAGCAGCCCGTGGCGGCCGATCGCCGCGAACAATCCGCCCGGAATGCCGATCAGCACGGCGAGTAGAGCCGCAACACCGATCAGCTCCAGCGTGCGCGGCAGTCGGCGACCGATCTCGCGCGCAACCGGCGTGCCGTCCTGCAACGATCGGCCGAGATCGCCGCTGAGGAGATTGGCGAAATTGTCGAAGTACTGGGTGAGCACGGGACGATCGAGGCCGAGCTGTTCGTGCAGTTCGGCAACGGTCGCCGGATCGGGTGCGACCCCGCCTTGCGACAGCAGCAATTCGGCGGGATCACCCGGCACCAGGCGAATGGCAAGGAACACGATGGAGGCGACGGCCCAGACCAGCAGGACCGCGACACCGAGTCGTCGAGCGAGCCAGGCCATCAGTCGGCGATTCCGTTCGGCAGTGGCCGTTACCCTTGGCGTGCATCAAGTATCATTGCAAGCCGGCGTAATAGCGGGAAAGTCAGCCTGTGGCGGTTTGCTCCAATGTTGTGCCGGAATAGAATGTCAGGGCGCCCGGCAGATTGTGGAAGCCGGACACCTGCCGGTTCATCGCGTAGCCCTGCGAGCGGAAGCAGAGGCCGACCATCGGAGCCTGTTCGAGGCACTCCTGTTGCAGTTCGGTGTAAATCTCGCGCCGCTTCGCGGCATCGAACTCAGCCCGTCCCGCCGTCAGCAGTTGGTCGATCCTCGGAATGTCGAGCCCGAAGCTGCGCACGTAGGACACCGCCAGATTGCCGGCGAGGAATTGCGTCAGTCCGTCGGGGTCGTTGTATTCCGAGGCACTGCCCATCACCGCCATCTCGTACTGTCCGCGATTGCCCAGTGTCACCCGGGTCGGCCAGTCCGGCAGCACGAGCTCGGCCTGGATGCCGATCTCGGCCAGATGCTGCTGCACCACAGCCGCGGTGTCCCTGTGCATGCCGTACTGCGCGGTGGCCAGCAGCTTGCAGGAAAACCCGCCGCCGACGCCGGCATCGGCGAGCAGCGACTTCGCCCGCGCCGGATCGTACGACCAGCCGTGCGCGAGCTTCGCATCGTAGAATTCCGTGCCCTCGGTGAGCGGCAGGCCCTCGATCGGCGAGCCGCGCCCGAAGAACGCCGCCTTGATGATCTCATCGCGCCGGATCGCGTGCGCGATCGCCCGGCGCACCCGCGCATCGTCGAACGGCTTTACCTTGCCGTTGAAGGTCAGATACATGAATGGGCCCGGCGTGGACTGCAGCGTGAGGTTCGGATCGGTCTCGATACTCGACATCGACTGCCACGGCACATATTCGATCAGATCGACATCGCCGGCCTGCAACGCGGCGACCCGCAGATTTTCGTCAGCATAGGCGACCATGCGCACCGCCCTGACCTTTGGCAGGCCGGGACGATAGAACCTGTCGAATGAATTGAACTCCAAGGCGACGCCGCGTTCCTCGTTGGTCATCACGAACGGGCCGGCACCAACCCCAAGTGGATTGTCCTTGATGGAATTCTTCGCGACGATCGGCAGGAACGGGGTCGCCAGCAGGTAGGGCAGCGTGGCGGTCGGTTCCCTGGTGATCAGACGCACGGTCCTCGCGTCCGGCGTCTCGACGCGGGTGACGTGCTGCAGTTCGGCGCGCAGATAGGCAGTGGATTTCTCGCCGGCCACCTGCTCGATCGTCCAGGCGACGTCAGCCGAGGTGACGGGCGCGCCGTTCTGAAACACCGCGTCGCGCAGATGCAGCACCCAGGCGCCGTCCTCGGCGTGTTCCCAAGTCTCCGCGAGTTCGCCGCGCAGCGTGCCGTCGGGGCCGTAGCCGAGCAGGCCGCGATGGAACATCAGCTTTGCGGTGGATGCGGCGGTACCGGCGTTCGCCCATGGCGCCATGGTCGGCGGATAGGACGAGAGGCCGAACACCAACCGCCCCCGGGTTGTTGCGCGAGCCGGCGCGCGCGCAAACGGCAGGGCAGCGCCAGCGACGAGCAGCGAGCGGCGGGTGGGGTTCATGCGAAAACTCCGTATGTCAGACCGGCGATTGGTGGTCAGCGACCGGTGGACAGCATATGCTCGCCGTCAATTCCATGTCGCCACCCGTCGATCCCGTCCATTCCGATCCAACGCATCCCGACCGCACCGGAGTGGTGGTGATCGGCGGCGGCATCATCGGCACCTGCACCGCGCTGTTTCTGGCGGAAAAGGGCCACTCCGTCGTGCTGTGCGAGAAGGGGCGCATCGGCGGCGAACAGTCCAGCCGCAACTGGGGCTGGTGTCGCACCATGGGCCGTGACGCGCACGAAATACCGCTGGCGATCGAGAGCCTGCGGCTGTGGCGCGGCATGAATGCCCGGATCAACCGCGAAACCGGCTTCCGTCAGCCAGGCATCGCCTATCTGTGCGAGACCGAGAAGGAGGTCGCGGCGCAGGAGGCGTGGCTCTCGGAGGCACGGCAGTATCAGGTGGATGCACGGCTGCTGCGGGGTGCCGCGATCGATGCCCTGGTGCCGGGCGCGTCCAGCATGTTCGTTGCTGCGATGCATGCGCCGACCGACGGGCGTGCCGAACCTTCGCAGGCCGCGCCGGCGATCGCCGAGGCAGCGCGCGCGGCGGGAGCGACGGTGCTGACCGAATGCGCGGTGCGCGGGATCGAGACCCGGGGCGGGCGCGTCTCCGGCGTGGTGACGGAAAATGGCCGCATCGCCTGCGATGCCGTGGTGCTGGCGGGCGGTGCATGGTCGCGACTGTTCTGCGGCAATGCCGGCGTCGACCTGCCGCAGTTGCGGGTGCTGGGCTCGGTGTTCCGCACCACGCCGCTGTCCGGTGGGCCGGAGATCACCGCCGGCGGTTCGGTGTTCGCGTTCCGCAAGCGGCTCGACGGCGGCTACACGATCGCGCGGCGCAACGCCAACGTCGCCGACATCACGCCTGATTCGTTCCGCCTGCTGCTGCGGTATCTGCCGACGCTGAAGCAGAACTACGGCGAGATCCGCCTGCGGTTCGGGCGACGCTTCTTCGAGGAGTGGAGCACAAAGCGACGTTGGGCGCTCGACGAACCGACGCCGTTCGAGGCGATGCGCGTGCTGGATCCCGCCCCGAAGCAGGCCACGTTGGATGAGGCGCGCGAGGCATTGTCGCACGCGTTTCCTGTATTCGCGCGCATGCAGGTGGCGGAAAGCTGGGGCGGTCTGATCGACGTGACGCCTGACGCGGTGCCGGTGATCGGCGAAGTGGCAGCGATCCCGGGGTTCTTTATGGCCACCGGGTTTTCCGGCCACGGCTTCGGAATTGGGCCGGGGGCGGGTCGGCTGGCGGCCGATCTGGTCACGGGTGACACGCCGATCGTCGATCCGGCGCCGTTTCGGTTCAGCCGGTTCAGCGAGCCGCGTCCAAGGTCCACGTAGCTGCCGTCACAGCCGAACCGGCGCGCCATCTGGGCGTGCGAGATAAGTCCCGATGTAAAGATCTGCGAGCGGGCAGGTCAGGCCGATTAGTTGCAGCGTATCATCGGGGCCGACCTGGATCGGCTCCTCGGGCCAGGTGCCGTCAGCCCGTCGGCGCAGCAGCTCGGCGGCGATCGACGCCGAACGGAGTACCAGAACCTCCTGGACGCTTGGAATCGACCCATAGGTCCAAACATTCTCCCAGGTGTCAGCTTCGTTGGTCGGTGACAGAATCTCGGCGACGAGCACCGGCTCGGGCAACGCGATCTGTCCGGCATCGACCGGCGCACAGGTGACGGCGACATCAGGCACCCGGATGTTGCTGCGGGATCGAACAAGCGGAACGATGGCCGGTTCGGTCACTGCGCGACACGGACTGCAGCCTTCTCGCAGATGGCGCGTCAACGTGTAGCCGACATTGGTCTGAATGATGCCCTCGCCGGCGCCATGGCACGTGGCTCACAGTCGATCAGTTGCCAGCGGTCGTCGCCGACCCAGGCAATGAACTCGTCCACGGTCATGTGGTGTGGCACCTTGCGGCGAACGGCGGTGTTAATCGCGCGATCCTAGCGCGAGGCTACACGACATGCAGCACCGCCTTGCCGGCGAACTCGCGAGCGATCAGACGGCGGGCGATGGCGGCGATATCGGTCCACGGCGCCTCGATTTCGACGTGCGGGCGTAGCCGTCCGCGTGCGATTTCGCGTGCCAGCACCGCCAAACCCTCGCCGGCCGGCTCCACCATGCGCAGCTCGTGGAACAGGATCAGGCCGTACAGCTTCACGCCGCCCTGGCGAAAGAACGCGCCGCTTTCGAATGTCGTGGTCGGCGCCTCGGATACGCCGAAATGCACGCAGGTGCCGTTCGGTTGCAGCATCGTCACCGCGGCGGCGAGCGCCGAACCGCCGATCGAATCCAGTATGAGATGATAAGGCCCGCTCGATGCGGCAGCGCGCAGATCGGGCGCGACGATGACTCGGTCGCCGCACCATTCGGCGACCATCTTTGTCTGCTCGGCGCGTCGAACGTGCCCGTACACCTCGGCACCCGCGGTGGCGGCAAGCTGGATCGCGAGATGTCCGACGCCACCGGTCGCGCCGTCGACCAGCACCTTGCGGCCGAGCAACAGTCCGCCCTGGCGGAGCGCGTGCAGCGCGGTCAGGCCTGCGACAGGAAGGGTTGCGGCCTGCACATCGGACACGCCGTCCGGCAGCGCGGCGACCGCGTGACTCGGCGCGCGCAGCCGTTCCGCCCAGGCGCCGGTGGACAGCATGCCGACCACGCGGGTGCCGACCGGCGGGCCACTGCCATCGGCGGCCGCTTCGTCGATGACGCCGGCGAAGTCCCAGCCCGGACGTGCGCCGGCGGCGGATTGCGACAGCGCACGATTGACCTCACCGCGGTTGAGTGAGATCGCGGTGACGCGGACGGTGACGTCGCTGGTCGCCGCGGGCGGCAGATCGACCTGCTGTAGTGTCAGCTTGTCGCGGTGCGACGGATCGACGACGACGGCGCGAGTTGACTGCGGCATGGCGTCCTCCTTTCAGCGTCCCTTGAACTTCGGCTTGCGCTTCTCCCGCCAGGCCTGGTGCGCTTCCTGCTTGTCCTCGGTCAGCTCCAGCATCGCGAAGCGATACAGATCGCCCAGTACCGCGTCCGCCAGCGGCACGTCGATGCCGCGGTTCAGCGACTCCTTGGTCAGGCGCGCGGCCAGCGGCGGCAGCGAGGCGATGTGCCCGGCAACCTCCATCGCGCGCGCCATCAGCGCATCGTGCGGCACCAGCCATTGCGCGAGGCCGATGCGATACGCCTCCTCCGCCTTGAGCGGGAAGCCGAACGCCACCCGCATCGCCAGTCCCTTCCCGACCCAGCGCGCCAGCCGCGTCGCACCGCCCTGCGCGGGGATGATGCCGAGACCGCTCTGCGGCAGCCGCCACTCGGCGCGCTCCGACGCGACGATCAGGTCGCAGCAATAGGTGACGATGCAGCCGATGCCGACCGCGTAGCCGTTCACCGCGGCGATGATCGGCTTGGCGAAGTCGGTCAGCATCGGCAACGGATGCGCGCGCCGGCGGTTCGGCAGGTCGTGGAGGAACGCGGCGACCGAATCCATCGTGTGGGTGCGCGGGTTCTTCAGGTCGGCGCCGGCACTGAACGCGCCGCCCTTGTCGTCGCCGGTCAGGATGACACACCGGATGTCCGGATCGGCCTCCAGTTCCGGCAGGCGCTGGCGCAGGCCGGTCTGGAATTCCTCGCACCAGGCGTTGCGTGCCTCTGGCCGGCTGAGCGTCAGGACGGCGATGGCGCCGTGGCGTTCGCAGAGCAGCGGCATGAGCGTTTCCTCCTACGGTGCATCATCCCACCGCAGCGGTTCGCGCTTTACAACCACCTCGCCGGCAGCGGTCAGCCGAATCAAGTTGACCGATCGCGCGAGATCGGGCGAACCGGAGTAGTAGGCCGGCACCGTGCCGTCGCCGACGCGCTCGGGCCGATCCCAGTGGCCGAGCGCCAGATAGTCCGCCGCGGTCGCGGCGATCGCATCGTCGCTGAACAGCCAGGACGGGCGCAGCGGCGTGGCGAGCGTGTGCGGCGGCTCGTAGTGGCCGTGCGCCATGGCGATCTGCCAGCGCGTGCTGCGGGGGCGCGGGCCGCGCAGGGGCGCCATGTTCTCGTAGTCGCGATGCGCGTGGCCCCAGATCTCCAGGTCGTGGTGCGGGAAGCCGACCGCCTCGTCGTGGGTGATGCCGATGATGCTGACATTGGCGATGGCGGCGAGACCGCCGCGGACGAACACGCTGTTGGGCAGCGCGGGGTCGTGGTTGCCGGGCAGGATCACCACCGGGATTCCGGCATCGGCCAGCAGGCGGCCGGTGCGGTCCAGCATCGAGGCTGGCACGCGGTTGTTGTCGAAGGTGTCGCCGGCGAGCAGGACGACGTCGGCGCAAGCGGCGCGCGCGGCAGCCAGTACCGCGGCAAGGCCGGCAATGCCCTCGCTGTGCTTGGTGGCGCTGGCTTCGTCATCGACATGCAGGTCGGAGGAGTGGACGAGGAGGAGGTCCACTTGGGACGGTCGGTGCGGGGGCATGGGTGGGCATCGTAGGGGGTGGGGTGTGGGGAGCAAGAGCTCGGTGGCAGCGCCGGTGTCGAAGTCCCCGTGGTCGACCGACGGGCCGATCAACGGCGAGCGCTTCCGTTGGCTGGGGACGCTCCGCGCGGGACAGGGCCAGGGGGAGTGGGAAGCCGCAAATCCTCCTCGACAAACCGGATCGCCGCTTCCAGCAGCCCGGCGCGCGGGTAATCGTTATGCGTCATCAGCGTCGCGCCGAGCAGCGATGCGTTGGCCCCGAACGGCATGGCGATCGCCAGATGGTCGGCATGCGCATAGCCCAGCAGCGTGGAGCCAGGAACGATGGCGTCGGACGCGACGACCAGGCCGTCATTGGCCGGCTCGGTCCGCGAGAGGATGTCGGCGAAGGGGCGCAGCACCGCGGACATATCGTCGGGTCCCGCCACCGCGACCAGCGAGTAGGTGCGCACGCTCGCCGGCCAGGCGTGTGTGGCGAGCCACGTCAGGCGCTCGGAACGGCGCAGGCTGTCGGCGGCCTCGACGCCGTGGCCCCGCGGACACCCCGGCAAATCGATCGCTTCCGCCATTTGTGCGATCCAGTCAGGCACGATGTCGGCGAGCGGCGAGCCGTTGACGGCGCCGGCCACGCTCAACAGAGCGACGACCTTGTCGGCGAGATCGGGATAGGTCGCGAGAGCCAACAAAGAATCGACGGTGCCCTTGGAATGGGTGACCAGGATGGTGCGGGCGTCTGCCGGCATGGCGCGGATTGCGTCGCGAATGATGCCGGCGTTGACCTCGCTGGCCTGACGGCCGCGGGTCTGAATGTAGCCGGTCCGGTAGCCCTGCGCCTCAAGGTTGGCGCGGGCGTCGCCGAACACGGTGGATACCGCGGCGACGCATTCGGCCAGCAGGCCGGGCACCATGACCACGATCAGGCCAGCGCTGGAAGGCGCAAGCGCAACCGGCCGGCCCGACGGCGGCGGCTCACCGGGAAACTGCCAGAGCGCCGCGCTGGTGTCGCACGGACGGTCGAGCGGAAGCTTCGCGCCATGGTCGGTGCGGACGGCGCAGTAGATCTCGCGGAACCGCCCGCGGCCATCGGTGATCGCGGCCCTGGCGGTGGGGAGCAGGATCGCGGGTGCGGTGGCGGCGACGCGCAGTTCCGGCGGACGCGGAGCGCAGGCGCCGAGGAACGCAATAACGAATAGGACGGCTGCTGGCGCGCGGCGCATCGTTGAGGCCCTTCGGCAGGCTAGGCAGCGAACGAACATGCGGACGAATTGTCACTGAAGGGCTAAGGACTGAGGCGCGCAACCCACCAAGAACGGCGCGTGCCCAACCTTACTCGGATCCGATCCGGGCGCCCTTCTCTGCGACGGAGCGCTTCATCAGCAGCACAGCGAACACCAGCGCGACCATGACAACGGCCAGCACCCAGAACACATCGAAGTAGGCCAGCGCCGATGCCTGTTGCTGGCGCAGGTTGGCGAGCGTCTGCAAGGCCAGTTGCTGCGCGGCGACCGGATCGCCGGTCTGCTGCAGGAATGGCGCGGAAGCCTGACCGAGGAAGGAATGCGCCGCCGGGTTGAAGGGATCGAGCGATTCGCCAAGACGCAGGCTGTGAAACTGGTCACGGCGCTCCTGAATTGTCTGAGCCAGCGAGGTACCGACGCTGCCGCCCTCGTTGCGCAGCAGGCTCAACAGGCCGACCGCCGCCCCGCGCAGCGCGAGCGGCGTGTAGAGATAAGCCGCCACGTTCGCCGGCGCGAAGCACATCGCAAGCCCGATGATCAGCACGACCCGCGGCCAAACGGCCTGCCCCGGACTGATGTCCAGGTTCATCTGCGACATCCAGTAATTCCCCGCGGCCATGGTCAGGAGACCGGCGGCAATCACCCACCGCGCATCGGTTCCGCGCCCGAGTGCACGCCCCACGAACGGCATTGTGACGACCGCGAAGAAGCCGGCCGGCGACATGACCAGTCCGGCGCTCAGTGCGTCATAGCCGAACAGCGACTGGAGCAAGGCAGGCAACGAGGTGCTGGCAGCATACAGCACCGCAAATGCGGTAAAGATGATAATGCAGCAGGCGGCAAAATTCCGTTCTCGCAACGGCCTGAAATTGACCACCGGACTCGGATGGCGCAGTTCCCAGACGATCAGCCCGATCAGGCCCACCACGAACAAGATCGCCAGCGTCTGCACACGCCAGAACGGGTCGCCCACCCAGTCCCATTCCTGCCCCTTGCTGAGCACCACCTCCCAACAGACGATGACGATGACCAGCAGCGACAGGCCGACGCCGTCGAAGCTGAACGGCCGCTTCCGCAACTCCATGCGCTGTGCCGTGAGGTACTCGGGATCCCGCAGTGTGAGAGCACATGCACCCAGGGCCAGCAGGCCGACGGGGACGTTGATCCAGAAC
>DASXNR010000254.1:0-5273 GCA_036494925.1 Acetobacteraceae bacterium
AACACACGCTGCTCGATCGCTACCACGCAATGCTGGTGGCACATGGCGTGCGCGGCTATGACCGCCAGGCATTGGACAATGACTATCGCTGGGCCGTGCTGTTGCAAATGGCGACACCGGTGTGGCAGGCGGCGTTCGAAATCCCGCCCGTCATCTGGTGGAACCACATGGAGCGCATCATGCTCGCGGTGGACGACCTCGGCTGCCGCGATCTGCTGACATGAACCGACGCTACGATGCCGTGCTGTTCGACCTGCTGACCGCGCTGCTGGATAGCTGGTCGCTGTGGAACGCCGTCGCGGGCAGCGAGCAGGCCGGCCGTGGCTGGCGTGCGGCGTACCTTGCGATCACCTATCGGACCGGCCGCTACCGGCGCTACGAGGACCTCGTGGCCGACGCCGCCGAGTCGGTCGGCCTGCCGCGTCAACTCGCCGACGAACTCGCGGCGCGCTACGGCAGTATCGAACCCTGGCCGGAAACCGGCCACGTTCTGGGCGCGCTGCATGGGGCGGGCGTCCCGCTTGCGGTGGTCACCAATTGCTCTGAAGCACTCGGACACCTGGCGGCCAGCCGCGTCCCGGTTCCGTTCAGTGTCATCGTCACCGCCGAGCGTGCAGGCTGCTACAAGCCCGATCCGCGACCGTATCAGCTAGCCCTGGAGGAACTCGGCCTGACGCCGGAGCGCTGTCTGTTCGTGGCCGGCTCCGCCTATGACCTGTCGGGCACCGCCCGCGTCGGGCTACCAACATGGTGGCACGATCGCGTCGGCATGACGGCGCCACAGGATGCGCCCGCGCCGATCGCGCATCACCGCTCGCTGACGCCGCTCGTGGCGCACGTGCTGCGGTAGTTCATGAAACCACGGATGCACACGGGTGAACACGGATGCGGCGTCATCTGTGTTCATCCGTGTGCATCCGTGGTTTTCATTTAGCGCCATGCCGCTGATCTATCTGGTCGCCGGCGAGGCGAGCGGCGACACGCTGGGGGCTCGCCTGATGGCGGCGCTCCGCGCCCGCCGGCCGGAACTGGGCTTCGCCGGCATCGGGGGCGAGCAGATGGCCCGGCACGGCCTCACCAGCCTGTTCCCAATGCGTGACCTCGCGTTGATGGGCCTGCTGGAAGTGCTGCCGCGCCTCTACCATTTGCGGCGCCGGCTGCACCAGACGGTCGCCGATATCGCAGCGCGGAAACCAGACACAGTGGTGACGATCGACAGTCCCGGCTTCACGCTGCGGCTGTTGAGGGCAATCCAACCTCTCGGCGTGAAGCGCGTGCATTATGTCGCACCCCAGGTCTGGGCGTGGCGTGAACGTCGCGTGCGGCACTATCACGGACTGTGGGACCAGTTGCTCTGCCTGCTGCCGTTCGAACCATCGTTCTTCGCCGGTCACGGCCTGCCCGCGACCTTTGTCGGTCATCCAGTGCTGGAGAGCGGCGCCGACCACGGTGACGCGACGCGGTTCCGCGCGACCCACGGCATCGATCCCGCCACGCGCGTGCTGACGCTGATGCCAGGCAGCCGACGCACCGAAGTGGCGCGGCTGCTGCCGATCCTCGGCGCGGCGTTGCAGCGGGTGCAGGACGTCGTGCCAGTGGTGCCGCTGGCCGGGCCGGTGGCGGAGACGGTGCGCGCGGGCACCCGCGATTGGCGACGACATCCGGTGCTGGTGACGGAATTGCAGGACAAGCACGACGCGTTCGCTGCCTCCGCCGCTGCCCTGACCAAGTCCGGCACATCGACGGTGGAACTGGCAATGGCGAGCGTCCCGATGGTGGTGACCTATCGCGTCAATCCACTGACTGCCGCAATCGCACGGCATCTGCTCACGGTGCGCTACGGCGCGCTGGTCAACCTGTTGGCAGGACGGGAGGTTATACCGGAACTGATCCAGCAGGCGTGCACACCGGATCGCCTGGCGGCGGCGGTGCGCACGCTGCTGGACGATCCCGCTGCCGCAGCGGCGCAGCGCACTGCCTGTCACACCGTGCTGGCGTCGCTGCGCCCGCCCACCGGTATGCCGTCAGACGCCGCCGCCGCCGCCGTTCTCGACCTGCTCGATCAGCCCTGACGCCACCATCCGCGCGCGCGCGGCGGCAATGCCGTCGGTCACCATCAGCGCCGCCGCCAGTGCGCGCCGTCCCGCGGCGGCATCCACCAGCACCGGCGCGCCGTCCAGCACCGAGGCGACAAACGCGGCATGTTCCGCGGCCAGCGAATCATGGTCGTGCCAAGACGCCTCCTCAATGCCGAAGTCAGCGACGCCCGGGACCGGCTTACCCCGCCCGCGCGCGATCACCGTCAGCCGCCGGTTGGCGAAGTCGACCGCCAGGTAGCCGTCCTGCGCAAACACCCGCATGCGCCGCTCGGTGCGCATCGCGACACGCGAGGCGGTGATCGTTGCCACCGCGCCATTGACGAATCGGATCCGCGCATTGGCCATATCGGCGTGCTCGCTCGCCACCGCGGCGCCGACCGCATCGACGCTGTCGATTTCGCTCGCCACCAGCGACAGTATCAGATCGAGGTCGTGGATCATCAGGTCGAGGATCACCGACACGTCGGTGCCGCGCTGTTTGAACGGCGCGATCCGCGTCGCCTCGATATAGAGCGGCACACCGAGCCGCCCCTCCATAGCGGCGAAGGCGGCGGAGAAGCGTTCCAGATGGCCGACCTGCAATACCAGGTTGTGCGCGGACGCCACGTCCGCAAGTTCGTCGGCCTGCGCAAGCGTTGCAGCGATCGGCTTTTCCACCAGCACGTGCTTTCCCGCCTGCAACGCCTCCATCGCCAGCGCATGATGCGCCTCCGCAGGCGCGGCGATCACCAGCGCATCGCTGGCCGCAAGCAGCATGGGAAAGTCCAGTGCGGGCGCGCCGGCCTCCCAGCCCACCGTTCCAGCGCGTTCTGCGTCCGCGTCGAACACGCCCGCCAGCGCGGCGCGATCCGAAGCCACGACCTTCAGCGCGTGGTAGCGGCCGAAATGGCCGACGCCGGCAATGCCGATGCGAAGCGGAACAGGCATGTGGGTGGTTTGTCCGTTCTGCGCCGATCCGGCAAGAGCGGCTGTCGGCGGTCCGCTGTTATGTTGACCGCCAAGTCTACGCCGCCAGCTCGCGCATGATAGTGTAGAGATCGCTCTTCGCCTCGAAGCCGATCCCCGGCAGGTCCGGCAATGTCACGATGCCGTTCTCCACCCGCGTCCCGTCGGGAAATCCGCCATAGGGCTGGAACACGTCGGGATAGCTCTCGTTGCCGCCCAGTCCCAGCCCGGCTGCGATTGCGAGCGACATCTGATGTCCGCCATGCGGGATACAGCGCCGCCACGACCAGCCGGCATCCTTCAGCATCGCCAGCGTCCGCTGGTATTCGCACAGCCCATAGGACAGCGCGCAATCGAACTGCAGCCAGTCGCGGTCGGGGCGCATGCCGCCGTAGCGGATCAGGTTGCGCGCATCCTGATGACTGAACAGGTTCTCGCCGGTCGCGATCGGTCCCGGATAGAATTCCGCCAGCGCCGCCTGCAACCGGTAGTCGAGCGGATCGCCTGGCTCCTCGTACCAGAACAGCGGATACACGCGCAGCATGCTCGCATAGGCGATCGCGGTGGCAAGGTCGAAGCGGCCGTTGGCATCCACCGCAAGCTGCGCGTCGGCGCCGATCTCCTGCAGCACTGCCTCGATGCGGCGGCGATCCTGATCGATGCTGTCGCCGCCGATCTTCATTTTCACCACGGTATAGCCGCGATCGAGATAGCTGCGCATCTCAGCACACAGCGCCGCATCATCCTTTCCCGGATAGTAATACCCGCCCGCAGCATAGACGAACACGCGCGGATCGGCCGCGATTCCATGCCGCTCGGCCAGCAGTCGGAACAATGGTCGGCCGGCGATCTTCGCCACCGCGTCCCACACCGCCATGTCGATCGTGCCGACCGCCACCGAGCGGTCGCCGTGCCCACCGGGTTTCTCGTTCGTCATCATGCAGGACCAGACCCGGTCCGGATCCAGGTTCTCGCCGGTCGGATCGAGCAGCGACCGCGGGTCGGCCTCAAGGATGCGCGGCGCGAAGCGTTCGCGGATCAGTCCGCCCTGGCCATAGCGACCATTCGAGTTGAAGCCGTAGCCGATCACACGACGGCCATCGCGCTCGAGGTTGGTCACGACCGCGACCAGGCTCGAGGTCATCTTCGAGAAGTCTATGTAGGCATTCCGGATCGGCGAACTGATCGGTTGGGTGATCTCGCGCACATCGACAATGCGTAACGGCATCTGACCGTGACCCTCCTGCCCGCGTGCCGCAAATGCACCACCCGACCGGGCATGGCAAGATCGTCGCCGGTTGCCTAGGACTCGGCACGCTGCCAAGGCTTGGTGCGGCGGGGGGCCGCGAGAGCGTAATTGCCTTGGGCCAGCGAAAAGTTTGGGCTGTAGAACGGATCCGCGTCCAGAACCGTGCTCCAGCGCCGGCGCATGAAGGCGACCTCGCGCTGGAAGCGCGGCAATGCCTCATCGGTCGTATCCGGCCCGCGCGTGGCCGATTCCAGATGATACAATTCGGCAAACGGCGTCCATACGATCCGAAAACCGCGTTCGCGCAGGCGCAGGCACAAGTCCACATCGTTGAAGGCGACGGGCAGATTGGCTTCGTCGAGGCCGCCGACCGACAGATAAACCGATCGACGCACCGCCAGACAGGCGCCGGTCACCGCCGAAACGTCGCGACTGAGACCGAGCCGGCCGAAATAACCTTGATCGTCGCGGGCGGCGTTGGGTTGGAGGTGAGCACCAACTCCTTCCACGGCACCTGCACCGAGCACGATACCGCCATGCTGGAGTCGGTCGTCGGCGTACCACAGTTTTGCGCCCACCGCGCCGACGTCTGGCTGCACCACGAGTGCAGTCATCTCGGTCAACCAGTGTCGTTCGATCACGTCGACGTCGTTGTTCACGAGTACCAGGATATCGCCGCGAGCGACATTGACCGCGCGGTTGTTCAGCGCCGAGTAGTTGAACGGTCCGGGACTTGTAATGACGCGGACCCGAGGATCCGCCGCAAGACGGGCGAACAATGCATGTGTCTCCGGTTCCGTGCTGTCGTTGTCCACAATCAGCAGTTCGATAGGCCGATAGTCGGTGCGCCGCAGCAGACCGTCCACACAGCGGGCAAGTAGTTCGGCCCGGTCCCGGGTCGGGACGATCAGCGAAACCAGCGGCGCAGGATCGGGCAGCGGCCGGATCACGCGCGTGAACGCCGGCATGGCTGGATGCGG
>DASXNR010000255.1:0-9966 GCA_036494925.1 Acetobacteraceae bacterium
CAGCGGTCCGACGCGGTTCAGACGGTGCCCTAGCCGCTCCAGCTCCGCCAGCACGTCCTCGCCAAATCCCGGCTCAATCGTCAGCCTGCCATCGCCTTCGTGCGGCCAGTTGGCACCTTGGCCCTGCTGGATCGAGGTCCAGCGCGGCGCCTCCAGCGCGGTTTGCGGATCGGCCCCGAGATCCATCATCGCGGTCAGTACCTGCAGATTGACCTGAACCTGGTTGTCCGCGCCCGGCGTGCCTTCCACCGCCCACAGCCTGCCGTCCTTGAACACCATCGGCGCGTTCATGGTGTGGCGCACGCGCTTGCCCGGCGCCAGCCGGTTGGCGTGACCGGGCGCGAGATGCCAATAGGCCATGCGGTTGTTCAGCAGGATGCCGGTGTCGCCCGCGGTCACGCCGGAACCGAACCCGGAGTTCAGGCTTTGGATGCCGGAGACCGCATTGCCGTCCGCATCCACCACGCAGAAATACGTCGTGTCGCCGGTCGCCGCCTCGGGTTCCGCCAGCGCGCGGTCGCTGGCACGCTCCATGTCGATCGCCGCCGCGCATTCATCGGCGTAGGCGTCGGACAGCAGCCGATCCAGCGGCACGTCGCCGAAGCGCGGATCGGTGCCGTAGCGTTCGCGGTCGAGGAACGCCAGCTTCTTCGCCTCCACCAGCACGTGGATGCGTTGCACCGGGTCAAGTGCGGCAAAGTCGAAGCGTTCGGCGATCTTCAGCATCTGCAGCATGGTGAAGCCGGTCGAATTCGGCGGCGTCTGCGTGACGCGGAAGCCGCGATAGGCGATAGCGACCGGCTCCTGAAGCTGGGGCTGGCACGTCTCCAGGTCGCGTTCATCGACCAGCACGCCGGCCTCCCGCATGCCGGCGGAGAGCCGCTTCGCCAGCCGGCCGCGGTAGAAGGTCTCCGCGCCGTCCTGCGCGATCTCCTCCAGCGTGCGCGCCAGGTCGGGCTGGCGGATCAGCGCGGCCAGCGGCGGCGCGCCGACATCGAGACCAGCAAGGAACACGGTGCGCGAGCGCGCATCGGCGGCGAGCACCGCGCGCACGTCGCCGGCGAAGTGACGATAGTGGTGGCTGATGGCGAAACCTTCGCGCGCATGCTCGATCGCGGGCCCGAACAGGTGCCGCCACGGCAGCCGGCCATGTGCGGCGTGCATCGCACCGACGCCGCCGAGCAACCCGGGCGTGGAGACACTGAGCGGCCCGCGTATCGCGATGCCGGTGGCACGGAAGCGTTCGGGCGTGGCGGCAAGCGGCGCGGCACCGGTCGCGTTGTAGCACCGCGAGGTCGCGTCCCTGGCAGTGTGCACCTGGTAGAACCCGTCGCCGCCGAGACCGGACATGCCAGGCTCGACGACGCTCAGCGTGAGCGATATCGCCACCGCCGCATCGATCGCGTTGCCGCCGGCACGGAGCGTGTCGAGGCCGGCCTGGGTCGCCAGCGGATGATTGGCCCCGACCGCGCCGTTGCGGCCCATGATCAGAACGCGGTGATTGCGGGTTGGCAGGTACATCGTCGTTCCAGTTCAGCGCAGATGCGTGGTGAAAAAGTCGGCGACAGCCGTGTAGATGCGGCCCTTGTCGTCGGGACGGATGAAGCCGTGGCCGGCATAGTCGAAGGTTTCGTACGCAACCTTCTTCTGCCGCTCCTGCAGCGCGGCGACGAACTGCTCGCTCTCGCCGATCGGCACGCGCGGATCACGCGTGCCGTGCGCGATCAGCACCGGTGCGCGGATGCGGTCGACGCGGTGGATCGGCGAAATACGCGCGAACAGCTCGGCGTCGCGCTCGGGATCGCCATATTCGGCGGCGCGGTGGCTGCGTCGCCAGGCACCGGTGCCGGCCAGCAGCGAGGCGAAATCGGCGATCCCGTAATAGTTCACCGCGGCGCGCCACAGCTCGGGATGTTCGGTGATCGCCGACATCACCATGAAACCGCCGTACGACTGCCCCATGATGGCGATGCGCTCGCCGTCGATCGCCGGGTGCGCTGCCAGCCAGTGCCTGCCGTGCGCGAGGTCGGTCACGCTGTCGAGCCGCCGTTCGACATCGTCGCTCTTGGTGTAGGTGCGGCCATAGCCGGAACTGCCGCGCACATTCGGCATCAATATCGCGAAGCCCTGCGCGAGCAGCATCTGGATGTCCGGGCGGAAGTTCGGCCGGGTCTGGCCGACCGGTCCGCCATGTACCCACATGACGGCGGGATAGCCGTCGGCGGGTTGCGGGCCACGCGGCAGCGCGAACCAGCCCGCAACGTGCGTGCCGTCGAAGCTTTGCCAGGACACCAGCTCCAGATCGACGAAGTCGCCCAGCCCGGGCGGCGGTTCTGGCCGCCATGCGACGCGCGCGGCGCCGTCGCGCCACAGCCAGAGCGACGGCGGTTCGGTCGGGGCGGCCACGCTGAAAGCCAGCGTGGTGCTGTCGGCCGACCAGGTCAGATCGGTGACGATGCCACGGGGCAGGCCGGTGACCACCGGGCGCTCGCCGTCGATCGAACCGACCCGCAGCACGGCATAGCCGCGATCGTTCTCGATCGTGGCCAGCGAGCATGCATCGGACGCGATCGACCACGCCTCGACGTCCCGTCCGGCAGCTTCATAGACGACAGAGACGTCGCCGCTATCGGGGTCTAGGCCGCACAGCCGCAGGAAGTTGGTGTCGCCGTGATCGGTCAGCGCCAGCAAGGTGCGGCCATCGCTCGCCCAGCGCACGCTGCGGAAGTTGCTTGGCGAGCCTAATGCCCGGGCCTCGCCCGACGCCGGATCGAGCACCAGCAGCGACACGTCGCCGAAGCCGCGATCGTGCAGCAGCGCCAGTCTCGCCCCATCGGAGCGAAAGCCGGACACGCTGACCTGATTGCTGCCACGGAACGCGCATTCGCGAACGCCGCTGGCGACATCCTGCACATAGACATCGAAATGCGCTTCGTCGCGTTCGTTCGCTGCATAGGCAATTCGGGCAGCGTCCGGGGACCAGGCGCCGAAATCATGGATTACCGCGGCATTGAGGGTCAGCTCGCGCGGCTCGGGCGATGCCCCCTGCGGATCGATGAGCAGCAGTTGCTGGCGTTCGTCGCCACCGCGGTCGATCCCGTAGATCAGCCGGTCGTCCAGCGGCGAGCGGCGCAGCAGCGCGACCTTCTCATCGTGAAAGGTGAGCTGCCGGCTGGCTCCGGTGGCGAGGTCCAGCGCCCAGACCTGCGGCAGGCCCGAACCGCGGAGGTGAAACAGCGTTTGTCCGTCACGGGAGAAGGCGGGCGCGGTGGCCGCTCCGATCGCGGCGAAGGCTTCCGGGTGGGGAGTCATGCCGCGAGCATACCGTGCCGGCCGGGGTTGGAAAGCGGGACAGGATGGGGTTTGCTCGGGCGATGCGCATTGCGCTGGACAGCGAGACCGACTGGGCAGGCTGGCGCGCTGCCACACGCGCCCTGATACTGGCCGGCATCGCGCCGGGCAAGGTGCGCTGGTCGGTTGGCGGCGACGGCGACGCGCTGCCGGACGGCAACGGCAGCTTCAACGTGTCCCGCTCGCTGGTGTCGCTGGCCTCGCTGGCGATCCAGGCGCGCGAGCCGGCGCGGTTCGACCTGCTGTATCGGCTGGTCTGGCACGCCAACATCGGCACGACTGACGAAGCAGGGCTGGGGCAGGCGCAGCGCCTTGCGCTGGCGGTGCGCGCGGATGCGCATCGGATGCGCACCCACGTGCGGTTCCTGCCGGTGGCGGACGGCGACCGCACGCGCCACCTCGGCTGGTACGCGCCGGCGCACCACGTGTTGGAGGCGAATGCGCAATTGATCGCGCGGCGGTTCCCCGACCTGTTGTTCTCCATCGTGACGCCGGACGGCGCGGCGCACTGGGACGGCGCGGACCTGCGGTTCGCCGCGGGTGCCGCCCGGATGGCGGACGACGACGCGTTGCAGGCATGGTGGCGCGCGCACCACACCCTGCACCATGCGCGCACCGGCACTTCGGTGCCCGAAGCGGAGGCGCTCGATGAAGCGCCACGGCCGCCGGATCGGCCGCCGCTCGGTCCCGTCGTGCTCAGGCTCGGTTCGGATCGCGGCCTGCAGGAGGCCGCGTCGGAAGCGGGCGGTTGCCGGCGGTGCCATCTTTACGAACCGGCGACGCAGACCGTGTTCGGCGAAGGGCCGAGGCATGCCCACGTACTGTTCGTCGGCGAGCAGCCGGGCGATCAGGAGGACGTGATCGGCCGCCCGTTCGTCGGTCCCGCCGGCCAGATCATGGATCGCGCGATGGAGGAGGCCGGCATCGACCGGCGCACCGTCTACATCACCAATGCGGTTAAGCACTTCAAGTTCCAGCCACGCGGCAAGCGGCGCATCCACCAGACGCCCGAGGCGCCCGAGATCCAGGCCTGTCGCTTCTGGCTCGACGTCGAGCTGGTGGGGCTGCGGCCAAAACTGGTGGTGGCGATGGGCGGCACCGCGGCGCGTGCCCTGCTGGGCCGGGCCGTCACCATCAGTCGCGAGCGCGGCCGGCCGATCGAACTGCCCGACGGCCAGCAGGCGTTCGTCACCGTGCACCCGTCGTTCCTGTTGCGGGTGCCCGATGACGATGCGAAGGCGCGGGAGTACCGCGCCTTCGTCGCCGATCTGCGCAAGGTGATCGAACTGGCGGGTTAGGCGGCCGCCACCGACGCGGGCACGCCCTCCGGATCCAGCCGATAGCCGCCGCCCTCGGTGACCAGCAGACGTGCGTTCGCGGGGTCGGGCTCGATCTTCTGGCGCAGCCGATAGATGTGCGTCTCCAGCGTGTGCGTCGTGACCGCGGCGTTGTAGCCCCACACCTCGTTCAGCAGCACCTGCCGCGCCACCGCGCGGGTCCCGGCGCGATACAGGAACTTCAGGATCGCGGCCTCCTTCTCGGTGAGGCGGATGCGGCGGTTCTTTCCCAGGTCCTGCAGCAGTTTGGCCGAGGGGCGGAACGTGTAAGGACCGATGGTGAACACCGCGTCCTCGCTGTTCTCGAAGATGCGGAGCTGGGCCCGCAGCCGCGCCAGCAGTTCGTTCAGCCGGAACGGCTTGGCGATGTAGTCGTTGGCACCCGAGTCAAGGCCGCGCACCACGTCGGTTTCGGTGTCCGAGCCGGTGAGCATGATGATCGGCATCTTCTGCCCCTGCCTGCGCAGCCTGGTGCAGAGATCGCGGCCGTCGCCATCCGGCAGGCCGACGTCGAGAATGACGGCATCGAACCGCGCGTCCTTCGCGCCGAGCTTTTCCTCGGCCTCGCTGATCGAGCCCGCCGCCACTGCCGTGAATTCGCCGTCGACCGCGAGTTGGTCCGCCAGGGTCTCACGCAGGACTCCGTCGTCATCAACGATCAGGATTGGTCGTTCTGCCGACATCTTCGTATCCCTTTGCTTCTGTCCGGCGCACCCCGCGCCCACCGCTGCCCTGCGCACCAAGCACCGCACGGCCGCGGCACAATGCCTCCGCGCGCGGATTCCGACCTGCAGCCAACACCAACATCATCCTGCCGTTTCGGTACGTGGCAAGAAGCTCACATTTCTGTGAGTGCAGCCGAGACATTCAATCTGACCCGCCATATAGTCATTGTGGCGGCATCACATAGCAGGTTGTGGCTCCGTCCGTCGCTCAGGAGCAGGCTTGGCGTCAATCATGACAAAAGTGGGCCGTCATTGTTCCATTTTCGTGTAGCCCGATGAACCACGCGCTGCGCGGCGAACCGGTTGGCATGGCGCAACCAGGTGCCAGCTTGCCACTCAATGCACCGGATCCGGATGTTCTGCGTCTTCGCATGGTGCACCGGGCTGCCGCCGACCTGCGCCGGGGCACGCCGGTGCTGCTCACCGGCGAGGCGCCACTGATCCTGCTTGCGGCCGAGACGGCCGGACCGCGTGGGCTGGCCGAACTGGGGATGCTGGCCGCCGAACCGCCCGTGCTGCTGCTGGCACCGATGCGCGCCGCCGCTGTCCTGCACCGACCGGTCGAGCAGGGATCACCGGTCGTGGCGCTGTCCCTCGGCGCCGGTTTGCTGGCGCCGGAACCGCTGCGCAGCATGGCTGACCCCACGTTGGACGGGCTGCTGCCGACCCAGCCGGATGCCGCTCCGGTGCCCGGCTTGGCGCCCGCAGCCTTGATTCTCGCCAAATTGGGCCGCTTGTTGCCTGCCGTGCTGGCAGCTGCGGTGCGCGCCGATATCGATGCCGATGCCGCGAAGTTCGGACTGTTCAGGGTGCCGGCAGCCGATCTGATGGCCTATCCGGCGGCTGCGGCAGCCGGAATGCGCCAGATCGCATCGGCGCGCGTGCCGTTGGAGAATGCTCCTGACTCCCGGGTGATCGCGTTTCGCACCGAGGGTTCGGCGATCGAGCACCTTGCCATCGTGGTGGGCCACCCGGAGGCGTCGGACGCGCCGCTGGTACGGATCCATTCCGAATGCTTCACCGGCGATCTGCTGGGCAGCCTGCGCTGCGACTGTGGCGCGCAGCTTCGCGGCGCGATTGCCCGGATGGCCGAGGAGGGCGCGGGGGTGCTGCTGTACCTGTCTCAGGAGGGCAGGAATATCGGGCTGGTCAACAAGTTGCGAGCATACACGCTGCAGGACCGCGGGCTCGACACGCTGGACGCGAATCGGGCACTGGGTTGGGGGGCGGACGAGCGTAACTTTCTCATCGCCGCGACGATGCTGCAGGCAATCGGTGTAAACCGCATCCGGCTGCTGACCAACAATCCCGACAAGCTGGCGGCACTGGCGGCGTGTGGGGTCGAGGTCGTTGGCCGGGAGGCGCATGCCTTCGCTCCGAACGGGGTCAACGACCACTATCTTGCGACCAAGGCTGAGCGCTTCGGCCACCTGCTGGACTGAGACAGAATGCAGGCACTGGTGCATCCCGACGGCCGGCTGGTGCTGCGCGGCCGCGTGTTCCGTGCCGCGCTTGGGCGGGGTGGTGTGCGGCGCGACAAGCAGGAGGGCGACGGTGCCACGCCGGTCGGTCTGCTGCCGCTGCACCGCGTGCTGTTCCGCGCCGATCGGCTAAAGGCGCCCGAGTGTGCGGTACCGGCGGAACCGATCGCTCCGACGGATGGCTGGTGCGACGATGTCGGGCAGGCGGATTACAACCGGATGATCCGGCTGCCGCATGACGGACGTTACGAGGAACTGTGGCGCCAGGACGGCGTGTATGACGTGATCGGGGTCCTGGGCTGGAACGACGCGCCGGTGCAGCGTGGCCGCGGCTCGGCGATCTTCCTGCACGTGGCGCGCTCGGACTACGCGCCGACCGAGGGATGCATCGCGCTGGCGTTGGGTGACCTGCTGCAAGTGCTGAGCGCGGGTGTGTCCGAGCTTCTGATGCTGCCCGGATAGGCCACTCCGGCGAGAGGCGCCGGCTATCTCGGCTCCCGCCGCAATCCCCGCGCCGTCAGCGCCGCCAGGTAGGCGGGCCATCGCCGATCCTGCTCGCGCCCCAGCTCGTGCAGGTACTCCCAGGAATAGATCCCGGTATCGTGCAGGTCATCGAACACCAGCCGCACCGCGTAGTTGCCCACCGGCTCGACGCCGATGATCGCCACCTCGCGCTTGCCGGGAACGATCTGCTTCTGCTGCGGGCTGTGGCCCTGCACCTCGGCACTCGGGCTCTCCACCCGCAGATACTCCGCCGGCAGCGAGAAGCGGACGCCATCGTCGAACTCGACATGCAGCACGCGGTCCGCCTTGTTCAACCTGATCTCGGTGGCGACAGTCATCATTCATCCAGCTTGCGCGCCTCCTCGGGCAGCATGATGGGAATGCCGTCGCGCACCGGATAGGCGAGGCCCGCCTTGTGGCTGATCAACTCACAGGCCTCGCGATCATACTCCAGCGGTCCCTTGGTCAGCGGACAGACCAGAATCTCCAGCAATCGCGGATCGATCGGCGCCTGGCGCCTGGCTTCGCCGGGTTCATCCATGCGGTCGTCCTCCGTTCAGCTTACGCTGCGCCCGCCCGGCGTGTCCTGCGACAGCGCGCCCATCTGCAACAGCATCAGCAATGCGGCCGCCCGCTCCGTGTCGGTCGGCGCCTCCAGCAGCGCCTGCTTCTCGGCCGGTTCGAACGGGCAGACCATCGCGAGCGTCACCACCAGCATATCGTCGGGCAGGCGCTTGATCGCGTCCCAGTTGGCATCGATGCCGCGGTGGGTGAAGTAGCCGCGCAGTGCCGCCATCAGTGTCTCGCGCGACGCCCCGAGCGGTTGCGGTTCCAAGTTCAGGTCGGCGGCATACGGTGCGAAGTCAGCGCGCACGCGACGATAGCCGCGCCGCATCTCAAGCTCGGCGGCGATGGCGAAGCGGATCACGCCGGTCAGCGTGATCAGATAGTGACCCTCGTCGGACTCGCTGAACGACGACAGCCGCCCCAGGCAGCCCACGCGGAACAGGCTGGGGCCGGTGGCGATGTCCGGTCCGGTGGGGTCCGGCTGGATCATGCCGAACATGCGACCCTGGCCCAATGAATCCTCGGTCATTGCCACGTAGCGCGGCTCGAAGATGCGCAGCGGCAGCTTGCCGCGCGGCAGCAGCAGCGCTCCGGGCAGCGGAAACACCGGGAACTCGCCCGGCAGGTTCTCCACCCTCGGGTGGAAGTTGGCCATCTAGCTGAACAGCACGGAGGACAGCCTGCGCCGCGCCGCAGTGGTCGCGGGATCGTCGAAACCCCATGCCTCGAAGAACTTCAGCAGTTGCAGCCGTGCGGCATCGTCGTTCCAGCCTCGGTTGCGGCGGATGATGTCCAGCAGTGCATCCGCCGCCTGCTCACGCTCATCGGACGCGTTCAGCGCGGTGGCAAGGTCGTAGCGGGCCTGAAGATCTGCCGGGTCGGCGGCAACGCGGGTCTGCAGGGTCTGCAACTGGCCCTTGGCCTTGCGACCCTCCTCGGCCAGCGCCAGTGCACTGCGTGCGCCGGCGATCTCGGCATGGTCGGCGAGCTTCGCCGGCACCTGCTCCAGCGCCTGGCGCGCCTGGTCTTCCTGGCCAAGCGACATCAACGCGCGGATCAGCCCGCCCCAGGCATCGCCGTTCTCCGGCTCCTGTTGCAGCAGTTCGCTGAACAGTTCGCCGGCCTGCTGAGCATCGCCCGCCTCCATCGCCGCCTTGGCGTCGGCGAGCAGGTCGGCGGTGGGCATCGATCCACCGGCCAGCTTGAGCAGGCTTTCGACGAAGCGCTTCACCTCGGATTCCGGCAGCGCGCCCTGGAACAGGTCGGCGATCTGACCTTGCCAGAACGCGGCAACCGTCGGCACCGATTGCATCGGCAGGCCAAGCTGCGCGAGTTGCTGCACCAGCGAGCGGTTCTGGTCGATGTCGATCTTCACCATCTTCACGCGGCCGCCGGCGGAACGGACCACCTTCTCCAGCGTCGGTGTGAGCTGCTTGCACGGGCCGCACCAGGTTGCCGAGAAGTCGACGAGGACGGGGAGCGTGCGGGAGGCTTCCACCACCTCCTGCATGAAGGTCTTCTGGTCGCCATCCATGATCACGGCGACGCCGTCGCCGCCCGCCGCCGATGGGTTCTGACCGATAATCAGTTCGTCCATGATCTTCTGGCCTTCGGATCTGTCGAGGCATAGATGTTGCGCCGGCCGCGCCAGACAAGCATGTGCGGCGACCGGCTCGGACCATGCCGCGCCTGGGTGCTGCTTGCAATCGTGGGGGAAGCCGCCTAGAACCCGCGCCCTGATCGGGAGCGCGGGCGTAGCTCAGGGGTAGAGCACAACCTTGCCAAGGTTGGGGTCGAGGGTTCGAATCCCTTCGCCCGCTCCAGGTTTCCAATGGGTTAGCGATACCCGAGGCTTCGGCACTGACACGCAACTGGCACGCAACGAGGTTTCGGGAGAGATCGGACGGGTTGCCGCCCGTTCGATCTCGCTTGCTATTTCGTCCAGCGCCTTCCGGGCGCTCGCGAGGTGTTCCGGCGTCACATGGATGTATCTCCCCGTTG
>DASXNR010000256.1:0-2055 GCA_036494925.1 Acetobacteraceae bacterium
CAGCTCGATGATCGAGCTGCGCGGAAAGCGGTCGCCCTCGGCACCGCGCAGACCGAGCGCGATGTCGATGGCGCCGTGCTTTACCTGTGTCGCCTGCCTGGTGACCTCGCCGTACTGCGAGCTGGCGTTGCGGATCTCCACCTGCACCGCGCCATTGGTCCTGGCTTCCAGCTCCCTCGCCCAGGGTTGCGCAAAGTCGGTTTCGAAGAAGCTGGTGGGGCCGAGAAAGTGGCTGAGCTTCAGCATGATTGGCTGTTGCGCCATGGCGGGTGCACCTGCCAGCAGGGCGAACCAGATCGACAGGACAATGAGACCGGGCATGATTGCGTCCTGCACCATCCCGGGTTGTGTCGCATGGCAGTGACGGGACCGCAACGCTTGCCGCCTTGTCATGGCGAGGTCACACTGGACCGGAAAACATCCTCGGGGAACGCCCGCCATCATGCCCGACGCCAAATTTGCCGGCCTCACGCCATTGTTCGCGCCACGCTCGGTTGCCGTACTCGGTGCCTCCAGCGACCCCACCCGGATCAGCGGACGTCCGCTGGCCTACATGAAGGCCCAGGGCTTTCGGGGCGGGTTGTATCCGATCAATCCGAACCGCACCGAAGTGCAGGGGCTGAAGGCGTACCCCTCGGTCGCCGACCTGCCGGAAACACCCGACGTCGCGATCGTCGCGATCGCTGCCGAGATCGCCGAGAAGTCGATCACCGATCTGGCGGAGCGTGGCGTCAAGGCGGCGGTGATGTTCACCGCCGGCTTCGCCGAAATGGACGAGGCCGGCGAGGCAGCGCAGCACCGCATGGTCGCGGTGGCGCGCAGGCACGGAATGCGCATCCTCGGGCCGAACTGTCTCGGCGTGTTCGATGCGCGCACCGCGTATTACGCGACATTCTCCAGCTCGTTCGACAGCGGCTGGCCGGTGCCCGGCCGCATCGGCATCGCGTCGCAGTCGGGTGCATACGGCACCCATCTCTACACGCTGGCACGTAACCGCGGCATCGGCGCCTCGCTGTGCATCATGACCGGCAACGAAGCCGATGTGACGGTCGGCGAATGCATCGGCTGGCTGGCGGAATGTCCCGAGGTGGACGTGATCGCGGTCTATGCCGAGGGCATCCGCGAGGCACCCGGCCTGATCGCCGCGTTCGAGGCGGCGCGCGCGGCGCACAAGCCGATCGTCATGCAGAAGGTCGGCCGCAGCGAACTCGGCACCAAGGCGGCGAAGTCGCACACCGCCTCGATCGCCGGCGACGATGCGGTGACCGAGGCGGTGATGGCCGAGTTCGGCGTGGTGCGCGCGCGCAACTCCGAAGAGATGCTGGACATCGCGCACACCGCGACCCGGAAGATCTATCCCGCGCGCAACACGCTTGGCGTGATCACGGTGTCGGGCGGCGCCGGCGTGCTGATGAGCGACGTCGCCGAGAGCGTCGGTCTGGCGATGCCGGAGATGCCGACGGCGACGCAGAAGATGCTGCGCGACCTGGTGCCGTTCTGCGCGCCGCGCAATCCGGTGGATGCGACCGCGCAGGTCAGCAACGACGTGACGCTGATCAACAAGTTCACCGATGCGATGATCGGCGAGGGTGGCTACGCGTCCGTGTTGGGCTTCTTCAGCATGACCGCCTCGTCGCGCCGCTGGCCGTCGATCCGCGAGCAGCTCAATCTGGTGAAGGCCAAGTACCCCGATCGGCTCTACGCGCTGTCGGTGATCACGACCGACGAACGCCGCGCCGAACTGGAAACCGACGGCTGGTGCGTGCACGAGGACCCGACCCGCGCGGTGACGGCGATTGCCGCGATGGGCCGCTACGGCGCCGCGTTCGCAGCACCTGCGGGCGCCGCTCCGCCGGTGGTGGCACCGGTCACGCTGCCGGAGGCAACATCGACCGAGGCGGAGGCGAAGCGCCTGCTGGCATCCGCCGGCATCCAGTCCGCCCCGGAGCAGGCCTGCGACAGCGCCGAGGCCGCGGTTGCCGCGGCGGACCTGTTCGGCTTCCCGGTGGTGATGAAGATCCTGTCGCCCGACATCGTGCACAAGTCGGAGATCGG
>DASXNR010000257.1:0-33289 GCA_036494925.1 Acetobacteraceae bacterium
GCGGCCAGTTGCGCACCGAAAGCCGCCGCGCCCGGCCGGCTGCCTAGTGGATGAAATCTGATTGATTCGGTCCGGTCGAATTGTCTGAGGCAGGCAAGAAATTGAAACCACGGATGCACACAGATGAACACGGATACATCGGGCCGCTACAAACAAGCAGCCGGTAGGCCGTGCCGAACCGGCATCCTATCTGTGTGCATCCGTGGTTTCAATATCTCGCTTATTTTCTTGCACTGGAGCAAACGAGCCGGCCGCCGTGCCGCGGCCAATCCGATTCACGGGCGGATTATATTTGCCACCCAACAGGAGCTGTGCCATTATCTGCGGCCAGTGCTCCGACTCAAGCAGGTGACGTATCGCCTCCTGTGTTATTCTTGCGAAGGCAGGAATGAACGGATTGGCAGCAGGGGCGAATTATCCGGTTGCAGCCTGGCGCAAAGTGCCGGGACTTGCCAACGCCTGCTCGCAGGCCTGTCGCGTCGGTCAGGAAACTCATGCGGAACGAAACCTATCATTCGCCCGCGAGCGTGCGTCGCTGCCGGCCCACCGTGGCATTCGTCATCTTGCTGTGCGGTGTCGTCACCTTCCTGAGCTCGGCTGCATCAGCAGAACCGAACGTCATGGTCAGGCAGCTCAACATCGATGTCACGGTGCAACCGGATGGACGCTACACCAAGGTCTTCCATATGGAGCGCAGCGCGACGAACACCACGGCGGCCGATCGCATCGGCCAGTTCGCGATTCCGTTCAACCCGTCGCTCGGACGTCTCGACATCATCGAAGCATACACGCTGAAGGCCGATGGAACGCGGAAGAACGTGGACGTCAGCGCGGTCCGGGATCAACTCGCGCCCGGCGTGCCGAACCTGCCGATGTTCTTCGACGTGCAGCAGAAGGTCGTGGTGTTTCCCGACGTAGCGGTTGGCGATACCGAGGTATTGACCGCACGGGCGGAAATCGACCGGCCGCTGCTGCCGGGACAGTTCACCTGGGACGTGGCATTCGAGCGGTTCACCGGATGGCAGAATGTTGCCGTCACCGTTACCGCACCGCGTGGCTTCCCGCTTTATACCGAAACCTTCGAGCTGGCATTCGAACGCACCGAGCTGGATCACGACGTGCGTTATGCGTGGCACTACAGCGCGATCGGTTCCGGCACCGAGGACCAGGCCGCGGTATCCGGATGGGACTACCGGCCCCGGTTCTTCGTTTCGTCGTTTCCCGACTACGCGGCGTTCGCCGCTGCCTACGAAGCACTGGCCGCCCCGAAGACCGTGGTGACGCCTGCCATTCAGGCAAAGGCGGACGAGGTCACCGCGGGATTGACCGACCGGCGCGAACAGGCGCGGGCATTGTATGAGTGGGTCAGCGCGCACATCCGTTATGTGGCGCTGTATCTTGGCCGCGGCACGGTCGAGCCGCACGCGGCGGACACGGTGCTCGCCAACGGTTACGGCGACTGCAAGGATCACGTTGCGCTGTTCGAGGCGCTGCTGCGCGCCAAAGCCATCGAGAGCCACGCGGTGCTGATCAACCTCGGCGATGCCTATACGCTGAGCACGCCGCCGACCATGGCGCAGCTCAACCACGTCATTACCTGGCTGCCGGAGTTCGGCGTGTTCGCCGACACCACCGCTGCCGTCGCGCCGTTCGGCACGCTGCCGTATCAGGAGTATGGCAAGCCCATCGTGGTCGTCGGCGCGACCGGAAAGGCTCTGCGCGCCGTGCCGGCGCTGGCGCCCGATGCCCTCACGATTACCACCAACACCAGCGTCTGGCTCGACGCGACCGGCGATATCCGCGGCAACACTCTCATGACCGCGACGGGACCGGGGGCGCTGGCGCTGCGGCAGCAGGCACGCCGCGTTCAGTCGGTCGGCCTGGCGGCCGCGGTTGGCCGGCAACTGCACGCGTTCGGCCAAAGCGGCCGCGGCAACTACGTCTTTTCGCCGCCGGACGGCTTCAGTCTGTCCTATGAGGTGCATGCCAACTTCACTCTCGAACCGCAGCCTGAGATCCTGGATGGCGATGCGTTCGCGCCGGTGCTCGGTCCGATCCTGCTGGTGCGCCCCGGCGATCTGCTGCTCGGGCCGGCCAATCTGCCGACGCTCGGCGACAGGCAGCCGACGCCATGCCTTGCCGGACGGCAGCTCGAAGAGCTGTCCCTGCGGCTGCCCGACGATCGCAAACCGCTCCGCCTGCCCGTGGATCGACGAATTGCCACCGAGGCGTTCACCTACACATCCCATTGGGCGTTCGACGATCAGACGGTAACTGTACGGCGTGAGCTGGTCTCGCGGATCGGCGAACCGCTCTGTCAGGGCGCGCTGCGCCTCGAGGCAGCGAGGGCGTTGCGCGAAATCCGCCGCGATCAGCAGATGCGGATCGTCCTCGACGTCCCGTCATCGCCTTGAGCAGAGCTACGCCGCTGTTCAAGAACCCCCGGGCGGCGTGCACTCCTTCGGCGGCACGGGATCGGTGACGAACCGCAGCAGGCACGGGCCGAACCGGCGGGCGAAATCGGCACTCCCGCCACCGCCGTGTCCGGTGATGCCCTCCGGCTGATCGATCACCAGCGCTGCTGCGACGCGCGACGGCAGCAGATCGCGCAACATATCGATCCGGCCCGGCATGTCGCGGACATAGATGTCCCCCTTGAACTGCGCCACCGCGACACGCGCGCGGGGCGACGCGGCGGCACGCCGCAGGATGCGCGACAGATCGGCCTCCTGCGTGGTCTGGCTGCTGAACCTCGCGGGCGAGATGGCGATCACGGCATCCGCCAGGCCCGGCGTGTCCAGCGCCTGAAGACTGTTCCACGCACCGCGTGACTGTCCGGCCGCGACGACCGTCCGCCAGCCTCGCGCACGCAGCGCGGCGAGCCCCGTATGTAGCCACTCGGCGGCATCGTCCGCGGTATCCATGGTCGGCGCGCGGTCGAAGCGGACGATGTCGAAGCCCGCGTTGTTGAACGCGCGGACATGCGGCTGCGGCTGGGCGCCTCGGGAGTCGTGGGCGGTGCCGGTGCCGTGCGCCCAGACATACAGGCCGAGCGCTGACTGTGGACCGTGCCAGATGTACCGCGGGTCGGGCACGAAGGCGTAGTCCCGCGCCTCGATCAGCGGTCCGGGAACCGGCGGCAGCGCCACCGCCGGGCGTCCCTGCCAGACCACCTGCAAATCCTCGGCGTAGATCGCGCACCCTATGCCGCCCTTGTCGGCGCATGACTTCAATGCCTTGGCGCGCACGTCCTCGATCGAGCCGCCACCGCCGTACCAGCCGTAGGCGCCATTCGCCGCCACCGCGATCGCGCGCGGCAGGTTCGTCAGCAGAAAACCCGCGTAGCTGCTGCGACCTTGCGCCTTCAGGTACGGCACGGCTCCGGTATCGAGGATCGGCCACTGGGGTTGCGCGGCACGGCTCGCTGCGGCGCCGAGCAGCAATGCCAGCATGACAAGCAGTGCGGCAGTGGCCCGCATGTCATTCCTCCCGGTTCGTCAGCGAACCGATCATGCCAAGCCGCCGCCGCTTGCGCAATCGTCTGATCCAGGGCTACTCCCGACACTCGACGACACTCCGGAAGGACCGCCGCTGCCATGCGCGTGAAGGATGTGAAAAAGGTCGTGCTCGCCTATTCCGGTGGTCTCGACACCAGCGTGATCCTGCGCTGGCTGCAGGTGACCTATCGCTGCGAGGTGGTCACCTTTACCGCCGACCTCGGCCAGGGCGAGGAACTCGGCCCGGCGCGGCAAAAGGCAGAAATGTCCGGCGTGAAGGAAATCTTCGTTGACGATCTGCGCGAGACCTTCGTGCGCGACTTCGTGTTCCCGATGTTCCGCGCCAACGCGCTGTATGAGGGCCAGTATCTTCTCGGCACCTCGATCGCGCGTCCGCTGATCGCGCAGCGGCAGATCGAGATCGCCGAACAGGTCGGCGCCGATGCGGTGGCACATGGCGCGACCGGCAAGGGCAACGACCAGGTGCGTTTCGAGCTCAGCTATTACGCGCTGAAACCCGACATCAAGATCATCTCGCCCTGGCGCGAATGGGAACTGACCAGCCGCACCAGGCTCTTGGAGTTCGCCGAGCAGAATCAGATTCCCATTGCCAAGGACAAGCGCGGCGAGGCGCCGTTCAGCGTCGATGCCAACCTGCTGCACTCGTCCTCCGAGGGGAAGATCCTGGAAGACCCCGCGGTGGAGGCCGACGAGATCGTCTACCAGCGCACCATCCGTCCCGAGGACGCGCCGGACAGCGCGACGGTGATCGCGGTCGACTTCGAGCATGGCGATCCGGTGGCGATCGATGGCGCGCGCCTGTCGCCGGCCGCGCTGCTGACCCGGCTCAACGAGTTCGGACACGCGAACGGCATCGGCCGGCTCGACCTGGTGGAGAACCGCTTTGTCGGCATGAAGTCGCGCGGGGTGAACGAGACGCCGGGCGGCACCATCCTGCTGGCGGCGCATCGCGGCATCGAAAGCATTACCCTGGACCGTGAGGCGGCGCACCTGAAGGACAGCCTGATGCCGCGCTATGCCGAACTTATCTACAATGGCTTCTGGTTCAGCCCGGAGCGGCGCATGCTGCAGGCGCTGATCGATGAGAGCCAGCACAGCGTGAACGGCCGGGTGCGGCTGAAGCTGTACAAGGGCAACGTGTCGGTGATCGGCCGTGAATCACCCGACAGCCTTTATTCGCAGAACGTGGTCACCTTCGAGGAGGACCAGGGCGCATACGACCAGTTCGACGCGCAGGGCTTCATCAAGTTGAACGCGCTCCGGCTGCGGCTGGGGGCAATGGCGGGTCGGCGCGGAGGCAGCCTATAGAGCCGTCGTCAGAATTCCCTTGAGCCGGAGATTGCCGTGGCCGTCAAACCGTCGCTGGCGCGAGGCGCATCGTCCATTGGTCCGCAGCATCGTCGAGGCCCAGCAGGCCCACAACCCACGGGTGTTCGGCTCCCTGGCCCGTGGCGAGGACACCGCAGGAAGGACCTCGAGCTGCTGGTCGATGCGACTGAACACACCAGCCTGTTTGATCTGGCCGCGATAGAACTGGAGCTGGAGCGGCTACCCGGTGTCCCCGTACATGTCACTGCGGCAGGCGCGCTGCGCGGTGTCCCGCGCGAGCGCGTACCGGCGGAAGCCGAACCACCATGAATGGCAAGGCGCGACGCACCTGGAGGTTCTGGGAGAAGCCGCGCCTTGACGGCTCTGCTCGGCGGTGCCCGGAGCACGCCATAAACAATCCGGCGTCAGCCTGTAACGTCTGACCACGCCTCAGGACGTACACGGCACCGACAGCGGAGGCACCTATGCGACGACGAGAACTGATTGCCGCGGCGTTTGCGGCCGGCATCGCACCGGCCGTGCGCGCCGCGTCGAAACCGGTGGTGCTTGAACTGTTCACCTCCCAGGGCTGTTCCTCCTGTCCTCCCGCCGACGCGCTGCTCGGCCAGCTCACCCAGCGATCGGAGGTTATCGCGCTCGCCTGGCACGTCGATTACTGGGATCACCTCGGCTGGCGCGACAAGTTCGCCAGCCGGACGGCGACCGCTCGCCAGCAGGCGTATGCGCGCCAGCTCGGCGGCGGCGTGTTCACGCCGGCACTGGTGGTGGACGGTGCGAAGGTCGTCGTCGGATCGGAGCGTGCCGCGGTCGAAGCGGCGATCGCGGCTGCCGCCACGCTGCCGGTCGCGGTGACGCTCAGCCGTTCGGAAGATACGATTACGGTGGAGATCGGCGCCGCTTCCGGCCCGCTGCGCGTGCAGCGCATCGTCTACGACCCGGAGCACGCCACCGATGTCGGCGCAGGCGAGAACGATGGTACGCGACTGCGCGAGTACCGCATTGTGCGCGAGGTCGAGACCCTGGCCGAGTTGGACGGCACGACACGGCGCCTCACCGCCAGGCCGCCCGGTTCCGGACAGGGACTGGCCATTCTCGTGCAGTCGGCGGACCAGCGTATTCTCGGTGCGGCGAACCTGCCAGCCGGCTGATCAGGGCAGCGCCGCCATCGTGGCGCTGACCAGGTCCGGCAGCATCCTCCAATCGACGATGACGAACCAGGACGCCAGCAGGACAACGATGCACACCACCGGGATCAGCTGCCTATGTCCCCACCCCGTCCGGCGCGAACGTTCGGAACCCGAGCTGTGCGATCTGTCCATGGAAATTTCTCGCGGCACACCAGAATGTTCTGAATACCTCACTAAGTGGTGAATACGGCGGATTTTTGCCGGCACGCGCATCAGGACTGAGCTTGATGCATAGGTCCGTCGCCGTAACCCCCGCATAGTCGGCAATTGACCGACCAAAGCAGGACCGACCTTGAGCGACAACGCAGTCACTGCACGACCGACCGCTGTCCAGGCAGGCAGCGAGACCACGACCTTCGCGATCCTGGTGTCGCTCTCGGTCTGCCACTTGCTGAACGATATGAACCAGTCCCTGGTTCCGGCGCTCTATCCGATCCTGAAGGAATCCTACCGGCTCGACTTCGGCCAGATCGGGCTGATCGCGCTCGCCTCACAGCTTACCGCCTCGATGCTGCAACCGGTGGTGGGGATGGTGACCGACCGTCGCCCGCAGCCGTATTCATTGCCGATTGCGATGGTTTGCAGCCTGATCGGACTGCTGCTCCTGGCGTCCGCCAGCAACTACCTGACGATCCTGTTCGCGGCGGCTTTGGTCGGCGTCGGTTCCTCGGTGTTCCATCCCGAATCATCGCGCGTGGCGCGCATGGCCTCGGGTGGACGCCACGGCTTCGCCCAGTCGCTGTTCCAGGTCGGCGGCAGCACCGGATCGGCGATCGGCCCGCTGCTCGCCGCCTTCATCGTGGTGCCCCGCGGTCAGGGCAGCGTCGCCTGGTTCTCTGCCGCGGCGCTGTTGGCGATCCTGCTGCTGAGCAATGTCAGCCTGTGGTACAGCCGGCACCTGTCGCCACAGCGGAGCCGCGGCAGCAGTGCCCGGGGCGCCGCCTATGCCGTGCTGTCACGCAGGAAGGTGCTGGGGGCGATCGCCGTCCTGGTGGCGCTGCTGTTTTCCAAGAACGTCTACACCTCGTCGCTCAGCTCGTAGTACACGTTCTTCCTGATCCATAAGTTCGGCCTCTCGGTGCAGGACGCACAGATCCACCTGTTTGTGTTCCTGGCTGCGGTGGCGGCCGGCACCTTCGCCGGCGGGCCGATCGGCGACCGCTTCGGGCGCAAGCCGGTGATCTGGTTCTCGATCCTCGGCGCCTTCCCGTTCGCGCTGATGCTGCCCTACGCGAACCTGTTCTGGACCGGCATCCTGACGGTTGCGATCGGCCTGATCCTGGCCTCGGCGTTCTCCGCTATCCTGGTCTACGCACAGGATCTGCTGCCGGGACGTGTCGGCACGGTCGCCGGCATGTTCTTCGGCTTCTCGTTCGGCCTGGGCGGGCTGGGGGCGGCGGCGCTTGGCCAGGTCGCCGACTGGACCAGCATCGAGACGGTGTATCGGCTGTGCTCGTTCCTGCCGCTGATCGGGCTGCTCACCGCGTTCCTGCCGAACATCGAGCACAAACGGGCCTGACCCGCCCGCCTGCGTTCCGCTGCCGCGCGGGAACCCAGGCGGGCAGCCTGGCCGATCGCCTATTGGCAGTCGTCGCAGCCAAACTTGCCAGCGCCGTGGCCTGACGATTGCGATGCATCGGCGACAATGATGGTCAGCGGCACCGCGATAGCCAACAAGCCCAACAGCAACAGCATCCGCATTGGAACCTCCCATAGGCAGGTGCGCGACCATTCGGTCGCTCCAATCACTACCGCACCAGCGTCCGCGTTATTCCCGCCCACCCGCGCATTCATCGCAGCGCGCGCAGAAAAAACCCGATGGTCACGCCAGCGGTCAGGATGACGATGCCGACGCGCAGCATCGCTGCCGGCAGCACTTGAGCCAGCCGCGCGCCCAGATAGCCGCCTACGACACTTGCCCCCAGCATCGCCAGCGTCTGCGGCCAGCGCACCGAACCAGTGCCGATGAACCACAGCACGGCAGCGCCGTTCGCCACACTCACCAGCAGCACCCGGATCGGTGCCATCGCCTTCAGATCGGCGTTCGCGGTCAACAGGCTCCAGGCGGCCATCATCATCAGCCCGACGGCGCCACCGAAGTAGCCGCCATAGATCGAAATCACGAACTGCACCGCCGGCATCCCGCGTGGTCCCACCCGGACCAACCTGCCAAACGCAAGCCCGGCGCGGGCGCCGAACGCGAATGTCAGGGTGGCGAGCAGCAGCAGGAATGGGATGACCGCATCGAACAGACGCTCGGGCGTGGCGAGCAGCAGGACTGCACCCACCAGCCCCCCGGCCACGGTGACCGGCACCATCGCGCGCAGCGGAAGACCGCGCACATGCACGAAGTCGTGGCGGTAGGCCAAGGTGCTGGCCAGCGTGCCGGGGAACAGCGCCACCGTGGAGGACGCATTGGCGATCACCGGCGGCAGTCCGGCGGCAACCATGGCCGGGAAGCTCACGAACGAGCCGCCGCCCGCGACGGCGTTCATAGCCCCGGCCGACAACCCGGCCGCCGCAAGCAGGATGACGTGTTGCATGCATGACAGCCTGGGTGGCCCCGCGCCGGTTCGCAATCCGGCACAGTTCGGCCATCGCCGAAGCGATCCATCTTGAATAATGACTGAACGGTCAGTAAGTAAGATCCATGCCCCGCACCCGCCGCAAAGACGCACGTCCCGGCGAGATCATCGCCGCCGCTCTCGCCTCGTTCGCCGAGCGCGGCTACGCGGCTACCAAGCTCGAGGACGTCGCTGCCGCCGCCGGGATCAGCAAGGGCACGATCTATCTCTACTTCCCCACCAAGGAAGATCTGTTCCGCGCGGTCGTGCGCCAGGCGGTACTGCCGAACGTCGAGGCTGCCGAAGCCGACCTGGCCGCCCATACCGGTCCCTCGGCGGACCTCCTGCGCCTGCTCGCAGAGCGGTTCCTGCACCTGCTCGACAGCGATCTGACCGCGGTCCCCAAGCTGGTCGTCGCCGAGTCGGGCAACTTCCCGGCGATCGCGCAATTCTATGCCGATGCCGTGCTGCGTCGGGCCTTCGCCTTGATCGAGGGTATCCTGACCCGTGGCATCCAGCGCGGCGAGTTCCGTCCGCTGGACGTGCACGCCACCTTGCCGCTGTTCGCTGGCCCGTTCCTGCTGCTCGCGCTGTGGAAGCACTCGCTCGGCCGCCACACCGACCTCACCTTCGATCCACGCGCGGTGGCCGAGGCCCATATCGAGACGCTGCTGCGCGGCCTCGCGCCGGACCCGCCGGCATGAAGCGAACCCTGGTTCTCGTCGCGCTGCTGGTCGCCGGCGGCGGCGCCGCCGGCTGGTGGTGGCAGCACCGAGCCACGGACCCCGCCGCCTGGCAGGGCTATGTCGACGCCGAGTATGTCCGCGTCTCTCCCACGCTGACCGGCCGTGTCACCGGCATTGCCGTGGCCCGAGGCGACCAGGTGGCGGCAGGCGCTCCGTTGTTCACCCAGGACGATGCCGACGATGTCGCGGCCCGCGATGCGGCCGCGGGAAAGCTGGCGGAGGCGCGGGCAAGGCTGGCCAACCTCGAGACGAGCATGCGGGATACCGAGATCGCCCAGGCGCGAGCCGATCTCGCCGATCTGGTCGCCACGCGCGATCGCATTGCCAAAGACCTGGCGCGCAACGAGGACCTGCTGCGCACCGGCGCCGCCAGCCGCCAGACGGTGGATCAACAGCGCGCCGACCTCTCGTCCGCCATCGCACACGTCGAGGCGGCGACCGCGAAGCTCGCGCAGATGGAGTCGCCGACCGGGCGCGAATACGAGATCGCCGCCCAGCGCGCCATGGTGGCGCAGGCGCAGGCCGGTCTGGCACAGGCGCAGTGGCAGGTGGACCAGCGCCACATCACCGCGCCGGTCGCCGCACTGGTGTCGGATACCTACGCGCGACCCGGCGAGACGATCAACGCAGGCGTGCCGGTGGTCTCGCTGCTGCCGCCGCAGAATATCCTGGTGCGATTCTTTGTCCCGGAGACCGCGCTCGCCACGCTGCACACCGGCGAACGGCTGAGCATCGGCTGCGACGCCTGCGCGGCCGGGCTCACCGCCACCGTCACGTTCATCGCGCCGCAGCCGGAATACACGCCGCCGGTGATCTACAGCGAAACCAACCGCGAGAAGCTGGTCTATCTGATCGAGGCGCATCCGCCACCCGACCAGGCAGTGCAACTCAAGCCCGGCCAGCCGGTGGATGTGCGGCGATGACCGCGCTCGCCATCGACGTGCATGACCTGCGCAAGAGTTTCGGCCAACGACTGGTGATCGATGGGCTGACGCTGCAGGTGCCGGAAGGCGAGATCTGCGGCTTCCTCGGCGGCAATGGCAGCGGCAAGACCACCACCATCCGCATGCTGTGCGGTCTGCTGCGACCCGATGGCGGCGGCGGCACGTGTCTCGGCATGGACCTGCTCAACGACGCGCCGCGCATCCGCCTGCAGATCGGCTACATGACGCAGCGCTTCAGCTTCTATGGCGACTTGACGGTGGCAGAGAACCTGGAGTTCATGGCGCGGCTCTATCAGATTCGCGATCGCCGTCGTGCGATTGCCGAAGTGCTGGAACGCATCGGCCTCGCCGATCGCGCCGATCAGTTGGCACAGGAACTATCGGGCGGCTGGAAGCAGCGCATGGCGCTCGCCGCGTGCGTGCTGCATCGCCCACGCCTGCTGCTGCTCGACGAACCGACCGCCGGCGTCGATGCCAAGGCGCGTCGAGAGTTCTGGGACATGATCCACGAGATGGCCGCCGACGGCATGACGGTGCTGGTGTCCACCCACTATATGGACGAGGCGGAGCGCTGCCAGCGGGTGGTGTATCTCTCCGGTGGCCGGCTGGTGGTGCAGGGCACCTCGGACGACGTGGTGCGCGCCGCGCATCTGGTGACGTTCGAGGCGGCCGGCGACGGCATCGAGCAGGCGGTGCGCCGACTGCGTCATCTTCCCGGCGTGGAGACCGCCGCGGTGTTCGGCCGCACGCTGCGCATCGCGGGGATGGATCGCGCCGCGCTGCGCGCCGCGATCGACAGCCTCGGCGAAGACACGCTGCACTGGCAGGAGGTCGAGCCGCGGCTCGACGATGTGTTCATTCATATGCTGCGGGACACCGAGGCATGAACCGTTTTTCCCTCGCACGCCTGTTCGCGATGCTGATCAAGGAATCGCTGCAGATGCGGCGCGACCGCGCCACCGTCGGCCTGACGGTGATGCTGCCCATGGTGCAACTGTTTCTGTTCGGCTACGCGATCAATGCCAATCCGCGGCATCTGCCTACCGGGCTGCTAACGGCAGAGCACTCGACCTATGAGCGCTCGCTCGCCGCCGCATTGCAGAACACCGGGTACTTCGACATCCGGCCGATGGCGACCGAGGATGAAGCCGAACAGGCGCTGGCACGCGGCGACGTGATGTTCGTGCTGAACATACCGCCTGACTTCTCACGCCGGGTCGACCGGGGCGAGGTGCCGCAGGTGCTGATGGGCGCCGATGCCACCGATCCCACCGCGATCGCCAACGCTACCGCGGCCGTGGTGGCGCTGAACGCCACAGTGCTGAACCGCGATCTGCCGGCGGACATGCGGGTACAGCCGCAGCAGGCGCCGTTTCAGATCGTGCTGCACGGCCGCTACAATCCCGAGCAGATCACCGCCCTGAACATCGTGCCCGGGCTGATCGGGCTGATCCTGACCGTCTCCACATTGGTGATGACGACGCTGGCGATCACCCGTGAGCGCGAGTCAGGCACGATGGAGAACCTGCTGGCCACGCCGGTGCGTCCGGTGGAGGTGATGCTGGGGAAGATCATTCCCTATGTCGGACTGGCCTACGTGCAGATCGCGCTGATCCTGCTGGTGTCGGTCACAGTGTTCGCGGTGCCGGTGCGCGGCTCGGTGCCGCTGCTGCTGTTGGCGTTGGGTGTGTTCATCGCGTGCAACCTGGCGATGGGATTCGCCTTCTCCACCATGGCGGCGACCCAGATGCAGGCGCAGCAGTTGTCGCAGTTCGGGCTGCTGCCATCGATCATGCTGTCGGGCTTCATGTTCCCGTTCATGGGCATGCCCGCCTGGGCCCGCTTCATCGGTGAGGCGGTGCCGTTGACGCACGCACTGCGGATATGTCGCGGCGTGCTGCTGAAGGGCAACGGTCTGGCGCAGATCTGGCCGGACCTGTGGCCGATGGCTGTGTTCGCGCTGGTGGTGGGGGCAATCGCGGTCAGCATGTACCGCGAGACGCTGGATTGAGATTGATCAAGGGCGATGATGGGTCGAGCGCAGCGAAACCCATCATTGGTTATCGATCAGCGCGGCCGCCACGGCAGCATCCGCCGCAGCGTCGCATCGCGCAGCACATAATGATGGAACAGCGCGGCCGCCGCATGCACGCCGGCGACGATCAGCACGGCATTGGCGGCCAGCGCATGCCAGCCGCCGACCAATTGTCTGAGTGCACGATCGCCGGGATCGTACGCCGGCACCTCGAACAGGTTGAAGATGACATCCCCGCGCACCCACACATTGGCGAAGCCGAGAACCACCGTAACGATCAGCAGCACATAGAGCAGCCAGTGCGTGGTGCGGGCGATCGCCAACAGCACGCCGTGATCCAGCGGCGGCAGCGTATCGTGGCGGGTCAGCCGCCAGCCAAGCCGGGCGAGCAGCACGGCGCCCAGCGCCATCCCGAGCAGGATATGAACCGAGCGATAATCGATCCGCAGCGGGCCGTTCGGAAACACATCCACGGTCTGGCCGATCGTCCACAAGGTGACGACCAGCAGGGCACTGATCCAATGCAGGGCGATGGTCGCAGAGCGATACCGCAGCGCCTGCGTACTGGCAGGCTGCATCACGATCGTATACCGCATGCAATCCTCTAGCTGCTGCCGATAAGGTAGCCGGTGGCGAATACCAGTGCACCGCCAAATGCCACCTGAAATGCGGCAGAAAATGGGGGGGTGTCCATGTACTTCCAACGCACCCAACTGATCGCGGCAAGCTCGGCCACGACGACGCAGATGGCGATGGTGGTCGCGGTCCAGAAGTTGGGAATGAGAAACGGCAGCGTGTGGCCGACGCCGCCGAGTGTGGTCATCAGCCCGGTGATCGCGCCGCGGATCACCGGTGCGCCACGCCCGGTCAGGCTGCCGTTGTCCGACAGCGCCTCGGCGAACGCCATGGAGATCCCGGCACCGATCGAGGCCGCCATGCCGACCAGGAACGCATTCCATGAATTCTGGGTGGCAAACGCCGCGGCGAACACCGGCGCCAGCGTGGAGACCGAGCCGTCCATCAGCCCTGCCAAACCCGGCTGAATCACCCGCAGCACGAAATTCCGCCGCGCATGCGCGTCCTCACCGGCTCGGACATTGGCGGGCAGGTTCTCCTCGACGATCTGATCGGCACGCTGCTCGTGCACCGCCTCGGCCTCGGCCAGGTCGCCAAGCAATCGGCGGATCGAAGCGTCGGAGGTCCGCGCCGCGGCGCGACGATAGAATCGTTTCGCCTCCGTCTCCATGCTCTCGGCGAGATCGCGCACGGAATCGAGGCGGAGCGGCTGGAGCTGCCAAACCGGCCGGTGCTGAATGAAGCCGCGAATGTCGTAGCGGCGGATCAGCGGGATGTGCTCGCCGAACTTTTCCTGATACAACTCGATCAGCCGACGCCGATGATCGCTCTCCTCGCCGGCCATCTCGGTGAACACATTCGCGCTGGCAGGGTAATCCTGCCGCAACCCTTCCGCGATATCGGTGTAGATACGGCCGTCCTCTTCCTCATTGGCGATCGCCAATGCAAGAACCTCGCGTTCGGACAGGTCGGAGAAGTTGCGCATCGCGGCCAATGTGGCCGTTACGGTGCGTCGGTCAAGTGGCCGGGACGGCGGGCAATGGTGCGCCGGCAGATGGCCTCGAACTGTCGGCCGACCGACGCCCACGAGAACCGCTCCTCCAGCAACCCGCGCGCCGCACCGGCAAGGCAGCAGCGCAGGTCGGCATCCTCCAGCAGCCGGACGATGTCCGCCGCAAACGCCGCGGCCGTGTCGGCGACCAGGCAATGCTTGCCCGGTTCGACCGCCAGGCCCTCGATCCCGAGCGTGGTGGAGACGACCGGCCGCCCCAACGCCACCGCCTCGAATGCCTTGAGCCGCGTGCCGCTGCCGACGCGCAACGGGATTACCGAGACGTCGCCCGCCAGCACCGCCGGCCGGATGTCGTCGACGAAGCCGGTGAACCGGCAGGGCAGCGATTTGCGTTCGGCCCTGGCAATCAGCGGTCGCGCCGCGAGTTCATTGGCCACGATGGCGGCGCCCAGCGATGAACGGTCGCCGGCGGCGGAGACCGGCAGCGCGCTGCGTTCGCTGCCCTGCAGCGCGGCGACGTTCACCGACCGGTCGAAGATATTGGGCTCGTAGCCCCTGCCGATCAGTCTCTTCGCCAACAGTACCAATAGACTTTGGCGCAGATCGTCGGCACCCTGCTTGAACGCGCGGCCGAACAGGCTGACGCGCTGACGGCCATGGCGCTGGACACCGTGCCCACATAGCCGATTCCGAATCCGGAAATCCTCATGTGCCGGCAGCAACCGCTGCGTCGACCGCGTCGCCCAGTCGATCAACGATCGTGTCGATGTCGGCGGCGGTGGCGATGTAGGGCGGTGCGACGATGACGTGATCGCCGTGCTTGCCATCGATCGTGCCGCCCATCGGATAGATCGCCAGTCCGCGCGTCAGCGCCTCGCGCTTCACCCGCTCGTTGATCGCCAACCGCGGATCGAACACCTGCTTCGCGGTGCGGTCGGTGACAAATTCCAGCGCCCAGAACAGGCCGCGGCCGCGAATATCGCCGACGTGGCGGTGGTTGCCGAAGCGCTCGATCAGCGCGGTCTCCAGTCGGGTGCCCATGGCGCGGACGTTCTCCAGCAGATGGTCGTCGCGGATAATCCGCTGAACCTCCAGCGCCGCGGCGCAGGCAACCGGATGCGCCTGGTAGGTATGGCCGTGCATGAAGCCGCCGGAGCCCGTGTTGATCGCATCGACGACCTTGCCCCCGATCAGTACGCCTCCGATCGGCTGATAGCCGCCGCCGAGGCCCTTCGCCACCACCTGCAGGTCGGGCGCGATGCCCTCCTGCTCCCAGGCGTGCATCGTGCCGGTGCGGCCCATGCCGCACATCACCTCGTCCAGGATCAGCAGTGCGCCATGACGGTCGCAGATCTCCCGTGCGCGGCGGAAATAGCCGGGCAGCGCGGCGACACAGCCGGTGGTGGCGCCGACCACAGGTTCGGCGATGAACGCGATCACCGTGTCGGGACCGAGGCGCTGAAACTCCGCCTCCAGTTCGTCCGCCAGCCGATCCACGTACTGCTGATCGGTTTCGCCGTCGTGTTTGAAGCGATAGGCAAAGCAGGGCGAGACCAGGCTGAACGCCGGCGCAAGAATTGGCTCATACAGCGCCCGCCGCATCATGTTGCCGCCAGCACCGAGCGCGCCGAGGGTGTTGCCGTGATAGCTCTGACGGCGCGCGATGAAGCGGGTGCGCCGGGGCTGGCCGAGCTCGACGAAATATTGCCGCGCCAGCTTGAGTGCGGCCTCGGTACCCTCGGAGCCGGACGAGCAGAAATAGGCATGGGTCAGGCCGCCGGGCTCGCCGTCCAGCACGATGTGCGCAAGGTCCTCGGCTGGCTGGCTGCTGAATGTGCCGGTATGGGCGTAGGCCATCGCGGCGGCCTGCCTGCCGACCGCCGAAGCGATCCGTTGATTGCCGTGGCCCAGGCAGGCCACCGCGGCGCCGCCGGAGCCGTCGATGACGCGCGTACCGTCGGCGAGGCAGAGATAGACGCCCTCACCGCTGACAGCGGTTGGTGGGATGGCACCGGAGCGATGCAGGACGCGGCTGGTCATGATTGATCGCTCCATTGGGCGTCGATTACGCGCCAAGCTCTCGCCGCTTCATTGTCACTGACCGCGGAAAAGTCACGCCCGGGCCGGCACAATTCAGATCGGCTTGTCCTCGCTGCCCAGCCAGGCCTCGCCCAGCAGCGCGTTGCTGGGCAGGGTCGGATCCAGGACCTTGCGCGCGGTATCGGCACCAGCGACCGGCAGACTCCGCGGATCAAGCAGCCCGATCTGCACCAGCACCGATGCCTGATCCCAATAGATGTGCTCGTGCGCCACCTTCCCATCGCGGAACTGCACGATCGCCACCAGCGGTACCTCGACGGTCCGCCCGGTGGGGGCGATGCCCGGCAGCATCCAGTCGATCGTCGCGGTATGGGTGAAGCGGAAGATCACCTCATCGACGATCCGATCGGCCCCGATGGTACGGCTGACCGGTAGCATCGTGGTATCGGGCGGATTGGCACCGATGAAGTGATGCCGGTAGAAGCGCTTGAGCTGATCATGCCCGACGCCGCCCGCCATGGTGGGAATGTGATTGACGTACGGCGACGCCACCATCGTCGCCATTGTCGCATCGACGTCGCGGGTCTCGAACTCGTACCGGCAATGCGCCTCCCAGAGAGCCGCGAGGTCATGATCGGCCATCTGTTCCCCTAAGACGGCTTCAGGTGCGCCACGCGCGGCCCGACCTCGTCCACCAACAGGCGAAGCGAATTGTGCCAGGCCTGCGGGTTGTCGGCGTAGTCGAAGCCGAACACCAGCAAGCCGCCGAAGCCGCCCGCCTCGCGGTAGATGCGCTCCAGCTTCTCCGCCACCGTCGCGGGTGAACCGATCAGCCAATTGTGCTGCGCGCAGTACTCGGGCGTCACATCGGAATCGGCCACGTTCGGATCGTGCTTGAGGTACTCCAGGAAGCCGAAATTGCCGAGCAGCGGCAGGAAATACTCGCGCATCATGCGTCCCATCATGCCGCCCGCCGACAGCCGCCACGCCTCGGCGTCCGTCTCGGCGACGAACACCTCGCGCACCAGCCGCCAGTCGGCACGGTGCGGCGTGCGGCCGGTGCGCGCCGCGCCGATCTCCACCGCCTCCCAATGGCTCGCCACATAGGCCGGATTGAGGTTCAGGCTCAGCGGCAGGAACCCCCGCTCGCCCGCGAGCTTCAGCGTGTCCGACTGCTTCGAGAAACCGGCAACGCCGATCGGCGGGTGCGGCTTCTGCAGCGGGTAGATGTGGGGTTTCAGGAACCCGAACATCGTCTCGGGCTTCTGCACCTTCCAGAATTTGCCCTCATGCGTGAACTGCGGTTCGTCGCTCCACAGGCGCAGGATGATGTCGAGCGCCTCGCGCGTCATCTCGCGGTTGACGCCGGCGGTGCCGTCCACCTGGAACATCGCCCAATCGGTCGGCAGGCCCGATGCGGCGACACCGAAATTGAGCCGTCCTTCCGAGAGATGGTCCAGCATCGCCACCCGCGCGGCGAGTTCGGCGGGGTGGTGGTAGGGCAGCAGGAAACCACCCGGCCCGATACGTATGCGCTTGGTCTGCAGCAGCGCCTGGGCGATCAGCAGGTCCGGCGAGGGATGCGGCTCCCAGGGCGCGGTGTAGTGCTCGCCGATCCAGGCCTCGGCGTAGCCGAGTTCGTCGAGCCAGCGCAGCGTCTGCAGGTCCCAGTCGTGGCCGGCCTTCAGCCCTCGCTCCGGCGGATGGGAGGGCATGGCAAAATAACCGAATTCCATGGCGGTTCCTCCGTGCTTGCCCGGGCAGGCTACACCCGCCCGCACCGCGGTTGCCAATGGCGGTGGCAGAAACCATATTGGCACCAACCTGATGCCAGGATGAAACCGGTGACTGTTACGCTGTCCGTCAAGAACGTTCCTGATGATCTCGCTCGGCGCCTGAAGGAGCGGGCTGCCCGCAATCACCGCTCGCTGCAGGGTGAGCTGATGGCCATTCTCGAATCGGTTGTTACCGCCACGCCGGTGTCGCGGATCGATGAAATCCATGCCCGTGTTCAGGCTTCGGGCGTCCGCACGCCGCGCGGCGAATCGGCCAGGATGATCCGACAGGATCGCGATGATCCGCGTCGTTGACGCTTCGGCAGTCGCCGCGATGTTGTTCGGTGAGCCGGATGGTGTGTGGGTCCATGCACTGCTCTCCGGCGAGCCGCTATTCGTGCCGAGCATATTTCATTTCGAGCTCGGCAATATCTGCCGAATGAAATGCCGACGACACCCTGATAAGGCCGAGGAACTCCTGACTGCGTGGCTGGACTGGAACGTCCAACCGCCGGTCACAGCAATCGCCATTGACCCTACCACGACAATGGAACTGGCCCGCCAGCACAACCTTACCTTTTACGATGCCAGCTATCTCTGGTTGGCTCAGGATCGCGCCTCGGAGATAATCAGCCTGGATGCGCACCTCGTGTGTGCCGCACGCAGCCTGGGACTGCATGCACCCTCGCCCACTGACGGTCGTCGGATCGCACCGCGTTCGCGCGACTGATCGATCTGGCCGAGTGAACAGCCGGTGCCACGGCCGCCAGGCTGTTCGTGGTCCCGCGATCGATGCCGATGATCATCCGCTCGTTCGCCGCGATCGCGCTGCGCACATTTGCCCTTCAGGACCAACAGCTCGTGCGCGCCGCCGCCAATCCGTCATTGTGCGCCAACCCGCTTTCCGGCATGCTTCCGTTGTCCCAGCCACCCGGCGCGGGAGAGAGCGGAGTCCCTCCGCCGCCGAAGGCGCAACCGGCCCCCGGAAACGCTCAGGTACCAGGGACCGCGTCGGGATCAGGGATCTCTGGAAAGCCGGCCGGCGTGGCTGCACGCCGACCGCACCGACGAGGTAAGGGACGCCCCGCGCGTTCTGAATCTTTCAGGTACCGCGACAGAGGGGGGTCAGCGACGCCGGCACCGATCGCCGGCGCATGACCCTTGCGGAGCGGACCAGTGATCGAGAATGCCCTGCCGGACGACCCCACCCCCAAGCCGCTGAAGACCGTCCCCCTGGACGCATGGCACCGCGCACTCGGCGCCCGGATGGTGGAGTTCGCCGGCTATGCCATGCCGGTGCAATACCAGGGTGTGCTGGCCGAGCACCTGCACTGCCGCTCGCAGGCGGCGCTGTTCGACGTCTCGCACATGGGCCAGGCGACGCTCACCGGCGCCACGGCGGCGGCGGCGCTGGAGCATCTGGTGCCTGGCGACATGCTCGCGCTGAAGCCGGGCCGGCAGCGCTACACGCTGCTGACCAACGAAGCCGGCGGCATTCTCGACGACCTGATGGTGGCAAATCTCGGTCAGGAACGACTGTTCCTGGTGGTCAACGCCGGTCGCAAAGACATCGATTTCACCCACATCGCCGCCAACCTGCCGTCCGGCGTGCAGCTTCAGCCGCATGAGGACCGCGCGCTGCTGGCGCTGCAAGGTCCGGCTGCCGCCGCGGTGATCGGCCGCATCGGACCGGAGGCGGCGCAACTGCCGTTCATGGGCGTGGCGGCTGTTGCGGTCGCGGGCGCCCCCTGCCTCGTCTCCCGTTCCGGCTACACCGGAGAGGACGGCTTCGAGATTTCGGTGCCCGCCGATAGTGCCCAGGTCGTGGCCGAGCGGATCCTGGACCAGCCCGAGGTGGTCCCCGCCGGTCTCGGCGCCCGCGATTCGCTGAGGCTGGAGGCGGGTCTCTGCCTCTACGGCAACGATATCGACGAACTGACCACACCGATCGAGGCCGATCTCGCCTGGGCGATCGGCAAGCGCCGCCGCACCGCCTGGGATTTCCCGGGTGCCACGGCGATCCGCGACCAACTCGAGCGCGGCGCAGCGCGGCGCCGCGTCGGTATCCGCCCCGATGGGCGCGCGCCCGCTCGCGCGCTGACCGGGATCGTCGCCGGGGACGGCACCGAGGCGGGCACGATCACCTCCGGCGGTTTCTCCCCCTCACTGAGCGCGCCCATCGCCATGGGCTACGTCCGCAAGGACCTCGCCACCGTCGGGACCGCACTGCACCTGATGGTGCGCGGCAAGCCCCTGCCCGCGCGCGTCGTGCCGATGCCGTTCGTCCCTCACCGCTACGCCCGTTGAAACAAGGAACGTCCAGATGGCAAAGCCACCTTCGGATATCCGCTACACCAAGGAACATGAATGGGTGCGCATGGATGGCGACATCGCCACCATCGGCATCACCGACCACGCGCAGGAACAGCTCGGCGACGTGGTGTTCGTCGAGCTGCCGGAGATCGGCCGCGATGTCGCCGCGGACGAGGCCTGCGCGGTGGTCGAGAGCGTGAAGGCCGCGTCGGATGTGTACGCGCCGCTCACCGGCAAGGTGGTGGAGACCAATCAGACCATCATCGACGATCCCTCGATCGTTAACAGCGACGCCGAGGGCGAGGGCTGGTTCTTCCGCATCGAGATCGACGACACCGACGCGTACGATGCGCTGATGGACGCCGCGGCCTATGACGAATATGTGGAGACGCTGGACTGATGGACGTATTGGCGGAACTTGCCGCTCTGGAGGCGGCGGACAGCTTCGTTTCGCGCCACATCGGTCCGTCCGAGACCGATATCGCAGCGATGCTGCACGAGGTGGGCGCGGCGACGCTGGACGATCTGGCGGCGAAGACCGTGCCGCCGGCGATCCGCACCAACCGCACGCTCGACCTGCCGCCGGCGATCGACGAGGCCGCAGTGATCGCCGAGCTGCGCGCGCTGGCGGCGAACAACACGGTGAAAAAATCGCTGATCGGCATGGGGTATCACGGCACGCACACGCCGCCGGTGATCCAGCGCAACGTGCTGGAAAACCCCGGCTGGTACACCGCCTATACGCCGTATCAGGCGGAGATCGCGCAGGGTCGCCTGGAGGCACTGCTCAACTTCCAGACCATGATCTGCGAGCTGACGGCAATGGAGATCGCCAACGCCTCGCTGCTCGATGAAGCCACCGCGGCGGCCGAGGCAATGGCGATGGCTCATGCCGTCAGCCGCACCAGGTCCGATGTGCTGGCGGTGGCGACCGACCTGCACCCGCAGACGCGCGCGGTGTTGGCGACACGTGCACGTCCGATCGGCATCACGCTGGTCGATGTCGCGCCAGGCGATCTGGCGGCGATCGCGACGGCGCAGCCGTTCGCTGTGGTGCTGCAATATCCCGGCACCACCGGGGCGATCCGCGAACTGTCGCCGGAGATCGGTGCGGCGCACGAGGAAGATGCGCTGGTCATCATCTGCGCCGACCCGCTGGCACTCGCGCTGCTGACGCCGCCGGGCGAGATGGGCGCCGATGTGGTGGTCGGTTCGTCGCAGCGTTTCGGCGTGCCGATTGGGTTTGGCGGCCCGCACGCCGGCTATCTGGCGACGCGCGACGCCTACAAGCGGCACATGCCGGGCCGGCTGGTCGGCGTGTCGCTGGACGCCGATGGCCAGCCCGCGATGCGGCTCGCGCTGCAGACGCGCGAGCAGCACATCCGGCGAGAGAAGGCGACGTCGAACATCTGCACCTCGCAGGTGCTGCTGGCGGTGATCGCCGGCTGCTACGCGGTATGGCACGGACCGGACGGGCTGAAACGCATCGCGCGCCGGCTGAACCTGCAGGCGCGACTGCTGGCCGACGCGGCACTGCAGGGCGGCCATCGCCTGGTGCACGACGCGTTCTTCGACACGATCGCGATCGAAACGGCGGATGCCGATGCGCTGATGCAGGCGGCGCTGGCGCGGGGCTTCAACCTGCGCCGCATCAGCGCCACGCGGGTCGGCATCGCGCTCGATGAGACGGTGACGCGCGAGGAGCTGACACGACTGGCGACGTTGCTGTGCACACCTCTCCCGCTTGCGGGAGAGGTCGCACCGCAAAGCGGCGCGGGTGGGGGTCTGTCCAGTATCGCGCGGCCTTCCATCCCCGCCGAGCTCCTGCGCAACACGCCGTTTCTCGAACAGGCGGTGTTCAACCAGCACCGCGCCGAACACGAGATGCTGCGCTATCTCAAACGCCTGGAGGAAAAGGACATCGCGCTGAACCGCAGCATGATCCCGCTCGGCTCGTGCACGATGAAGCTGAACGCCTCGGCCGAGATGATCCCGATCACGCTGCCCGGCTTCGCCGACATCCATCCGTTCGCACCGCCCGACCAGACCGAGGGCTACGCCGAGCTGATCGCGCGCCTGACCGATTGGCTGAAGGCCATCACCGGCTTTGCCGCGATCACTCTGCAACCCAACGCCGGCTCGCAAGGCGAGTATTCCGGCCTGCTGGCGATCCGGGCGTATCACGCCGCACGTGGTGAGGCGCACCGCACCATCTGCCTGATTCCCTCCAGCGCGCACGGCACCAATCCGGCCAGCGCGGCGATGGCGGGATTGCAGGTGGTGGTGGTCGGCTGCGACCGCGACGGCAACATCGACGTGGACGACCTGCGCGCCAAGGCGGACCGGCATGCGGCCAATCTGGCCGCACTGATGGTGACCTATCCCAGCACACACGGCGTGTTCGAGGCGGCGATCCGGGAAATCTGCGCGATCGTCCACTCGCACGGGGGGCAGGTTTACATGGACGGCGCCAACCTCAATGCGCAGGTTGGGTTGACCAGCCCCGCCGCGATCGGCGCCGATGTCTGCCATCTCAACCTGCACAAGACGTTCTGCATCCCGCATGGGGGCGGTGGACCGGGCGTGGGACCGATCGGCGTGGCGGCGCATCTCGCGCCGCATCTGCCGAACCATCCGCTGCGCGCCGATGCCGGACCGGCGAGCGGCTTCGGACCCGTTTCGGCCGGACCGTTCGGCAGCGCCATGATCCTGCCGATCTCGTATGCGTATATTCGCATGATGGGCGCCGCCGGGCTGAAGCGCGCGACCGAGGTGGCGATCCTGAGCGCGAACTATATCGCAGGGCGTCTGCGCGGGCATTATCCGGTGCTGTACACCGGCCCTGGCGGCATGGTGGCGCATGAGTGCATCATCGACTGCCGCGGCTTTCAGACCGAGGCCGGCGTGATGGTGGAAGACATCGCCAAGCGTTTGATGGATTTCGGCTTCCATGCGCCAACCATGTCCTGGCCGGTCGCCGGCACGCTGATGATCGAACCGACGGAAAGCGAAAGCAAAGCCGAACTCGACCGGTTCTGCGAGGCGATGATCGCGATCCGTTCGGAGATCGCGGCAATCGCCGCCGGCAAGCTGGACAAGGTGGACAATCCACTGAAGCACGCGCCGCACACGGCGCGCGATGTCATGGCGAATGTATGGACACACGCCTATTCGCGCGAACAGGCGGCGTTCCCGCTGGAGTGGGTGGCCGCGGCGAAATACTGGCCGCCGGTGAAGCGGGTGGACAACGTCTACGGCGACCGCAACCTGGTCTGCACCTGCGCCCCGCTGGAGGCGTACGCGCAGGCGGCGGAGTAGCGACGCCGGCCGTTGCCGGACCTTGCTCATGCCCCGCAACGGCCGCCGATCACTCACGCCAGAACGGTTTCAAATATTCCCGCTCGACATCGGCACGTGTTATCCCGATGTCGCGCAGAACGTGATCACTCAGCATCATCATCGCCCGACGTGACTCGCCGCGCATGATCCACACCCACACCATGTACGGCATGCGGCGGATCACAGAGAGTACAGCGGCGACGCGCGTTGAAGCGACACTCGGGGGTGCCAGCAGGGCGCGATGCCCTGCATCCAGGCTTCCAGGTAGCATTGCGAATTTTCCTTGAATGTCCGTGGGCTTAGGCCCGCACATGCTGTGCCGGCTCGACGAGTTGATCGGACGAGACGGTGCTCGATCGCCAGACCGGAATCTGTTCGATCGCTGCTCGCCCGCGGGCCTAGGAATTGGCAATCACTGCCGCGAGTTGCGGCGCGTGGATCTGCGTCTCCTGCAGCCAGACGCGGATGCGTTGGGCCGAGCCCACCCGCTCCCACTGCCGCTCGGGCCGATCGAAATTGTCAAAGTACTCCTCCGCCAATCGCCGGTCGCGGCTCATCGCAACCATTAATTCCACCCTGGCATCGTCCGGCGGTTGCAAGAAGGCGTTGGTCCAGCGTGACGCGCCCAGCACGCGGGCACCGCGACAGCGCTCCACGTCCTGGCAGAACGCCAGATCGAACGCACCCGCCTCCTCGATGGCGTCCGCCAGGGCGAATGCGCTGTACGATCCGATATTGGCCCCTTGCGCCAGCAGCGGATCGACCGTGACATGCACATCACCCAAGGCGATGGCGTATTTCCCGCCCCCGAGGTGAACGTGTGGGTGACGCACCACCGGCGTGATCGCCGCCCGTGCCAGGTCGTCGGGACCTTGTAGGTCGAAATGTGCGATATCGATCCGCTGGTGGATCGCCGGATGGAACTGCTCCAGTTTCCGGAGCAGGGCCGCACGGAAGCCTGCCCGGTCCGGACGCGCCGACAGGACGCGCAGCATCGCCAGCTCATCAGGGTGCCGTGAGCTGATCGCGAGCGCGCCGACCATTCCGGTTCGGCTCAACAGCGGAAATGCCACCGCCTCGCCATGACCCGGCGCGACGGATTGGACCGCGCCACGCATCTCCGTCAATCGGAAGCCCACGAACAGACCGGAGAGCGAATACCGCTGTGGCCGGACGTATGGAGATAGCGCTGGATCCCGCGCGAACAGGCGTGCGAAGCCATTGCCCGGCGTGGCGACGACGACGAGATCGAAGCGTTCGGCGATGCTGCCGATGTCCTTGGCCTCAAGTGACGCTACCTCCAGTCGGCCGCCGCGTTCAGCGAAATCCGCCATCAGGTGCGGCAGGTAGATCCGATAGTCGATCGCGCGTGCCGGTGCCGTTGTGCGATTGCGTATCTCGATCGGCTGTGGCGTCTGGATCACCTGGTGTATGTGATGGAAACCGAACTCCTCGGCCGGCCAGTGATAGACGCGCAGCACCCGCTCGCGTCCAAGTGTCGTCGGCCAATGCACGACGGCATTGGTCAGTTGCGCGGCTGCCACCTGCTCGGCCGAGCGGTCGGTCATGATCGTGCAGTCGACACCCAACTGGCGCAGCCGCAGACCCAGATGCAAAGCTGCGATGCCGCCGCCGATGATGCCGATACGCTTCCGGCCGTAGTGTGGAATGTCCATATCACGCTCCTATGTTGCTGCCGCCTGATGCGGTGGAGCGCGTGATCGGCCAGCGCGCTGTTCAATCGCCAGTCCGGAATATGCTCATTGGCTGTTCGCTTCCGATCCGCCATCGGATCGCTGATGCTCGGGGTTCGGGTATCCGTGGGCGCCGGCGCCGTAGGCTGTCGAAGCCGAAGCCCGATGCTGGGGCTCGACGAACGTCATCAAGCAGATTGCTGATCAACCGCCAGATCGGAATCTACTCATTTGCTGACCAGGCAATGGCAGCCGCGGGTTACCGCTCCGGCATTCCGGCGCGGCGCAGGCCTTCGAGGATCCGCTCATTGCCGCGCAGATAAGCTGGACTTACCGCGTCCAGCGGAACTGACGTGCGTTCCACGGCAAAGCGTCGAATGGTCATGCGGGGATCGAGTTCGTCAAATTTGGTCAGATGCAGCTTCGCGCTCTCTATGTTGCCCGCCAACGCCTCGGCGGCCGCCAGATAGGCTCGTCCACGCACGAAGTGAGGGTTGTTATGCACGGCCCCCCGCAATGCCTCGACCGCCTCGGCGTCGCGGCCCAGCAGCATAAGTGCGCGCCCGAGACCCTGCAGCCAGGTCCAGCGGACCCGGTCGTGCGGCGCGATGCTATCGGCGCGACGGAACCACTCTGCAGCCTCCTCGGCCTGCCCCAGATAAAGGTGGTTCAGCCCCAACTCACGATAGGCAGTCGGCTCGCCGGGGTTCTGCGCGATGACCGACTTGTCGGCAACGATAGCGTCCACGAACCGACCGTGCGCGCGCAGGAACACCGCACGAGCCTTCAGCACACCGATATGGTCCGCCGCCAGCACCGTCGCACGCGAAATCAGCGCTTCCGCCTCGGCCAGCAGCTTCTCGCGGTCCACGATCTGATACTGGTTCACGAGCTGATAGAGGCGCGTCGCGGCGATCCCGACCATGGCATCGACGTTGTCGGGATCCAGCACCAGAGCCCGCGTGAACAGGGCGACTGCCTCGACCGCCCGCTCCCTCCGACTGATGTCGGCTGCCAGTGCATTACCGCGCATCACCAGATCGGCCGCGTCGCCACCGTCGGGTCCGCGCAAGCGACTGCGCTCGGCCTCGTTGCGCACCAGCTCGCACCCGACGCTGCGCGACAGGCGGGCGACGATCTCGTCCTGCACCTCGAGGATGTCCCTGCGCTCCTTGTCGAAGCGCTCCGCCCACAGATGCTCGTCGGTCCGCGCATCGACCAACTGAGCGTTGACCCGGACCAGGGTCCCATCCGCCAGTACGCTGCCTTCCAGCACGTAGCGCACTTGCAGTTCCTCGCCGATCTGGCGGATCGGTACCCGACGGTCCTTATAGGTGAAGGCGGTCGAACGCGAGATCACGAAACTACCAGGCAGAGCGCGGGACAGATCGGTCATCAGGCTGTCCACGATGCCGTCCACCAGATAATCAACGCCCGGATCCTGCGACAGGTTCAGGAACGGCAGCACAACAATCGACAGGCGCGGCCGTAGATCCGGCTGCTGGTGGCTGTCGGCATGCCCAGGTGCTGCCATCGCCAAGCCGGGAGCTTCCGCCTGCCGAATTGCTTCCTGTTCCTGATGCCAGAGCCACTCGGTGATCCGTTCCACCCCACTGGCCAGGTGGCGCCGATACGTGCTGAACGGCAGCCCCAGCCGTTCAGCCGCAGCTTCCTGCTTTGGTGCCGGATTGAAATAGGTCAGGTCGAGCACCCGGTGCAGCTTCTGGTCGCGCGCGTTGGCGAACAGCGTTTCGGCGGCCTCCGCAAGGGTCTGCCGCAGATGCTGACCGGTGACCGTCTCCGCGCCACTCCGCGCGACAAGCCGAGCCCGCAATAGAGGGTTCCCCATCAGCAGGTCGGTGCGTGTGTAGTGGCGCAGCGCGTCCCGCACCCCAGTGTCGAACTCCGCGCGTGTCAGCACGGTATCAATCCAAGCCATATAAGGTGAGGACATAAGAGCGCCGGTCCAGCGCCCGGGTAACCTCACATCACCGTGTGGGCGTGAAGCGGTTGCGTGACCGGGAAAAACCACTGCCATTTCCCCTGGCTTCCCGGTTACCGCAGTCCCGGCAAATTTCGCGCAATTTCAGACAAAACCGGCGAGTGATGTCTCCTATATCGGTGTCAGGTTGGCATCGCCTAGCGTCACGGCGTCGAACAACCAACCCGGTGGAGACACCAATGACCACCTCTTTCACCCGCAAAATCGCCGCCACCTGCGCCATCGTCGGCCTCGCCACGATCGGCACCGCCACAACATCGAAGCCAGCCAATGCCTGGTGGAACCACTACGGATATGGCTACGGCTGGGGCTGCTGCCGCGCCGGCGTCTACGTCCCGCCGGTCGTTGTGGCGCCGCCGCCGGCCTACTACCCGGCCCCGGCCTATTACGCACCGCAAGCCCGCGCCTGGATTCCGGCCCACTGGCGGGATGGCTACTGGATCCCCGGCCATTGGTCGTGAACCTGTGACGCGGTTCATAGCGGCCAGCCCAAGCGACCACCAGATTGCCGATCACGGGCGAGGCACCCCGTAACGCTTCGCCCGCAATGAGGACACACCGGTCATGCGCCAGTTCATGATAGCCGCCGCAATGGCATTGGGACTCATCGGGCTGTGGGCGGCGATCCTGCCGCTGACCGCGCAGCCGGCCCCGGCGCAGACCGCCCTCGCCTCGCCTGCCATGTCGAAGGCTCTGTTCCTGTGCCGCGGGGCGAACGGCATCGACCGCACCTGCGCCGCCGCGCTCGCCAGGGCCCTGGTGCTGGATACCTCCGACAACGCCGTGAGCCACGTCAGCGACCGCGTGTGCCGCATGGATCGGGAAATGCTCACCCGCCTCGATCGCCGCGGCTGATCACCCACCATCCGAGGAGTCCAGGACATGCTGCCGGCATGCATCAGGCGGCTGCGCCCTGACGCGTTCGTCATGGCGTTGCTGGGAACGGTAACCGTCGCGACCTTGCTGCCTTGCCAGGGCACCAGCGCACGGCTGTTCCACGCACTCGGCCTGTTCGCCATCGCATCGCTGTTCTTCCTGCAAGGCGCCAGGCTGTCGCGGGAGTCGATCCTGGCCGGCATGACCAATTGGAAGCTGCATGCCGCGATCGCCGCCACGACGTTCGCGCTGTTTCCGGTGCTGGGGACCGCGCTCATCGCGATGATGCCGCATGCCCTGGACCGGACACTGGTGCTGGGCGTGCTGTTCCTGTGCGCGCTGCCCTCCACCGTGCAGTCGTCGATCGCGCTCACCTCGATCGCGCAGGGCAATGTGGCGGGCGCCGTGTGCGCGGCAACCGCATCCAGCCTGATCGGGATGGTATTCACGCCGCTGCTGTTTGGCTTCATGTCGCGGGTGCGCGGCGGCGGCATTGACATCTCCGGCATGTGGCAGGTGTTCGCCGAACTGCTGCTGCCGTTCGCCGCCGGCCATCTGCTGCGGCCGTGGATCGGCCTGTGGGCCGGGCGCAACAAGAAGCTGCTGGCGATCACCGACCGCGGCTCGATCCTGATCGTGGTGTACACGGCGTTCAGTGCGGCCGTGATGCATGGCATCTGGCACCAGGTGCCACCGGTGATGCTCGCCACTTTGGCGGCAATCGTCGCGACGCTGCTGGCGATCGGTCTGCTGATCACCAGCGCCGGTGCCCGCGTCTGCGGCTTCGCTCACGCCGATGAGGTCGCCCTGGTGTTCTGCGGTTCGCAGAAGTCGCTGGTTGCCGGCATTCCCATCGCCAGCGTGCTGTTTGGCGGGCCGATGCTTGGCGTCGTCGTGCTGCCGATCATGATCTACCACCCGCTGCAACTCGTGGTATGCGCCTGGCTGGCGCGGCGATATGCGGGTCGCCCGGTTGCCCCGGTGATGGCAACAGGGGGTGCTCTGCTGCCGGTGCGCGCCGCGGTGCGTTAGCGTCGCCACGCGAAGTGGTGACATGGTGGCGTAGCCGTTGCGTCGAACTCTTGCGCTCACCGGGCACGATGGGTTTCGTTCCGTCCCAATTCCGTCTTGCCCGAACGCTCCAGCCACTGGACACCACGGTGTTGGATGGTGGCAAATGCAGCGAGGTTCTTCCGGAGGCGTTATGCCCGACGCTGACATCGCCGCAATCCGCACCCTGCTTGCGAGCCGGGCGCGTCCGACAGGGGTGGTCGAACGCCGCGAACGGCTCGACGATTTCGGACGCGCGCTAGGTGTCCCCGAGCACGCTCGGCTCGAGCCGATCCAGATCGGCGACGTGCCGGCGGAGTGGTCGACGACGCCCGAGGCTGACCCCGCGCGCGCCGTACTCTACCTGCACGGTGGCGGCTACATGGCGGGCTCGATCGTCAGCCACCGCTATGTCGCCATCGAGATCGGCCGTGCGGCGCGCGCCCGTACGCTTGCACTCGGCTATCGACTCGCGCCCGAGCACCCGTACCCCGCGCAACTCGAGGACGCGCTCGCGGCCTGGCAGTATCTGCGCGATCAGGGATTTGCGCCGGACAACATCGCGGTCGGCGGCGACAGCGCCGGCGGCAACCTCACGCTGGCGCTGCTGCTCGCGCTCCGCACGCGCGGGATGCCGCTGTCCTGTTGTGGTTGGCTGGTCTCGCCGTGGAGCGATCTCACCGCGAGCGGTGCCACGATGCAGACCAAGGCGGACGTCGATCCGATGATCCAGCAGCCCTATCTGCTCGAACTCGCGCAGGCCTTCGCTGGGGCCAAGGATCTTGGCGATCCGCTGGTCTCGCCACAGCTCGCCGATCTCGCCGGTTTGCCGCCGTTGCTGATCCAGGTCGGGTCGGAGGAAACGTTGCTCGACGACGCGGTGACGCTTGCGGGCCGCGCGGGCGCCGCCGGGGTGGCGGTGACGCTCGAGGTCTGGCCCGACATGATCCACGCTTTCCCGATGTTCTTTCCCCGCGTGGCCGCGTCCCGCCGGGCGACCGCCGGCGCCGGCGCCTTCATGCGCCGTCAGTGGCCTGGAAGTGCGGGATGATCTGCTCGCCGAACAGGCGGATGGTATTGAGCACCTCGTGGTGCTGAGCCGGCCCAATGGCACACAGCAGGAACACCTCCTCGATACCCAGCGCCTGATATAATTCGAGAAACCGGATGCACTCCGCCGGCGTGCCGACGCAGAATGACGTGCCTTGCTCACGCACCTGCCGGGGCGTGAGTTCACCCGGATGCGGACCGCTGGCAAGGCGCTGATCGCGCGCGTAGTAGCCTTGGTAATCCGGCGGCACAGTGCTCGGATCATAGTCGCGCCACACCAGGCGGGCACGCTCGCGTTGTTGTTCGAGATACCAGCCCACGAGTTCGGTGCCGCGCTCGGCCACCACCCGGGAATCCTCGTGACAGAATCCCGCGGTCATCAACGCGGCGCTCCTTGCGGGCGCGGCTCCATTGCCCGCCGCCGTCCTCAGTGCGTCCCGATACAGCGCCATGAGCTGCTGGACGCGGTTCGGCCCTCCTTCGCTGCCGAATAGCCCGCCCATCCCCAGGCTGCCCGTCAGTCGCGCGGTCTCGTCGCTGCCGCAGGCAGACCACAGCGGGGGATGCGGACGCTGCACAGGCTTCGGCAGTACTTCGCGAGGAGGAATCTTATAGTACGTCCCTTGGTACTCGATCGTCTCCTGCGTCCAGATGCGTGGCAGCACATCGGCGAACTCCAGCCACATGCCCCGCGTGTCGTGCAGGTCGCTGCCGTACGGGGTGAGCTGGTACGGATAGCCGGTGCGGCCCAGCCCCACGTCCACGCGCCCATGGCTCAGGATGTCGAGCGTCGCCATCCGCGCCGCCACGTGCAGCGGGTGATGGATCGGTGCCAGAACCACACCGATACCGAGGCGGATACGGCTGGTGCGCTGACTCACTGCGGCAAGGGTAAGGTCCGGCGCGCTGTTGTGCGACCACACGGGGCGAAAGTGATGCTCCGAAAACCACACACTCGCAAAACCCTGTTGCTCGGCGAACGGAATCTGCTCGAGCGCCTCATGGATGCGTTGCGACTCACTGCTCGGCGTCCACGGTTTCGGAACCTGAATCTGGTAGAACAGGCCAATGCGCATGGGACTGTCTCCTGGGGGATAGCTGACCGCAGGGTATGCGCCCTCGCCTCGGTGCGCTACGTTCGCTGACAAAGTACAGTTGGCTGTCCTGGGGAGGAGAAAGATCCGATGACCTACGATCTGTTGATCCGCAACGGCCGCATCGTCGATGGTTCGGGCATGCCGGCGTTCCGTGGCGATGTCGCGGTGAAGGACGGCAAGATCGCCGAGATCGGCAAATTGAGCGGATCGGCGGTCCGGGTCATCGACGCCCACGGAGCCGTCGTTGCACCCGGCTTCATCGACAATCACTGCCACTACGACGCGCAGGTGACCTGGGACCCGTTGTGCTCATACTCGTGCGACCACGGCGCCACCACGGTGATCTTCGGCAACTGCTCGCTGTCGCTTGCGCCGGTGCGTCCGGGCAGGTCGGAGCGGCTGGCCGAGTTCCTGTCCTACGTCGAAGCGATTCCGATGGAAGTGCTGCGCACGGTCGACTTCAACTGGGAGACAGTGCCGCAATACATGGACAAGCTGGACCGCAATCTCGGCGTCAACGTCGGCAATTTCATCGGCCACACGGCGGTGCGCTATTACGTGATGGGCGACGAATGCCAGCAGCGCGCGGCGACGGACGCCGAGATCAAGCAGATGCAGGATATCGTTCGCGACGGCATGCGCGCCGGCGCGCTCGGCCTGTCGATCTCACGCAACCAGGGCCACTACGATCCGCAGGGCGTGCATCTTCCGGCGCTGTGGGCCGACGAGAAGGAGATGTTCGCGCTGTGTGACGTGCTGCGTGAACTTGGGACCGGCGTGATCCAGAGCGGCGGCGGCAACGGCGCCGAGATGAAGAACAGCCTGATGAGCCGGCTGTCGGAGGCTACCGGGCGCCCGGTCGTCTACAACAACCTGAACCAGTCAATGCGCCGCCCCAACGAGTGGCGGGAGCAGATGGCGCACGTCGACGAGACCATCGCCAAGGGCATCCGCGCGTATCCGACCTGCACGCCAAACCGCATCACCGACTTCTTCACGATGCGCAATACCCAGACGTTCCGCGGTCTGCCGACCTGGCATCCGATCCTGCTCGCCTCGGACGAGGAGAAGCTGCGTGCCTACAGCGATCCGGCGGTCCGCAAGAAACTTCACGACGAGGCGGTCGAGTTCAAGATCGACTTCAGCCCCGCGGAGATCTGCCGCACCTGGTGGGACTACATGACGGTCCAGCAGGCGGTGCTGACGAAGAACAAGGGCCTCGAGGGCATGACCGTCGGGCAGATCGCCAAGGCGCAGGGCAAGGGCATCATCGACGCCTTCCTCGACCTCGTCGTCGAGGAGAATCTCGACACGGCGTTCCTGCATGGCGAGAACAACGTAGACGACGAGGCGGTCGCGAAGATCCTGAACTATCCGAACGCGATCATCGGTCTGTCGGACGGTGGTGCGCACGTGCAGTTCCAGAGCGGCTTCGGGTTCAGCACCCGGCTGTTGAGCGAATGGGTGCGCGAGCGGAAGATCATGTCGCTGGAAACGGCGGTGCGGCGGCTGACCTTCGAGTCCGCGTCGGTATTCGGGCTGCACGACCGCGGCCTGCTGCAGCCGGGCATGGTGGCCGACATCGTGGTCTTCGATCCGGACACCGTTCGCCCGCTGCCACATGAGGTCGTCCACGACTTCCCGACCGGTGCCATGCGGATCCGCGAGCCGGCGCAGGGCATCCACATGACGGTCGTCAACGGCCAGGTTTTGTTGGAAGACGGCAAGCACAGCGGCGCACTACCCGGCCGCGTGCTGCGCAATACCTATTACCACGCCAATCACCGGAGCTGAGGCGACAGCAATGGCCCTGACATTGGAAGCAGCCAATCGCATCATCGAAGGCGGGGTGGCGAAGGCGAAAGACCTCAACATCCGCGTCAGCGTCGCAGTCTGCGATGCCGGCGGTCGTCTGGTGGCGTTTCAACGCATGAACAACGCCATCTGGGCGAGCGCGTACGGCAGCCAGGGCAAGGCCGTCGCATCGGCAGCTTTCGGTCGCCCAAGTGGTGAGTTGTCCGAGCGGGCGACTCATCCAACGCCAGCCGGTATCGCCGCGGCTGAGGGCGGTCACATGATCATGGGGCAGGGGGCTGTACCGATTCTGCGCAACGGAGTTGTCGAAGGCGCTTGCGGCGTGGG
>DASXNR010000258.1:0-5302 GCA_036494925.1 Acetobacteraceae bacterium
TGACCAGGCTTAGGCCGGCCTCGCCCGGCATACCGGCGCGCAAGGTGATCCGCGTGGTGGCGCCCGAGGGCAGGCCGGAGACGCAGATCTGATCGCCCTCGCGCGTTACCGCCGCGCCCTGCACCGGCGGATCGAGCCGCACCCAGTCCTCGGCGTGGAAATCGTCGCGGCGGGCGGGCGCGACGGTGAAGTCCATGCAGGCGCGCGGCGGATCGGCTTCCGGCTCGGTGGCGACGCGGCGCACAAGGATGCCGGTGGCACGGCGGGTGTCGTCCAGCCTCTGAACAATCAGCTTGTTGTCGGGCGCGCGTTCGGCGGCCGCCTCCAGCGCCTGAATCGCCTGCGCCGGCCGGTCAAGCAGCTTCAACGCGTCGGCCATCAACAGCAGCGACGGCACCTCGGGCGGACCCGCCTCGGCGGAGGAAAAATTCTGCCAGGCGGCCTGCAGTGCATGGTTTGCGTCGGGCGGCGTGCGATGCATCTGCGCATCGGCCAGCGACAGCCATTGCGGGGCGGTCGCGTCACCCTGGGCGATGCGCGTTTCCCATGCCGCGGCGGCGGCGGCCCAGTCCTGTTTGCGGATCGCAGTGGCCGCCGCCTGTTCCGCCGCTTTGCGCGCCTGCGGTGTGCCGCCGGCGGGAAACCTTGAGGTCAGGGTCTGGGCATAGGCCGCGCTGTCGGCTTCCAGGCCCGGCAGAGTGAATTCGTCCGCCCATGCCACGCGGCAGGCGAAACACAGCAATGCCGCGAGCAGCAGTCCGAACCGTCGCACGACGCGCCTCCCCGGAAATCCGCTGTCAGTCTATTCCGGTGGGTGCGGTGGCGTCCGAAAAATATGGTTAATTCTGTGGCGGGTGCGACACGGCCTGGTCCTTGAGGATGTCGCGGATCTCCACCAGCAGCTCTTCTGTTTTGGGGCCGGCCTTGGCTTCCTCCCGCAGGTGCAGCCGGGTCAGCGCCTTCACCACCCAGAAGATGGCGAAGCCGACGATCAGGAAGTTGATGATCGCGTTGATGAACAGGCCAAAGTTCAGTGTCGGTGCGCCGGCATGCTGGGCATCGGCCAGGTTCGCGTAGTGCTGGCCGTTCAAGGGGACGAACAGGTTGGAGAAATCGACGCCGCCGAGCGCCAGGCCGAGGATCGGGTTGAACACGTCCTTCACCAGGCTGTTCACCACGCCGGTGAAGGCCGCGCCGATGATGATGCCGACGGCAAGGTCGACGACACTGCCGCGCATGATGAAGGCGCGGAACTCGGTCAGCCAGGACGGTGACTTCAGCGTTGGAATGCTGGGCGGCATTGTGGTTCCCCCGGTCTGCTGCGCCGGTTACATTCGCCCGACAGGAGACGTTGGCAAGAGAGCGGGAGGCCACATGGCGATCACAGTGACACCAACGGGCGCGGCGCTGGGCGCGGAAGTCGGCGGGGTCGATCTGCGCCGGATCGGCAATGGCGATTTTGCCGCGATCCATCGCGCGTGGCTGGACCATCAGGTGCTGCTGTTTCGCGCGCAGGTGCTGAACGATGACGACATGATCGCGTTCAGCCGACGATTCGGCGCGCTGGATTTCGCGCCGATCCAAGAGAACGGCCGCCGCTTTGTCGAGGGGTATCCGGAGATCTACGTGGTGTCCAACGTGATCGAGAACGGCGTGGCGATCGGCAGCCTCGGCGCCGGCGAGGCAGTGTGGCACACCGACATGTCGTATCTCGAGGATCCGCCGAAGGCCAGCATGCTGTATGCGATCGAGGTTCCGCCGGCGGGTGGGAACACCGGCTTCACCAGCATGTATCGCGCCTATGAGGAACTGCCGGATGGGCTGCAGCGACGCATCGCGGGACGGCGGGTGAAGCACGACGGGACCTACAACAGCGGCGGCTATGTGCGGCAGGGGGTGACGCCGACCGACGATCCGCGCGAGGCCCCTGGCACCTATCATCCGATCGTCTGCACGCACCCGGAGAGCGGGCGGCAGTGTCTGTATCTTGGGCGGCGGCGGAACGCGTATATCGAGGGACTGGAGCTCGCGGCGTCGGAGTCGCTGCTGGACGAGGTGTGGCGCCATGCGACGCGTGATGAGCTGACCTGGTACAATACGTGGCGCGTGGGCGACGTGGTACTGTGGGACAATCGCTGCACCATGCACCGGCGCGATCCGTTCGATGCGTCGAGCCGACGGATCATGCACCGCACGCAGATGAAGGGCGAGGCGTGGCCGGCGGCGTGAGGCGAGGCAACAGCGCGGGCATCAACCGGGAAGTTTCACGCAATGACCTACGCCACAGGCCAGGCGGAACCCGACGAGTCAGGTATCCTGCACGCCGCGTCCCAGCGCCGATCGGCGTGGATGTGATGCAACTCTTGTTCAAGGCCGCGGGCGGTACGGCGGTCTATCAGAAGGGCCCGCTCGATCGCAGCCTGCGCGACGTGCTGGCGATGAACCAGCATGTGATCGGAACACTGTGGACCTACGAGATGGCAGGGCGCCTGCACCGGCCTGGAGCCGTTGCGGTGGTTGTTGCAGATTGGAGCGTGCGGCTCGAGTGGGGTTCTGCGGCGAGGCGATGGGTTTCACTGCGCTCTACCCATCCTACGAATTGCCGCCGAGTTGGCGCGCGTGCTGTAGGATGGGTAGAGCGCAGCGAAACCCATCGCACCAGGCAAACCCCTTAATTCCCAGTCGACGCGAAATGCTGTTACCGACGCTGTACCCGCGGTTTCCTGTGCCTACCGCAGGTCCAGTTCCCAGTCCTCGCCGACCATCGGCGGCCCGAAGTCGGCGTGCGGCGCGCTCGCCAGCAGACGGAAGCCGGCCTGCTGATAGATCGCCCGCGCCGCCACCAGCGCTTCGTTGGTCCACAGCGTGACGCGGCGGTAGCCGGTCTGGCGGGCGAAGCCGAGGCATTCGCTGACAAGGCGCCGGCCGATGCCGAGACCGCGCGCCGCCGGCTCCACCAGCAGCAGGCGCAGTTTAGCCTCCTGGTCCGATTTCCGCACCAGGAACACCGAGCCGACATTCACCCCGTCGTGCTCCGCGATCCAGCAGCGCTCCCGCGCGGGATCGTGCTGGGCCAGGAATTCGCCGGCGACGCGCGCCACCAGCGCCTCGAACCTGGCGTCGAAGCCGTACTCCTCGGCGTACAGCGCGCCATGCCGCGCCACGACCCAGCCGATGTCACCCGGCCGATGCTGGCGCAGCAGCCAGGGCGCCGGCCGCGATGCGCCGAGCAGCGTCTCGATTCGCTGCATCGCGGTGACCAGCGACGCCTGCGCGGGTTCCGGCAGCCTGGCCAGCAGCGCACCGACCTCCTCGCGGGATCGTGCATCGAGCGGAGCGAAGGCATCGCGGCCCGCCTCGGTCAGCGACAGCATGTTCTGGCGCCGGTCCGTCTCCGAGGGCTCGCGGGCAAGCAGGCCGTCATGCTCGAAGCGGTGCAGGATTCGGCTGAGGTAGCCGGCATCGAGCTCCAGTTCCCGGCCGAGCTCGGTGGCCGTGAGCACGCCGCGCTGGGCAAGTTCATACAGCACGCGCGACTCGGCCAGCGTGAATCGGCTGTCCAGCACGCCTTCCTGGAGGACACCAATGATCCGCGTATAGGCGCGGCTGAACCGCCGGACGGCGGCGACGCGGCGAGGGAGAGCACTGGAGTCTGCCATGCCTGAGTCATACGACCATTTGACTGGGTCAAGCAATGCTAATGCCAATTGAATTGGCGGTAAATTCCCACCGTCGTGAACAAGCTTGCGTCAAAGCGATGTGATGCCTGGCCGGGCACGGCGGCCCAATTGGCGCCGCATTTTCTGCCAATCTCATGAACAGCCGAAATCGTTGCTTGAGATCGGTGCGATTGTATCTGGCCGAATGCTCGCTCGACGGAGGATAACCAATGTCAGTTCGACGAATGCACTTCGCTGTTCCCTTGCTCGCCCTGGTCGCCGGCGCCGCGCCTGCCATGGCGCAATCGGTCCAGGTGATCACGCCTGCACCTGTACAGCCGCAGGTCGTCATTGCCCCCACCGCTCCGCCGCCCCCGCGCGTCGAGACCATCCCGCCGCCGCCGCCGCCGGCACCGGAGGCCCGGACGATGTCCTGGCGGCCCGGCCACTGGATGTGGGACGGCGCAAGCTGGAGCTGGACCGAGGGCCAGTACGTCGCACGGCCGGCCCCGCAGGCGGTGTGGCAACCAGGTCATTGGGTGCAGCAGCCAAGCGGCGGCTACATCTGGGTCGACGGCCGCTGGGCAGGCTGACGGTGCGGCTGCACCCTGCGATCGTCGCCGTGCCGGCGCTCGCATTGCTCGCGGGCTGTGTGCGGGAGGAGACGCCGCCGCCGCGCACGTCGCAGGTCATCGTCCAGCCGCAGCAGCCTGCCACTGTGGCCGCCCCTGGACCGCCGCCGCCGCCACAGAGCGAGCTGGTGCCGACGCCGCCCGTCGACACCGGACCGGTGGTCTGGCAGCCGGGTCATTGGCTGCTGAGCGGCAACAGCTGGGTGTGGCGGCCCGGCCAGTATGTGCCGCCGCCGCCGGGCCAGACCACCTGGGTCCCTGGCCGATGGATGCAGCAGCCCGGCGGCGCCTGGGCGTGGCTGGAGGGGCACTGGGCATAATGTGGTGAGTTGACGAACCGGGGAGTTTCGCGGCCATACTCGCGAGTAGTCTCAGCGAGATTGGACACGTCGGTATGAAGCTCCTCTGGTTCCATCTGATGCCGTACACCGAGCTGCCGGAGGACTTCCGGCAGAAGCACCCCTCGGTGTGGGTCGACATCCACTCGTCGCTGTTCGACCCGAAGCGCGCGCATCTGATGTACAACGACTTCATGGACGAAATGGAGTTCGCGGCGGACTGCGGCTTCGACGCCGTGTGCTGCAACGAGCACCATTCCAACGGCTATGGGCTGATGCCGTCGCCGAATCTGATCGCATCGGCAATCTCGCGGCGGACGCGCGACACGGCGATCTGCGTGATGGGCAATTCGCTGGCACTCTACAATCCGCCGACGCGGGTGGCGGAAGAGTTCGCGATGATCGACGTGATTTCGGGCGGTCGGCTGATCGCCGGCTTCCCGGTCGGCACGCCGATGGACACCTGCTACTGCTACGGCCAGAACCCGAGCCTGCTGCGCGAGCGCTATCTGGAAGCGCACGACCTGGTGATGAAAGCCTGGCAGGAGCCCGATACGTTCGCGTTCAACGGCCGCTTCAATCAGCAGCGCTACGTGAATATCTGGCCGCGTCCGGTGCAGCGTCCGCACCCGCCGGTGTGGATACCGGGCGGCGGCTCGATCGAGACCTGGCA
>DASXNR010000259.1:0-14834 GCA_036494925.1 Acetobacteraceae bacterium
AGATCGCCTCGGTGCTACCGGGGTTGAAGCAACGGGCCTTCGAGATGTACGAGGAAGGTGAACGATTGACCGGTCACAAGGGACTGCCGCTGGAGTTCACCCCGAACCTCGCCGCGGAATAGCCACCCCTCCGTCATGGCCGGGCACGGCCCGGTCATGACGGCGAGGGCGTTGGCTGGGATCAGACCACTCCGTCCCGACGCAAGCCCGCGACCGCGTCGGCGTCCAGGGCCAGCCAGTCGCCAAGCACCTCGGCGGTATGCTCGCCAAGCAACGGCGCCGGCCTGACCTCGGCCGGGACCCCATCGAAGCGCACCGGCCAGGTCGGCATCGCCATAGTCCGCTCACCGTGCCGCATCGTTTGCAGAATGCCGCGCTCCCAGAAGCTCGGCTCCTTGGTCAGCTCCATCGAGTCGAGGACGGCGCCGGCGGGGACGCCGACCGCACTCAACTGCGTCATCGCCTCGTGTTTCGTGCGCTGGCGCGTCCAGCCTGCGACGATCTCGTCCACCTCGGCCTCGCTTTTCAACCGGGCGTCGGGGGTGTCGTAGCGCGCATCGCCGATCAGGTCCTCGCGCCCGATCAGCTTCAACAGGCGAGGCCAGTGCTCGGGGTTGGCGCGGCTGGTCAGCAGGTAGACATAATCGTTGGGGCCCCCGGGCTTGCACGGATAGATGCCGCTGGGCGGGTTGTTGCTGGCCGGCCGCCGCGGCGCCGCCGCACCGGAGCGCGCCTGTGTGATGAACGCGCCCCGGCTGTAATGCATGACCGAATCCTGCATCGCCACCTGTAGCCGCCGACCCTTGCCGGTGCGGGTACGATCGAACAGCGCGCTGACGATGCTGAATGCCAGCAGCATGCCGGTGCCGGTGTCGCCGATCGTTGGACCCGGCTTGACCGGCCGGCCGTCGCGCTCGCCGGTGATGCTCATCGCCCCGCCCGCGGCCTGTGCGATCGGGTCGAATGCCAGCCCGTTCTCGAACGGGCTGCCGGTGCCGAAACCCTTGACCTGGGCATAGATGATGCGCGGATTGATCGCGCTCACGACGTCGTAGCCGAGACCGAGCCGTTCGACCGCGCCGGGGGCGAAGTTCTCGGTGAAGACATCGGCGTGCTTCACCATCTCCTTGACCAGCGCCAACCCGCGGTCGGACTTCAGGTTGACGGTGATCGACCGCTTGTTGGCGTTATACATCATGAAATAATACGCATCGCCGAATCCGGTACGGCCGGCCTCGCCGCCCTTCGGGTTCTCCACCTTGGCGATGTCGGCGCCCATCCAGGCGAGTGCCTCGGTGCAGGTCGTTCCAGCCTCGAATTGCGTCAGGTCGAGCACGCGGATACCGGCCAGGCAGCCGGGAGATACGGGGATTACGTTCATTGCTGCCTCCTTGCTCATCGCGCCATGCCGGTCGCGCCGGCCGGCACGTCGTAAAAAGCCAGAGTCATCGCGACGCTGCTGTAGTGCCCCATCAGGGTGATCACGTCGGTGATGCCGACATGGCCCAACGCCTTGACCGCGCGGTCGTAGAGGCCCCGCGGGACCCAGCGCGCGTTGGCCAGTGCCATCGCCATTTCGTAGACCACCTGTTCGCGTTCATCCGGGAATGACGTCTGCAGGCCGCCGATGATGGCCTCGACCTTGTCGGCCGGCAGTCCGACTTCCTTGCCGCGCCGTTCATGCGCGTTGGTCGGATAGGCCGAATGGAACCTGCTGGTGATGATGCAGACGGCGATCTCGCGCTCACGCTCGGTCAGCGAGTAGCGGCCGGCATGGAAATGCGCGCCGAACGGACCGGCGACCTTTGCCAGTTTCGGGTTGTGCACCCAGATCTTGCTCGGCCCCGGAAGCCCGCCGCGGCTCTCGATCATAAAGCGATAGCCGTCCTGCTGCTCCGGCGTCATCTGCTCAAAGGGAATTTCAGTGTAGCGGCCAAAGGTTGGCGCATCGGACATTTGGAGTTTCCTTCCCAGGCTGGATCGTCGCGGCATCCTGCGACCGCCACATGGCGCTGTCGACCCTGAGCCGCTATCGCACTGGCTCCATTGCTGCTCCCTACGCGTGCCGGCATGATGCCAGGGCAGCGTCATCAAGCGCGAGACCACATCGATGTCCGCCCCGATCGTCATCGCCGACAGCATCACCCGCATCGGGCCTGAGGCCGCCGGCGCAGTTGTCGTCAATGCCTCGCACGGTGGTGTCTATGCCGCCTATCTCGCGGCAAGGCTGCATGCCGCCGCGGCAATCTTCAACGACGCCGGCATCGGCCGCGACCACGCCGGAATTGGTGGGCTCGACTACCTGCAGGGCTTGGGGATCGCTGCGGCGACTGTGGGTCATGGCACGGCGCGGATCGGCGATGGCGCCGACATGATCGCGCACGGCGTCATCACCCATGCGAACGGACTGGCCGCCTCGCTCGGGGTCAGCCTCGGCCAATCGTGCCGCGATGCTGCCGCAGCGCTGCAACAGGCACGGCAGACACATGGCGCGCCGCCGGAGGCACTGGAGGCGGCGTTCCTGCTGATCGCCGAAGCGCCGCAGGTGTGGGCACTCGACTCCGCTTCACTCGTGTTGCCCGAGCACAGGGCAGCGATCGTTGTCACTGGCTCGCATGGCGGACTGCTCGGCGGGAGACCGGAGACCGCGCTCAAATACGACGTGCGGGGCGCGCTCTACAACGACGCCGGGATCGGTAAGGACGAGGCGGGAGTCTCGCGCTTGCCGGCACTCGACGCGCGCGGTATCGGGGCTGCGACCGTCTCGGCAGCCAGCGCTCGCATCGGCGACGCGCGCTCAACCTATGAGGACGGCATCATCAGCCGGGTCAACGCGAGCGCGGCGGCACTCGGCCTTCACGAAGGCATCAGCGCCCGCGAATTCGTTGCCGGGCTGCGCCGGACCAAGGAAGGAAGCAGGTAATCGGACACAAAGACTCAAAGTAGGTTGTTATCGGCGCATCGCGCTGCGGTGCGATCCTTCGCCGATTCTGTGTGCACCTGGTGAAGTTCTGTGTCCGACTACTTGCCTTTGCTACCAGATAGGGAGGAAACCATGAGCCCCACGCTGCGAAATCGTCCATCCGGCACGATGACCGGCGGACGCGCGCTCGCCGAGATGCTGCGTCTGTCGGGCGCCGGGCCGATGTTTGGCATGGGCGGGTTCCAACTGCTGCCGTTCTACGACGCGGTCGGCCTTGTCGGCCTGAACCATCACCTGATCAACGACGAACGTTGCGGTGCCTTCGCCGCGGACGCCTATGCCCGCGTCACCAACCGTCCCGGCATCTGCGACGGCACGCTTGGCCCAGGTGCCACCAACCTTGTCACCGGCCTCGTCGAATCTCTGAACGGCGGCATCCCGATCGTTGCGATCACCGGCGATACCAACCGCATGCATTCCTGGAAGAACATGACCCAGGAAAGCCGCCAGGTTGAGATCCTCCGGCCCGCGGTGAAAGAGCTGATCCGCGTCGAAATGACAGCCCGTATCCCCGAACTGGTGCGGCGCGCGTTTGCGGTGGCGACGTCGGGGCGGCCAGGGCCGGTGCTGCTCGACGTGCCGGAGGACGTCGCGCACGGCACCCACGATTTCACGCCCGAGGATTTCATTACCGATGCAACAACGCTGAAGGCGCCGGCCCGGCGCATTCGCCCGGACCGTGCCGATGTCGAGCGCGCCGCGAAGCTGATCGCGAAAGCCAAGCGTCCGTTGCTGCTGACCGGCGGCGGCATTCATCTGTCCGAGGCCTGGGGCGCTCTGACCCGCTTCGCCGAAGCGCAGTCGATCCCGGTCGCGCACACGATGAGCGGCAAGGGCGGCATCGCCTGCATCAATCCGCTGTCGGTCGGTCTGTTCGGGCGCTATTCCCGTATCGCCAACGACCTGATCGAGGCGTCGGATTGCCTGATCGTCGTCGGCTGCAAGCTTGGCGAGATCGCGACCAAGCGCTTCGCTCTGCCGCCCGCGCACATCCCGGTGATTCATCTCGATATCGTCGCCGAAGAGATCGGCCGCTGTATTCCCGCCGAGATCGCGCTTTGGGGCGATGCGCGCGCCGGCCTCGAAGACTTTGCCGATGCGCTGTCGGACAGCGGCGCGGCCGCACGCGCGGCACGCGCCGACTATGTCGGCGAGGTCGCGCCGCGCATGCGGGCCTGGGAGGATGATGCTGCACCGCGGCTCAATTCGCGCGATCGGCCGGTGCATATGGCGCGCCTCTGCCGCGAGCTGAACCGGACCCTGCCGGAAGACGCGATCCTGGTCGCCGATGGCGGGTTTGCCGGGCATTGGACCGGGCTGCTCTACGACACCAAGGTTCCGGGGCGGCATTTCATCCCGGATCGCGGGTTCGCCTCGATCGGCTATGGGCTGCCGGGCGGCATGGGCGCTGCCCTTGCCGCGCCCGACCGGCCGGTGGTCGCGATCAGCGGCGATGGCGGATTCAACATGACGCTCGGCGAACTCGAGACCGCGCGCCGCACCGGTTGCGGCCTCACGGTGATCGTCGTGAACAACGCCGCCTCCGGCTACGTCAAGGCATTGCAGCATGCGATGATGGGCGGGCGGTACCAGTCGGCCGACCTCAATGAGATGGACTACGCGGCGATCGCCCGCACCATGGGCTGCGGCGGCATTCGCGTCGAAGACCCCGAGGCGTTGTCGCCGGCACTTCGCCAAGGCATGGAAGAACGCGACCGCCCGACCGTCATCGATGTCGTCGTCACCCGCGACCCGGCACAGATGCTCCCCGCGGTCGACAATCGAACGGTGGAGATCAAGCGCGGCGATCGAGTGGCCTGACGCCGGATGGGAACATGTCCTAACCCGCAGCCAGCGTCCGCATCGCCGCGGTGCGCTCGAACAGCCGCAACAGCACGCGCACGGCCCGCCCGCGTTCCGACGTGAGCTTCGGATCGTTCTGCACCAACAGCGCCGCGTCACGGTTGGCCATGTGCAGCAGACCTTCGTGTTGGATCGGATCGGCGAGCCGGAAACCCGGCAACCCCGACTGCTTGGTGCCAAGAATATCGCCGCCGCCGCGCAGCCGGAAATCCTCGTCGGCAATCAGGAACACATCGTCGGTGTCGCGCAGCAGCGTCAGCCGCCGCTTCGCCGCCTCGTTCACCCATTCCTCATGCAGCAGCAGACAAAAGCTCGCCGCAGATCCGCGCCCGACGCGCCCACGCAACTGGTGCAACTGCGCCAGGCCGAAGCGTTCGGCGTGCTCGATCACCATCACCGACGCGGCCGGCACGTCGACGCCGACCTCGACCACCGTCGTCGCCACCAGCAGCCGGCACCCGCCCGCCGCGAACGTCGCCAGCGTCGCGTCACGCACCGCCGCTTCCTGTCTTCCGTGCGCCAGCCCCACCACTTCGCCGAAGCGCTCGCGCAGCACGGCGAACCGCGCCTCGGCCGCGGCAAGATCGAGCGCCTCGCTCTCCGCAACCAGCGGGCAGACCCAGTAGACCTGCGCGCCCTCGTCCAGCTTGCGCGCCACCGCATCGAGCAGGTCGGGCAGCGTCCCCAGCGAATGCAGTGAGGTGCGCACCGACTGCCGGCCGGGCGGTTTCTCGGTCAGCCGGCTGACCTCCATCTCGCCCCACTGCGTCAGCAGCAGCGTGCGCGGGATCGGCGTCGCGGTCATCACCAGCACATCGGTCAGCCCGCCCTTGCCGCCCAGCAGCAGCCGTTGATCGACCCCGAACCGGTGCTGCTCATCGATCACCGCCAGGGCAAGATCGTGGTATTCGACGCTTTCCTGGAACAGCGCATGGGTACCGACCACCATGCGCACAGCACCGTCCTTCAACCCGCGCAGCAGATGTGCCCTGGCGCGTCCCTTCACCCCGCCGGTCAGGATCGCCACCGGCTCGGGCGACAGCCGCGACAGCGTGCGGTGATGCTGCTTTGCCAGCACCTCGGTCGGCGCCATGATGGCCGCCTGCTTGCCGGCCTCCACCGCGCGCAGCATGGCGAGCAGCGCCACCATCGTCTTGCCCGAGCCGACATCGCCTTGGAGCAGGCGCAGCATACGCCGATCCGACCCCAGGTCGGCGTCGATCTCCGCCAGCGCCTGTCGCTGCGATCCGGTCAGTGTGTAGCCGAAGCGCGACAGCGCCTTGGCCCGCAGGCTGCCATCGCCGGTCAGGCTGTGGCCTTGCCGTGCCCGTAGCCGCCCGCGGACCACCGCCAGCGCCACCTGGTCCGCCAACAGTTCGTCGTAGGCGAGGCGGGAGCGATTGATCTCCTCCGGCACCACGGACGGCGCCTGCACCGCGCGCAATGCGTCGGTAAAGCCGGGCCATCTCTCGCGCCGCAACAGCGCCGCGTCGTGCCATTCGGGAAACGATGGCAGTCGCAGCAACGCCTGCGTCACAGCGCCGGCCACCTGACGTAGCCACAGGCCGCCGGTCAGCGGCCACACCGGCTCGATCGACGGCAGCAGCTCCGGCCGATCAGCAGGCACCACATGCTCGGGATGTGCCAGTGTACGCCTTCCGCTGAACAGCTCGACCTTGCCGGACACCAGCAGCTTCGCCCCTATCGGCATCTGCCGTTCCCGATTGAACTTGAAGAATACCAGCTCGGCGAAGCCGGTCCCGTCGGTCACCGTGATCCGCCACGGCTGGCGCTGGTTGGCCGGCGGTTCGTGGCGTACCACCTCCACCGCCAGCGTGGCGATCTGGCCGGGTCGCGCCTGGGCGATGGTCGGACGCTGGCGGCGGTCCAGATACGACTCCGGCAGGTGGAACAGCAGATCGATCACCCGCTCGCCGCCCGCCGCCTTGGCGAGCAGCGCGCCCACCCTCGGACCCACGCCCTTCAGCGTGGTCAGTGGCGAGAACAGCGGTGTGAGCGGATCATGATCCACGGGCTGACATACGGTAATGTCGCCGCTATATGACACCGCGCCGATGACTGAACCAGAATCAGCCTCGTTCGATGCGAGGCGTCGCCGTCTGCTGTATCGCGCCACCCATCGTGGGACGTACGAGAATGACATCGTGATCGGTGGCTTCGTGCGACGGCACGTGGATGCATTCAGCGAGTCGGAGGTTGCGGCGCTGGAGGCACTCCTGGAGCTGCCGGAAAACGATCTGGCGGACTGGCTGATCGGGCGCATCCCGATCCCGCCGGAGGCCGATACGCCGATGCTGCGGCGCATCCGGGATGAGGCCGGACGATGATGGTATTCGACCCCCACGACAACGCGAAGTCTGGCCAATGACCACTACCCCGGTGTTCGGCGCACCAGAGGGATGGGACGCCTTCCTGCTTGCCCGCCGCCGCGGCGAGTTCTCCGGCCCGGTTCTGCACGCCACCCGCGACGATGCGCGAATGGCGCGGCTGGCAGAAGCGCTGGCCTTCGTGGCGCCGGAAGCGGAGGTGCTGCGCTTCCCGGCCTGGGACTGTCTGCCCTACGACCGCGTGTCGCCGAACCCGGCCCTGGTTTCGGAGCGCATCGCCACGCTGGCGCGGCTGCTGGAAAAGCCGTCCCGGCCGCGCATCGTACTGACCACGGTGAACGCTCTGGTGCAGCGCGTCCCGCCGCGCGCCGCATTCGCCGGTGCCAGCCTCGAACTGCGCACCAACGGCACCGCGCAGCCTGAGAAGCTGGCCCTGTTCCTGGAGGCCAACGGCTACGGCCGCGCCGGCACGGTCATGGAGCCGGGCGAATATGCCATGCGCGGCGGCATCATCGACATTTTTCCGGCCGGTGAGACCGACCCGGTCCGCCTCGATCTGTTCGGCGATACCATCGAGTCGATCCGCGTGTTCGATCCCGGCACGCAGCGCAGCGGCAATCGCCGCCAGCGGCTGACTTTGCGCCCGGTGTCCGAGGTGCCGCTCGATCCCGACGCGATCTCGCGGTTCCGTTCGGCGTGGCGGGACATTTTCGGCCAGCCGGCGGCCGATGACCCGATCTATCTGTCGATCTCTGACGGCAGGCGGCATCCCGGCATGGAGCATTGGGTGCCGCTGTTTCACGAGCGGATGGAGACGCTGCTCGATTATCTGCCGGGTGCCTCGGTCAGCCTGGATCACCAGGCGGACGAGGTGCTGGCGGCGCGCCTGGAGATGATCGAGGACCACTACGCCGCGCGGCGTCTGGTGCCGCGCGATGGCGAGGTGCCATACCGCCCGCTGCCGCCGGACCGGCTTTATCTGGATCAGGCCGGATGGGACGCGATGCTGGCCGGGAGCCCGATATTCGCGTTCTCCCCGTTCGCCCGGCCGGATGGTGCGGTCGGTGTCGATGGCGGTGGCCGTCCCGGACCGCTGTTCTTCCAGAGCGGCGGGCCTGGCAGCAATGTGTTCGATCAGTTGCGCGGCCAGGTCGAACGCTGGAGCGGCGAGGGGAAGCGGATCATCGTCGCCGCCTGGACGCGCGGCTCGCGGGAACGGCTTGCCAACCTGCTGCGCGAGCACGGTTTCCGCGATCCCGCTCAGGAAGACGACTGGGCGGCGATCCGCGGCAAGCCCGCCGGAACGGTGTCGCTGGCCACACTCGGTGTCGAGCGCGGCTTCGTCGCCGACCAGCTCGCGCTGGTGGGCGAGCAGGACCTGCTGGGCGAACGCATCAGCCGTCCGCCGCGCCGCCGCCAGCGTGCCGACCAGTTCATCGCCGAGGCGACCGAGATCGCCGAGGGCGATCTGGTGGTGCACCAGGAATACGGCATCGGCCGCTACGACGGGCTGGAGACGCTTGCTGTCACCGGCGCCCCGCACGACTGCCTCCGCCTGATCTACGACGGCAACGAAAAGCTGTTCCTGCCGGTCGAGAACATCGAGGTGCTGTCACGCTTCGGCAGCGAGACCCAGGGCGTGGCGCTCGACAAGCTGGGCGGCGTCGCGTGGCAGTCGCGCAAGGCGCGGATGAAGCAGCGCATCCGCGACATGGCGGGCCAGCTCATCCGCATCGCCGCCGCGCGCAAGATCCGCGACGCCGCGATCATGGCGCCGGGCGAGGGTGCCTGGGACGAGTTCTGCGCCCGCTTTCCGTTCGCCGAGACCGAGGACCAGTCGCGCGCCATCGCCGATGTGCTGGAGGACCTGGCGTCGGGCCGGCCGATGGACCGGCTGATCTGTGGCGACGTGGGTTTCGGCAAGACCGAGGTCGCGCTGCGCGCGGCATTTATCGCCGCGATGTCGGGCGCGCAGGTCGCCGTGGTGGTGCCGACCACGCTGCTGGCGCGACAGCATTTTCGCACCTTCTCGGAGCGCTTCGCCGGGTTGCCGGTGAAGGTGGCGCAGCTCTCCCGCATGGTCGTGGCGAAGGAGGCAGCCGAAGTCCGGCGCGGCATCACCGACGGCACGATCAACATCGTGATCGGCACCCATGCGCTGCTGGCGAAGTCGGTGGAGTTTGCCGATCTCGGCCTGCTGGTGGTGGACGAGGAGCAGCATTTCGGCGTGGCGCACAAGGAGCGGCTGAAGCAGCTCAAGGCGGATGTGCACGTGCTGACGCTGACCGCGACGCCGATCCCGCGCACCTTGCAGCTCGCACTGACGGGCGTGCGGGAGATGAGCCTGATCTCGACGCCGCCGGTGGATCGGCTGGCGGTGCGCACCTTCATCATGCCGTTCGACGCGGTGGTGATCCGTGAGGCGCTGCAGCGCGAGCGCTTCCGTGGCGGGCAGGTCTTCTGCGTCGTGCCGCGCATCGAAGACCTGCCGCGGATGGCGGAGCGCCTCGCCGAGATCGTGCCCGAGGCCCGGATGGCACAGGCGCACGGCCGGCTGGCGCCAACCGAGCTGGAACGGGTGATGTCCGAATTCGGCGACGGCCGCTACGACATCCTCCTTTCCACCAATATCGTCGAGAGCGGTCTCGACATGCCGGCGGTGAACACGCTGATGATCCATCGCGCCGACATGTTCGGACTGGGGCAGCTCTATCAGTTGCGCGGCCGGGTCGGGCGCGGCAAGCAGCGTGGCTACGCCTATCTGACCTGGCCGCCGAATTTGCGGCTGTCGGTGGCGGCGGAGAAGCGGCTTACGGTGATGCAGACCCTCGACGCGCTAGGCGCGGGTTTCACACTGGCGAGCCACGATCTCGACATCCGCGGGGCCGGCAACCTGCTGGGCGACGAGCAGTCGGGACATATCCGCGAAGTGGGCATCGAACTGTATCAGCAGATGCTGGAGGACGCGGTCGCGGAACTGCGCGCCGGTGAGGGGAGGCGTGGCGGACAGGAACGCGACTGGACGCCGAACATCTCGCTTGGCCTGCCGGTGCTGATCCCCGAGGGGTACGTGCGCGACCTGCCGGTGCGGCTCGGGCTGTACCGCCGCATCGGTGCGCTGGCCTCGGATGCCGAGACCGAGGCGATGGCTGCCGAACTGGTCGATCGCTTCGGTCCACTGCCGCAGGAGGTGGAGAATCTGCTGCAGGTCGTGGCGCTGAAGCGTGCCTGCCGGGATGCCGGCGTGGAGAAGCTGGAGGCGGGCCCGAAAGGCATGCTGGTGAGCTTCCGCGGCAACGCATTCTCCAACCCGGCCGGACTGGTGGCGTGGCTCGCCAGCAAGGGCGGGCTGGTGCGCCTGCGGCCCGACCACAAGCTGGCGATCTCACGCGAGATGGACGTGGCCACACGGCTGAGCTTCGCCCGCGACACTCTGGGCAATCTGGAGCGCATCGCCGGACAGGCAAAGGCCGCGTAACCTAACCGTCACACAATGGCGCAAGCCGGCGGGTAAAGTGCCGGCCGGATTTGCCGGGGGAGTCGCCATGCACCGAAGTGCCATCCTTGCAGCCACGATTGTGTCGGGTGCGCTCGCCCTGCCGATCGTTGCATCAGCCCAGATGGTGACGGCGCAACCCGATCCGGGGCCGGGCATCGCGCCTTTCGTCGTCGATCCGGCGACCGCTCCGCCGATGAGCCGGGAGGAGTTGATCGGGCAACTCCGGGCGAAGGTCAAATATGTCTTCGTGATCTTCAACGAGAACCACTCCTTTGACAATGAATTCGGCACATTCCCAGGTGCCGACGGCATCTTTTCCGACGGCATCCACCCGCGCGATGCCGCGCACACGCCCGGTTTCAACCAGGTGTATGCCGGCGCCGACGGCAAGCAGGTGATGGTGACGCCATTCCGCATCGGCCCGGAGCAGAATGCGACGTTCGTCGACAGCGTGGACCACAGCCACACCGGGCTGGCGAAGAAGATCGACGTGAAGAACGGTGTCGCCACGATGGATGGCTATGCGGAGGACGAATATTCGCGTTTCGCCAGCAAGGGCGGCGATGCCAACGTCGCGATGGGCACACAGTTCGCCCGCCTGGTGATGAGCCACATCGACTGCGACACGATCCCGTTCTTCTGGCAATACGCGAGCCGGTTCACTTTGTTCGACAACGTCTTCGCCACCCAGGACACGCCTTCGTCGCCAAATGCGATTGCCATGATCGCCGGACAGTCCGGCGAAACGCAGTGGGTGAAGCACGGCGCGGCCGGGCACAGTGTCACCGTCAATGGCGTCACCGGGACGCTGCAGGGCGTTCCGGTGGTGAATGATCCGCAGCCGTTCTATGGCTCACAGTTCGACACCACGCAGACCGATCGCGAGCCACAGGGAGCGAAGGGCCTCGAGAGCTACGCCAACGGCAACATCTCCGAGAACCTTACATTCGCCGCTTTGCCGCTGACCTTGGCCGGATCCGGCGTGACGGCGGCGATGCAGCGGGACCGGGCACCCGAGGTCGATCTGCCGGACATCGGGCAGGATATTCCGTTCGTGCAGTCGCGGAACGGGCAGCCGGTCAACTGGCGCTGGTATGAAGAAGGCTACGACCATGAGCCGAACGAGCCGGCCGGCCAGACGGGTCACGGCGGCTATGTCAGCCACCACAACGGCCCGCAGTATTTCGGCTACATCGCCAACAATCCTGCACTCACCGCGAATCTGCGCGGGCTCGGCGATGCGTTCGCCGACCTGAAGGGCGGGAAGCTGCCGGCGCAGGGCGGCGTGTTCTACCTCCGCGGTGGGTTCGCCAACGTCGCCGGGCAGACGCCGCCGATCCAGAATGCGAACTATCCCGGCGCTCTGACCGACGCGGACCGGGCCACCATCGCCCGCACCAAGCAGGGCGATGATGACCACCCGAGCTATTCCGACCGGCAGATCAGCGAGGCGATGGCAGCGCGGGTGATCAACCTGATCGCCGGCGACGAGGATCTGTGGCGGCAGAGCCTGATCATCGTCACCTATGACGAGTCGGATGGCTTCTACGACCATGTGCCGCCGCGGGTGCTCTCCTATGGTCCCGACGGTCTTCCGGTCGCACGCGGCCCTCGCATCCCGATGATCGTCATCTCGCCCTATGCGCGCGCGCATGCCGTGTCGCACGCGGAAGGCGACCACAACGCGGTGATCGAGACGATCGAGGCGCTGTTCGATCTGCCGGCTCTGGCAGAGCTGCCGGAGGAGAAGCAGGCACTGCTCGCCGGCGCGGACCCACAGTTCAACGGGCCGAATGGGTTCGTGCAGCACCATCTCGGACCGCGCGACATCAACACCCCGGAGACCGACGACCTGCTGTCGGCATTCGAACCGGGGCGATTGACCGGCAAGTTGCCGATGCTGCCGGGGAGCTACGCCATGATACCGGACGGTGTGGTGAATGCGCTGCCGCATTTCGATGGGAAGGGCTGCGCGGCGATCGGCATCGTGCCCGAGGATCAGCGCCAGCATATCGCGACGCAGGTGCCGGCGGGCTTCAACACACTGCCAGCGACGCTGCCCCAATACAGTATCGGCAGCGCAAAACCGTAGGCCGGGAAATGCGAATTGCGGCGCTTGCCGCCATGCTGCTCGGACTCGCCGGTCCAGCGTGCGCTGCCGGGACGTTCGATCGCATTCGCGCCGAGGGCGTCGTCCGCTGCGGCGCGGTCGAGCGGCCCGGTGTAGCCGAGGCGCCGCCCGAGGGTGCACCGTTCGGCGTCACCGTCGATGTCTGCCGTGCCATCGCCATTGCCGTACTGGGCCCTTCGGCACGGGTTACCTTCAACGTCTATGAAGCACCACAAAGCTTCGATGGCGTCCGCCAGGGCAGCGACGCGGTTGCCTTCCTGACCGGCGGCGAAATCGCCGAGCAGAACCTGGCCGGTTTCGTGGTGCCGGGCCCCACGGTCCTGGTCAGCACCATTGCCGTCATGGTGCCGCAGCCGTCGCCGGTGCAGCGGCTGGCCGACCTCTCTGGTCAGACGGTCTGCCTGATGATCGGCAGCCGGGCACAACGGGCACTGGAGAGTGCGGTGGGCAGCCTGCATCTCGCCATCTCCCGGCTGACGTTCGAGGAAGATGTCGAGATGCTGGATGCCTACGATGTCGGCAGCTGCGGCGCCGCGGTCGGAGAGACAACCTATCTCGCCGACATGCGCCTGAACCCAGGCGTGCGGCGGCTGGCCAGCCGGCTGCTCCCCGATCTGCTGGCGCCCGATCCGGTCATCGCGGTCACGCCACGGAGCGACGGCGCCTGGGCTGCCACGGTGGCGTGGGTGATCGGCGCATTGCTGTCGGCGGACGCTCCGGCCGATGCCTGGACTTCCAACGCATCGTCGGCGCTGCGCATCGCCGGATTGCGGTCCGGCTGGCGCGACGACGTCATCGCCGCCGTGGGCAGCTACGGGGCCATCGTCCGTCGCAACCTGACCGACCGTCTCGGACTGCCGGCAGGACCCAATGCGCTGTGGCCGGCGGGTGTTCTGCTGCCGCCAGCGATCCGCTGATTTTCGGCGTGCCGAAGTGGGTTCCGGCGAAGCTGGGATCGGCGGCGACGCACTGGCGGACATTGGCGGCGAGTTCGCGGCCGTCGCCGATCAGCTTGCGGACGAGGGCGAGCAGGCGGCCGGAGCGGCTCGGTTTTGCGCCGGGTTGGGTGGGCGCCGTGGATCCAAGCAGCCGCGCGGAACGGGCTGACAAGTGACAATTGTCACTAAAGTATACGTGCCATGATCCGGCAGTTTCGCCATCGGGGCCTACGACGCCTGTATGAGGACGACGACCCCGCGAACTGAACCCGCAGCACGCCGACAAAATCGCTCGCGTGCTGGCGCGGCTCGATCAAGCGGCGGAACCGCGCCAGCTCGACTTGCCGGGCTGGCATTGCACCCGCTCAAGGGCTCGCCGGCTATTGGAGCATCACGGTAAGCGCCACTGGCGGATCATCTTTCGCTTCGAGCAGGGCGACGCCACCGATGTTGATTTGCTTGACTATCACTGACAGGAGGCACTGCCATGCCGATGAAGAACCCGCCGCATCCCGGCCTATCCGGTCGGCATGATTGCATCGCGGCCCATGATATGACGATCACCGGGGCTGCCGAAGTCTTGGGTGTCAAGCGCCAGACCCTCAACAATCTGGTCAACGGCAAGAGCGGCATTTCCGCCGACATGGCGATCCGGCTGGACAAGGCTTTTGGCGGGGGCGCGGAAACGGCTGCGCCTGCAAATGGCCTACGACCTGGCGCAAGCTCGCCGGCACGAGGGCGACATCAACGTAAAGCCGGTGCGTGGGCGCAGGCTGGAAGACCCGCGGCTTCAGTTGTAGACTCAGAATTATGAACCAAAACTGGGCATTGAGAACAAAGGTTTTTTCTGGTTCAAGATGTGGTTCAGAATCCCCCATGAGATACGGGTATGCGCGGGTATCGCCGGGCGGCAAGAGCGAGCGTTGACGCACAGGCGCGGCATCTAACCAAGGCCGGGTGCAAGAAAGTTTTCCGCGACGTTCACGTGAGCGGAGCCAAGACCGACCGCGCGCAGTTGCGCCGCGTGATCGAGGCGCTTGAGCCCGGCGACGTGCTGATGGTTACGCGGCTC
>DASXNR010000260.1:0-4193 GCA_036494925.1 Acetobacteraceae bacterium
AGCCGTACGCGACCACGATCCGCTTCGGAGCGGGGCCGGCTTCGCTTTCGGCGGAGCGCCCCTCGTGATGGATGTCGTAAGTGGCAACGGCGATGTTCATGCGGCGACCTCCGCCTGGCGAGCTCGATCGATTTGGGCAACTCGCTCGGCCGGTATCTCGATTTCCTCCTCATCGCGGAACGCGAAGGCAAGTATTGTCACAAAGGCGCCAAGCACGCCGAGACCCACCATCCACCAGATGTGCCAGATCAGCGCAAAGCCTGTGACCACGGCAAAGAACGCGGTGACGAAGCCGGTCGGGCTGTTCTTTGGCATTTCGATCGGCTCATACGCGGGCGGCTGCGCCGGTTGGTTCTGTTGCGAGCGCGCGGATTGCTTCCTGCTCCAATAGGCGTCGATCTCGGCCACACGCGGCAGCACTGCAAAATTCCAGGCCGGAGGCGGCGACGCCGTGGACCATTCCAACGTGCGGCCATTCCACGGATCGCCGATCACATCGCGGTGCTGCTCACGGCTGCGGATCGACACGACGAGCTGCACGACCTGGCAGGCGATGCCGGCTAGTATGATGAGCGCGCCAGCCGCCGCCACCAGCAGCCATGGCTGCCAAGTCAGGTCGTCGTAATGCTGCATGCGCCGGGTCATGCCCATGAGGCCGAGCGCATAAAGCGGCATGAAGGCGACATAGAAGCCGACCAGCCAGCACCAGAACGCGGCTCTGCCCCAGCGTTCGTCGAGCTTGAAGCCGAAGGCCTTCGGGAACCAATAATTGTAACCCGCCATCGCGCCGAACACCGTGCCGCCGATGATCACGTTGTGGAAATGGGCGACCAGGAACACGCTGTTGTGGACCTGGAAATCGGCGGGAGGAACCGCCATTAGGACGCCGGTCATGCCGCCGATGACGAACGTCACCATGAAGCCGAGCGACCACAGCACTGGCACGGTGAACTGCACGCGCCCGCCCCACATCGTGAACAGCCAGTTGAAAATCTTGACGCCCGTCGGCACCGCGATGATCATCGTCATGATCCCGAAGAAGCCGTTGACGTCGGCGCCGGCCCCCATGGTGAAGAAGTGATGCAGCCAGACCAGGAACGACAGAACGCAAATCGCCATGGTGGCGGCGACCATCGAGCGGTAGCCGAACAGCGGCTTGCCCGAGAAGGTCGCGATGACCTCCGAGAACACGCCGAACGCCGGCAGCACCAGGATGTAGACCTCCGGGTGACCCCAGACCCAGAACAGATTGACGTACATCATCTGGTTGCCGTCGCCGTCGACGGTGAAGAAGTGAAAACCGAGATAGCGGTCGAGCAGCAGCATCGCGAAGGTCGCGGTCAGGATCGGAAACGCCGCGACGATGAGCAGGTTGGTGGCAAGTGCCGTCCAGCAGAAGATCGGCATCCGCATGTAGCTCATGCCGGGGGCGCGCATTTTCAGTATGGTGGTGACGAAGTTTATTCCTGTCAGCAAGGTGCCGATGCCGGAAATTTGCAGCGCCCAGAGGTAGTAGTCGACCCCGACGCCGGGCGAGAACCGCAGCTCGCTCAGCGGTGGGTACGCGACCCAGCCGGTCTTTGCGAACTCGCCGATGACCAGGGAGAGGTTCACCAACAGAATGCCCGACGCGGTCAGCCATAAGCTCACTGAGTTCAGCGTCGGGAAGGCGACGTCGCGGATGCCAAGCTGCAGCGGCACCGCAAAGTTCATCAATCCGATCATGAACGGCATCGCCATGAAGAAGATCATGATGGTGCCGTGGGCGGAGAAAATCTGGTCGAAATGCTCGGACGGCAGATATCCGTGCGCGCCGCCGGCCGCGACCGCCTGCTGCGAGCGCATCATGATGGCGTCGGCGAAGCCGCGCAGCAGCATGATCAGCGCCAGCACGCAGTACATGACGCCGATGCGCTTGTGGTCGACGGACGTGAGCCATTCGCGCCACAGATAGGGCCAGGCTCCCTTGACCGTGACCCAGGCCAGAACGAGCAGGACGGCCAGGATCATGAATCCCGACGCGCCCATGATGATCGGCTGATCGAACGGGATCGCGCTCCAGTCGAGCCTGCCGAGCAGATTCATTGTTCCGCGCTCCCTGGCTGCGAGGAGGTGAGCCTGTCGGGACTGTCCGGCCGTGACTTAAGGATGGCGCTGAACAGATCGGAAGCGACGGCGCGATAGGTGAACGGTGCAACTGCCTCGCTCGGCTTGGCCAGATCGGCATAGGTTTGCGCGTCGAGCACCGGACCGGTGCCGCGGGTCGCGGCGACCCATGGCGCAAACTGCGCGGCCGGCACCGCCTGGACGGCAAAGCGCATGTCGGCAAAGCCGTCGCCGCTGAACTGGGCCGACAGCCCTGGAAAGGTTCCGGGATGATCGGCCTGCAGCTCCAGGCGCGTCGCCATTCCGGCCATGGTGTAGATCTGGCTGCCCAGCTGCGGCACGAAGAAGCTGTTCATGACGCCCGAGGAGGTCAACGTGAAGCTCAGCGGGGTGCCGACCGGAACGGTCAGGCGGTTGACGCTGGCGATGCCCTGGTCGGGATAGATGAACAGCCATTTCCAATCGAGCGAGACGACCTGAATGTTCACAGGCTTGACCGTGGAGGCAATCGCTTTATGCGGATCGAGGTCATGTGCGCCGACCCAGGCGACGCCACCGACCAGCAGCACCGTCATGGCCGGAATCGACCAGACCAGCAGCTCGAGGCGGCCGGAATACTCGAAATCCGGCATATAACGGGCGCGCGTATTGGACGCACGGAACCAGTAGGCGACCCCGATGGTGGCCAGGATCGTCGGGATCACGATCGCCAGCATGATTCCGAGCGAGTTGAACAGAATTTGCCGTTCGGCGACCGCGATGGGTCCTTTCGGATCGAGGACGCCTTCCGAGCAACCGCTGAGCGTCACGGCACCTATTATGACAACGGCCAGTGCACCGTACCGCATATCAAGCCTCGTCCACCCTGACACTGCTTGAGCTGCGCGCGGTCCGGATCGGGCGTGACCGGGGCTCGGCTGCGGCGGCTCCGGCGGCGGTCGGTGCAGCGCGCAGGGACAGCATGGATGACCATCGACTGCCGCCGCTGCCGGCTAGAAGCGCCGCGAACAGCACGAAGAGGTAGACGATGGAAAATGCGAACAGGCGGTGGGCGACCCGCCTGTCCGACTCACGGCTCCTGCTCAACTGCAAGGCCAGCACGATGAGGATCGTTCCACCGGCGGCGGCAGCCGCGCCGTAGATCGTGCCGGCAAATCCGAGCCCCCACGGCAGCAACGAAACGGGCGCCAGGGCCACGCTATAGATGAGGATCTGCCGCGTCGTTGCGGCCCTTCCGGCAACGACCGGCAGCATGGGGACGCCGGCACGCGCGTAGTCGCCGGTACGATTGAGCGACAGCGACCAGAAATGGGGCGGTGTCCACAGGAACACGATCAGGAACAGAACGAGCGGCTCCAGCCCGACGCCTCCGGTTGCCGCCGCCCAGCCGATGACCGGCGGAAGCGCGCCGGCGGCGCCGCCGATCACGATGTTCTGCGGCGTGTGCCGCTTCAGCCACATTGTGTACACTACAACGTAGAAGAAGATCGTGAAGGCAAGCAACGCCGCCGCCTGGAGGTTAAGCGCGAGACCAAGACCGGCGACGGCGCTGCCGGCGAGGACGAGTCCGAATGCCAATGCCTCTGCGCGCGAGATCTTACCGCGCGGGATCGGACGCATGGCGGTGCGACCCATCACGGCGTCGATATCGGCGTCGTACCACATGTTGAGCACGCCGGCGGCCCCGGCTCCGGCGGCTATGGCGAGGATCGCAATCGCCCCCGGCAGCGGATCGAGGTGCGCCGGTGCAATCATCAATCCAACGAGTGCGGTGAACACCGCAAGCAGCATGACGCGCGGTTTCATCAGCGCGACGAAATCAGGCAGCCGCGTCGTGAGACGGGACCATGCAGGCGCCTGCACGCGCGAGGAGAGTGGAGCCGCGATGACCTCCATGTGAAGTTCCTCAGCGCCAGAGATTGGTTTTCGCGCGATCAATGAGCTCGCCCACGATGGCGTAGATGCGTCTCACGCCCGCTTCGATGAATAGGTCAGTCACGGTCCCTGCCATGCCATTGAGATACTGGCCGTCCGGGGCGGGAGCTTGCCGCTGCTTGTTTCCGTTTGTGAGTTCTTGCTCGAAAGCG